>JBMZCX010000009.1:0-50989 GCA_049613795.1 Thalassotalea sp. | reverse complement strand
TCTTAGTAGTTGCTGCTACAGATGGTCCAATGCCACAAACACGTGAGCACATCTTGTTATCACGTCAGGTTGGTGTACCTTTCATCATCGTATTCATGAACAAATGTGACATGGTAGACGACGAAGAATTATTAGAATTAGTAGAAATGGAAGTTCGTGAACTTCTTAGCGAATACGAATTCCCAGGTGATGACTTACCAGTAATTCAAGGTTCAGCATTAGGCGCGCTACAAGGCGAAGCTAAATGGGAAGAGAAAGTTGTAGAACTAGCTGACGCACTTGATTCTTACATTCCAGAGCCAGAGCGTGCAATTGATGGTGCATTCATCATGCCGATTGAAGATGTATTCTCAATCTCAGGTCGTGGTACAGTTGTAACTGGCCGTGTAGAGCGTGGTATCATCAAAGTAGGTGAAGAAGTTGAAATCGTAGGTATTCGCGAGACAACTAAAACAACTTGTACTGGTGTAGAAATGTTCCGTAAGCTTCTTGACGAAGGTCGTGCGGGCGAGAACTGTGGTGTTCTTTTACGTGGTACTAAGCGTGAAGACGTAGAGCGTGGTCAAGTATTATGTCAACCAGGTTCAATTTCACCTCACACTAAGTTTGAGTCAGAAGTATACGTGTTAAGCAAAGATGAAGGTGGTCGTCATACACCATTCTTCAAAGGCTACCGTCCACAGTTTTACTTCCGTACAACTGACATCACAGGTGCAGTAGAGCTTCCTGAAGGTGTAGAAATGGTAATGCCAGGCGACAACTTAAAGTTTGTTGTAGAGCTTATCAACCCAGTAGCGATGGACGAAGGTTTACGCTTCGCTATCCGTGAAGGTGGTCGTACAGTTGGTGCTGGTGTTGTATCTAAAATCATGGACTAATTTGTCTTTAACATCGATTTAACGTCGTTGTTGGTACTCATTGACTAGCGTCAACTCCGTGCCAACGCCTTGTTAAATCACCTGTTAAAATACAAATTCCATATTAGAGATAATATCGAGTAAAGAAGGTCGCGAAAGCGACCTTTTTTGTGTCTGAAATTTGTAGACCAACTATATATTTGGAGTAGCACCATTTTGCCTATAAGTTTCCGAAGGGCGTTTTTTAAAGGCACATATGCCGCGTTATTGATTTCGACAAGGCTATACCAATTTCACTAACTTAATGAAGTGCTATTATTACAGAGATGCAATACCGTAGAGTAACGAAAAAGTGCATAGCCTGTATGAGATTGCATTAGTATGAGCTGTTTTTGCGAAGGAACTTCCCTGCGAGTTTATTTAGGTAATTAGATTCACTAATAACGGTCACACCATTAACGATAACGTGCTCGACACCTGTTGAGTAGCTATTCCATTTTGAAAACGTAGCATTAGCGCTGAAACTTTCAGGATCAAATATAATAATGTCGGCTTTGTAGTTTTGCTTAATTTGGCCGCGATCTGCTAGCCCTAAAATTTGTGCTGTTTTACTTGAACTTTGTTTAATGAATTCGGACAATGACAAAATGCCTTTTTCTTTGACATATTTTTGATATTTTTTTGGGAAGCTTGCATATTTTCTAGGATGCCCATTTGTACCGTCAGATGAGGTAACCACCCAAGGCTGACTCATAAATGTTTCAACGTCTGTTGGCGACATATTAAATGAAGCAATTCTTACGTCATCTTCTTGTACTAACTGCATTGCTGCCGTAATGGCATCAGTTGACCTTTTTGTGGCGATTTCTGCCAGGGTTAAACCAACAATACTTGGCTCTTTAAACGCAGTGATTAATAATGAATTTGCGCCACCACGTCGGCGAATATTCTCTTTAATTTCGCTTCTTAATTTAGTGCTAAGTTCAGGATTGTTCAAGCGTTGATAAAAAGCTTGCTTAGAGTCGGCCATTGCCCATTTAGGCATAATAGCACTATGTAGCTTAGTGCCTGATGCTAGCCAGGGGTATTGATCGGCAGAGATACTAATTCCTTTACCTTGGGCTTTTTGTATTTTTTCAATTGCTGCTGTACTTTGTCCCCAGACATCAACTCCTAGTGCTTTTATATGAGCAATGTGTAAGTGAATATTTGCGCTTTCGGCAATATGTATTGCTTCATCTAAGGCAGCATTAAAGCCTATATTGAAAGTACTTTCATCACGTAAATGAGTATCATATACACCGTGATATTGACTCGCAATTTTGGCAAGTGTAACGACTTCTGTTGTGCTGGCAAAGCTGCCAGGGACATAATATAAACCTGTTGATAAACCGAATGCACCATCGACCATTGCTTTTGTTAATAATGCTGACATTTCTATCAGTTCTTCTGGCGTTGAATGGCGTGGTGAGCGTCCCATTACTTTTTCACGTACACTGCCATGACCCACATATAAAGCGACATTAGTACCAATACCGTTGCTTTCAAGCGCTAATGCTGCTTTTTGTATATCAACGGGGCCTTCGCCATCATTACCATTAACAACGGTGGTTACCCCTTGTGTTAAGTAATTTAAATTGTGGTTTTTATCTTTACTATAGAGTTCGGCTAGCGAGTGCGTATGAGGATCTATAAAGCCAGGGCTAACGATTTTATTTTCAGCATTAATTATGTTGGTAGCTGTTATATTGTGTTGGTTTGTGGGATATAAACCACAAATTCTTTCTCCACATATTGCTATATCTAGGCGTTCGGCCTGTTGACTAACACCAGTATAAACCTGGCCATTTATAATTAAGGTATCAACATCATGCTGGGCTACTTTTAGCTTATTATTGGCACAGCTTGTTTGTAAAAATACGCAACTAATTAAGGTAGCTAGTTGAATTATTTTTAATTTTTTTATCATGAAAACTACTCTATATTATGGTCAGCATTCGATAACATTGTTTGCATTAACAAAATTGATGCATTTGTCGCAATAGTATTAATGTTGTCTCTGTTGGTTTCATCGCCCATTTCATAAGTAATGGCATGAACGTTATAATTGTCGGCAAAATACTGCTTTGATACGCCATTATTAGGCTTGTTTCCCGGCTTTTGAACAACGTCAAAATTAGGCATTGCATTATCTAATGCTTTCAGCCAATGCTTAACAAAATATCTATTTTCTACACCGTAATCAACAGGCATAGTATAAAAAACGTCATGTTGTGTTGAGTGAAAATCAACGGCAAATTTAATTTTATGCCCAGCAGTAACTAACTGCTGTAAATATTGGTGTATTTGCTGAACTTCAGGCTGCTTAAAGGTGATCCAATCTCGATTTAAATCAACACCGTTGGCATTATGACGCCAGTTTCCCATGGCAACACCATCAGGGTTTACATTAGGAATAATCAGTAAGTTATATTTATTTCGAAAGTTATTGGCTAAGGTGTTATTGGCTAATAATGTTTCAACGAAGGGGAATAATGCGAGCGCTCCCGTTATTTCTGGTGGATGTAAGCGACCTAATATAACTAACCATTCATTCGTGTTGCTGTGGCTCTCAATTTTATAAATAGGGCGACCTTGAATCGATTGGCCTAATTGATTATGGCTTACATTTTTTTGTTGCTGTAATTTCTTGGCCCAATCAACATAGTATTGATTATTAATAATTTCTTGAGCTGCAATATATTGTGCTTTTTCAGAGGCATTAACGGTTAAGGTTAGGATTTTACCTCGATATTTGTGAGGCTGTAAGTGCCATTTTATTAAATCTGTACTGGCTTTTGGTAAATAACGATTAGATCTTTTTCCTGCTATTTTTATAGAAATGTTAACTAATGTGGGGTTATCGGCTTCAACTTTAAAAGCATACCAAGGGCTTGGGTTAATTGGCGTATTTTCAGGCTTTATTATAATTTCGTAGTGGTTGTCTTTAAGCTTTTTACATTCATCCATTCTACTGGCTTCAAAGTTTGCTAATAAACGAACGGTTCCCGTGTTACATGCTTGCGTATTTTTACTTTCATCGGAGTTGACAGTATTAGTACATGAGGTGAGCCAAAGGAGAGAAAATAACCATGCGGAAATATGTAGTATTTTTTTCATAGGAAAATCTTTATAACGTTAAGAATAAAAAATATGACTCGAGCGGATATTACGCGTCGAGCCATATCATGTGTTTAATCAATAATAGCTTAAAATCGCTTATTGATATTCAGATAAAAGTAGCGTCCTAAGCTTGAATGAACACTGCTGTTATAACCAAAGGTTTCATCAGCAATAGGTGGCTTTTTATCTCCTAGGTTTTTAACACCAAAGGTAATTTTAGTTTTTTCCATGACACTTTTTGGTAAACGATAGTTAACATAGGCATCAATTCTAGAGTAACTTTCAACTTGGTATTTAAAGTCTTCATCTTCAATGGTGTAATCTAGGCTAGTATCTTCAAATTCACTAATATACTTATATCTTAAACCAGCACCCCAAGCCTTATGTTTCCAACCTAAAGATGAGGTTATACGCCATTCTGGGCGACCATTTTGTCCAATTAAATCGCCACTGCCAGTAATAGTAACGTCATTACCTCTATACTTTAATGCATCAACAAGACCTTGGTCACTTGAGTTTTGCGCGGCAATAACTTGTGCGGTTACATCATCAGCAAGTTGGTAAAACTTCATTAATTTAGCGGCATTGGCTTTAAATTTAAATTTACCAAAATTAGTCTCTAAGTCATAAGCAACACCTAAATCAACACCTGAAGACTCTCGGTCTTGCAAATTAATATAATCGTTTATTAGTGCGATTGCTTCATTGTCATCACCACCACGTGTTATAAGCGGGTTACCATTACCACTAGGATCTTGATAACGTAACATGGCATCGTAAAGCATTTGGGTTTGCGAATGAATTAACCCAACGGTATCTGTTTGGTCTAACTGCCACCAGTCGGCAGTAAATGTTAGGTTTTCAGTCGGTTGAATAACAACACCCCAACTTAAACTCTCACTTTCTTCTGGTTTTAATGTATCACTACCACTTCGCACTTCTAATAGGCCATAACGAGCATCCGTGTATGGGTCGCTTCGGGTATTTACACGTGATATATCTACAGCAACTACCTGTGGTAATCCTGGTGCTTTAAACCCTTCTGAATAGGCTGCTCTTAATTGAACATAGTCATTTACAATCCATGAAAGTGACATTTTAGGTTTTAAAACATCCCCAACATCTGAAAAGCGCTCATAACGTGCTGCTAACTGCATATCCAGTCGTTCAACCATGGGTAAGCCTTCTAGTAATGGAATAGCAAACTCACCATAGGCCGATAGTACGTTACGACTGCCTGATGCATCAGGTGTTGGACTACTACCTAATACTGTACTGGCAAATTTGTCGACTTCTTTTGCGCCACCTTCGATATCTAAAAATTGTTCAGTTGTATTTAATGCGTTAGAACGAACATCAAAGAAACTCTCGTAGCGGTATTCCATACCTGCGGCAAACCCTACATCACCTGCAGGTAATTCAAACAGGTCGCCTCTAGAAATTTTGAAATCAAATAACGCTAATTCTGTTTCGCTTTCTCGTACAACATCCATCATAAAGGTGTCGATAACCGCTTGGCTGTTTCTTGTTGGGTCGCCGACATGAGCATTGTTGATATCGGCACCATTGAAAACATCATAAGCAGTTGACTCATCCGTGCTATTAATCGCATTTTGAAAGCGCTGCGTGTGTATACGGTTCGTTGTGTCTTTGGTGCTAGCTTTCGAATAAAGTAGCGCGCTATCCCAATCCCAGTCGTTATATAGTCCACGTAAACCTGTTAATAAGCGATAGCTATTATCGGTGACTTCAATATTACGAGGGCCTGTATCAACTGGGCGGTACTTTCTTAAATCTACCTCTTCACCAAAAGGGTTGTAGAATGCATCGGCTGCAATGGTAAACCGTTGTGCCGTTAAGTTGGCGGCTTGCTCACGAATACGCTCTGCTTTTGCAAAGTAGTAGAGTGCTTCACCGTAAAGCTCAACATCGTCGTTAAGCTCATGTGTTAATAAACCATAAAAATTGGCGCGCTCAACACCTGAGCTGAGTGAACGTTCACTGTTACGATCGTAACCACCGCTTGATGGCTGGCTACCTCGATCTACACATACACCCTCAACGTCTAAGGCTGTTGTTGGGTTACCTCGAGAATCTGAGTCTTCACAACCTGACAAGGTATCGGGTTGTAAGTGGAATGTGCTTAAAGTACTGGTTTTAAATTCACCCCAAGGGGTTGATGAATTGAGGTTATGTAAGTCTGAATTGCTGTAAATAGGGTTTCCGTCACTGTCTTCCCCTGTCATGATGACTTCTTGAGGAAAACGCATATTTTCACGTAAATCACTGCTTTTGGCGTAAGGTTTTTCACTGGCCATAATTATTTCACGAGTGTAATAACCAGCAGACATTGAAACATGTGTTTTTTCATCATTAAGAAAAAAGCCCGTTGCGCCACTTAAATTTAATGCGTCACGTTCAGTACCTTCTTCTGTACCATAATTGAAATTTAGCTCTGAGCCTTCATAGTCGTCTTTTAAGGCATAGTTAACAACACCAGCAACAGCATCTGAACCATAAATAGCGGCAGCACCATCTCGTAATATTTCTACTCGTTTTAAGCCTCGCACAGGTAGGGTATTGGCGTTAGCTGTAGTGACAGGAACAAAGTTTTCAGACTGCGTACCCGGATGTAAAACTAAGCGTCGACCGTTAAGCAGTACTAATGTATTTCCCGTACCTAACCCTCTAAGGTTATACGAAGAAACATCACCACGAGCGTCGTTTACACCACCAACAGAGCGAGAGCTATTAAAGGCAACATCGCCTTGTTGAGGAATATCAGCCAATAACTCGGCGCCTGACAAAGCTCCACTGTTTTCTATATCTTCAGCAGAAATAGCGGTTACAGGCAAAGCGCCAGTATCATGGTTAACTTTAATATGAGAGCCTATAACGCTAATTCGCTCAACATCTTTTGTTGTGGCTTCTTCCGCTATAGCCTGTTGAATAAAAGTACTTTGAGCAGTTAAAGCTGCTAACACACATAAACTAACATGCTTTAATTTATGCTTATTTCTCGCTTGTTGTTTCATTCTTCTCACCTGAATCAGTTTTATTTATTGTAATTTTTGTCGAATATATGTTTATTCGATCATTGCTATTAGTTTCACCATGCCTAATTTATATAGGCAATACCAGTGACACTTCATTTACAAGCCATAACCTAAAGTTATAGCAAAATAATCTTTTTCTGCCACTGTGTCGGTATATATAAAAAAAATAGTTAACCAAAAAGGCAAAACCTTAGGTTATGATGCACCAAAAATTTTGAACTGCTTATCTCATAGTGTTCACTTTACAATTAATTCTTACTGTATTAATTCGGTATGGCGAACAAATAATAAGAAAACTCACATATTAAATGGGTACATATATGAATATTGAAATATCTGTCGCTGAAACACTATTAGTTTCACTTATCATTCTATTTTTAGGTTATTACTTAAATAGTAAAATTGCTTTTTTGAGTAATAATAATATTCCAGAGCCTGTCGTCGGCGGGATTGTTTTTGCTATCTTTTCTGCCATTTTATACCGCTATTTCGATGTAAACTTTCAATTTGATATGGCATTAAAAACACCACTGATGACAGTTTTCTTTACTACCGTAGGGCTTGGCGCTAGCTTTAGTTTGCTGATTAAGGGGGGGCCTAAAGTTGCTTTATTTCTTGGAGTTGCGACCTTGTATTTATTTATTCAAAATGCAGTAGGAGTGTCAATTGCCGCAGCGACAGGGATGGAGCCATTAATGGGGTTAATTGGAGGCTCGGTCACTCTGTCTGGGGGGCATGGTAACGGGGCAACATACGCCGATTTATTTATTACCGAATATGGTATGCACAGCAGCGTTTTTGAACTTGCGATGGCGGCAGCGACTTTAGGGCTAATTTTAGGTGGTTTGGTTGGTGGCCCTGTAAGTAAAAGGCTAATTAAAAAATATAACCTAAAAGCCGATGTTAATTACCATGAAGAATTAGACGATACTGTGACCTTTGACCCAGAAGATCATGACTTGGTTACCCCCAAAAAAATGATGGAAACATTATTTGTTATTTTACTGTGTATGTTTTTAGGCCGTTTAGGCTACGAAGCATTAAAGGCGATAGACGTTGTTTTACCGGCATTTTTAATCCCATTGTTATTGGGAGTGATAATAACGAACCTTGCTGAATTTTCTAAAGTATATAAAGTCAGTCGTGCTTGCATTGATTTGTGGGGCACTATGGCGTTATCTATATTTTTAGCAATGGCATTAATGTCGTTAAGAGTGTGGGAGTTGGTCAGCCTAGCGGGCCCAATGTTGTTTTTAATTTTAGTACAAGCATTAATGTTGATGCTTTTTGCTTATTTTATTACGTTTCGTGTGATGGGTAAAAACTATAATGCGGCGATTATGGCCGGTGGTCATTGTGGTTTTGGTTTGGGGGCGACACCAACTGCAGTAGCAAATATGGAATCTTTAGTGTCTCGGCACGGTCCTTCTCCGCAAGCCTTTTTAGTTGTACCCTTAGTTGGTGCGTTTTTTATTGATATTACCAATGCTTTGATCATACAGTTATATTTAAGCTTTCCGTTTGTTGGCGGCTAGCATTTACTTTAAACCACCTAGGACATGCGATGCGTTTACGGCACATAGAAATATTTCATGCAATATATACAACAGGCTCCATTACAAATGCAGCTAAAATATTACATGTGTCACAACCCTCGGTTAGTAAAGTGTTATCGCATGCTGAGTTACAGTTAGGGTTTAAGCTATTTGAACGGGTTAAAGGGCGCTTAATTCCTACTGACGAAGCAGAAATGTTATTTGATGAAGTGGATAAAATTTATCAACAAATGCGTGCAATAAAAAATACGGCGCAAAATATTAAAAAGTCAGAATTTGGCAGCATTAGCTTAGGTGTAACACCTGCTTTGGGCTTTGACGCTATTCCCAATGTTATAGCAAATTATCATCAAGATTTTCCAAATGTTACTTTTGATATTAAAACGATTCATAATGACGCGGTAATGCAGTCGTTATTGGAACATAAATGTGATTTAGCTGTGCTATTTTCTCCTCATAGCATGCCCGGCGTTTCATCAGTACCTTTAGTTGAATCTGAATTGGTTATTGTCTACCCCAAAGAACAGTTTCCTCACTGCCCAGAAAAGTTAACGTTAAGGCAGGTGTGTGAGTTAGAATTTATTGATATTAGCGACAGTGGACCATTAGCCGAAATGTTGTGGGCGCGTATGATGGAGGAAGATATTAGTTTTAAATCATCCATTAAAGTACAAACTTATTTTATTGCCGCACGCTTAATTGCTCGAGGTTTGGGCGTTTGTGTCGTTGACCGATACACAGCCCAAGGGAACTTATCTGATGATGTGGCGATTGCTTCTTTTGAGCCCGCATTAACCTTTAATGTAAATGCCATTTACTTAGAAAACCGTACCAACTCTAAAGTGATTGATGAGTTTATTCCTTATTTAAAACAAAGCATTTCAAATACTTAATTTATATTATAACCGTAGGTTATGACCGCTTAAAGCCTTCTTACTATGAATAAAAGTTTACTCAGTTAAGCTCGGGAGATATCAAATGGATATTACTTACTCGCGTTTACACTTAGGAACTTTACTATGCAAATTGTCCCTCCTTACCTGTTGTTTATTGGAGATGCAACAGATCAACTGTCAATAAAAATGGCGCGTGGCGCTGCAGATTGGCGTCCAGAATTGTGTATTGGCGAATATTCGGTAGAGGGTTGCACCGTAACCACCGGGCTTGAAAATATTAATATTAAAGACGCTGCGGCTAAAGGGGCAAATTCTTTTGTATTAGGTTTTGCCAATAGTGGTGGTGTACTTGATAAAAAGTGGCTGCCATATATTTTAGAAGCAATGGACAATGGTATGGATATTGTCTCAGGCCTACACGATAAGCTAAGTGATTTTCCTGAAATTGTTGCTAAGGCTGAACAAACACAACAACGGTTATTTGATATTCGTCACCCTAAAGCAGAGTTTGTAACAGGAACAGGCAACAAGCGTACGGGCAAACGTTTATTAACGGTTGGTACTGATTGCTCGGTAGGAAAAATGTACACATCGTTAAGTCTTGAAAAATCAATGAAAAAGCACGGTTTAGCTGTTAATTTTAGAGCAACAGGGCAATGCGGTATTTTAATCGCAGGCCAAGGTGTTGCTATTGATTGCGTAATATCAGACTTCTTATCGGGCGCAGCAGAATCGCTATCGCCTAATCATAATGACGAGCATTGGGATATTATTGAAGGTCAAGGCTCGCTTTCACACCCTGCATTTGCAGGTGTCAGTTTAGGGTTGTTGCATGGCTCTCAACCTGACGCGTTAGTGATTTGTCATGATCTTAATCGCACACACATGCGAGGTTTGCCTAATAGTCAATTTCCGAGTATTGAAGCGACTATTGCTTTGAATCTGCAAGCGGCTCAATTAACGAATAAAAATGCGAAAGTGGTTGGTATTGCAATTAATACGTCAAGCGTTAGTGTTGAAGACGGTCAGGATTTATGTGCCCAACTCAGTGAAAAATTTGGTCTACCTTGTGTTGACCCACTTAGAGACAGTGCTGATGATATTGTTAAAGCACTAATTTAGCTGCAAGGTTGAGGGGGTTATGATGAAAGAAACACAAACGACTGCTGCGGTTATTATTAATGTGGTTCACCAAGCGCTACCGCTGAAAAATGTTTTTCGTATTGCCCGAGGTGCTAAAACGCAAGCCGATGTTGTGGTGGTAACGTTAACTCATGGTGAACATGTTGGCTGGGCTGAAGCTGTTCCTTATGCACGTTATCAAGAGTCTGTCGACAGTGTAACCACGCAAATACTGTCATTAACAAATCCTCTTAAAGAGGTTTCGCTTAGCTATAAGGCTATTTCAGCACTCATTGCTGAATTACCAGCAGGTGCTGCACGAAATGCGTTAGATTGTGCGTGGTGGGATCTACAAGGAAAATTACAACACACCTCTGTGGCTGCGCTATTACAGTTAGAGGATGCAAAGCCATGCATTACGGCACAAACATTGAGTATAGATACTCCCGAAGCTATGGCTGAATCAGTATCTAAACTTAATAACCCTCCTTTAGTTAAAGTTAAGTTAGATAATCAAGATATTGTAAAAAAAATGACAGCAATAAGCGAAGCTGCGCCACAAAGTCAATTTATTGTTGATGCCAATGAAGGCTGGACAATTAACGATCTAACCGAATGTTGTGCCACTTTAAAAGCCTTAAATGTTGTACTTATTGAGCAACCTTTACCCGCAGGTAAAGACGAGGTGCTGATCGACTATAACTCGCCCATTCCTCTTTGTGCGGACGAATCTTGCCATACCCGTGCCGAATTAGCTTTTTTAAAAGATCGCTACCAAGTTATTAATATTAAACTTGATAAAACGGGTGGTTTAACAGAGGCGAATGAGCTTGCTAAAAGCGCTAAAAAAGCAGGATTTGAATTAATGCTTGGCTGTATGGTTGGAAGCTCTTTAGCAATGGCTCCAGCTGCTTTATTAGTGAATGCAGCTAAATTTGTTGATTTAGATGGGCCATTACTTATTTGTGATGATCGTCTCGATGGTTTTGAATTTGTTGCAGGGGTTATGCAGCCACTATCGGCTAAATTGTGGGGAGGTTCAGTTAGCTCTGACGAGGCTATTGCGACGATAGACCCATAGCAATATAGTGCCGATATAATTTCTCCGCTTATTAGCCTAATCTAGGCTCATTTAAACAACCAAATACATGCCTGTATTTGGTTGCTTTTCTGGTATATAAATAGACCGTTTAACTAATGCAACCGATACTATAAACCGATAGTAATGGGCGTTGTTGTTGGTTTACTTACGCCAATATAGGCGGCTTGATAACTTAAGGTATTATAATAGCTAGGTGTTTGTATGGTGCTAAAGGCTGTTTGCCATTCAACCAATGCAAAGTCATCAATATTTATTTCAGTTGCCTCCCCCGCTTTATTTTTTATCTCTGCTATTACGCGATAACTTTTGTAGCCAATGCGTGGCGAGTTAAACCCCAGCTCAATATTTTGCCATGTATTACTGCCCTTAAGTTTAACAGTATTAATTAAGTGTTTAGGGCTGTTTTCAAAAGCGTCAAATAGCTTTTGGCGGGTTTTCCTGCCTTGCCAATAAAAACTTATTTCAACGGGGGATTGCGTATTAAATTTTGCTTTAATGGTCATGGGGCTGCTAGCTTTATATACTCGTCTAAAGCTTTGCATACCAAACATGTTGGTACTATTTGGCATTAATTTTATTTTTATGCTGTGGTTACCGCTAGCACCAAAGCTGTTAAGAGTTGTTTGCTTTCTATCAAACAACCAACCGCGTTCTGGGCTGTTAAATAAGGCAAAACTTTCAAAATCGCTACCGTTTATTAAGTTAACACCTAAGCGATAAGCAGTATTTTTATCGGTTAATCGCACTTGTTTAATTGTTTTGTTCCAAGGTAATTGGTAAAGCGGTGCGGTTTGCTCATTTGCTTGCATGGTAAGTGTAAATTGCTGTTCGGTGGTAGGATTTTTAAATGACGCGCTGGCAGCTTTACTTTGAATGACACCATGTCCTCCAGACATTAACATAGGAGTATTACGTTGGTTAGACAGCTCGCGTAAGCGTTTCATCACAGTGTAACGGTGCATACCTGTTGCAGGCGTTGGTTTATAACCTTTTACATATAAGGGAACAATTTCAGCGCGATGAAACACACCTTGATCAAGCCATACATACAAAATAAAGCTGTGCTGTGTTGCACTAAAATTTTGGTCAAAAATAAAATTCCCCATAGAATAGGCAATCAACTTGTTATTATATAATTCAAGCCCTTGGGTAACATGCGGGTGATGGGCAATGGCTAATGCAGCGCCTGCATCTAGGGCAGACTTTAAGCGTTGTTCGGTGACACCTGTTGGGTTATTTGCATACTCTTGACTTCCATGATACTGCACAAGAGTAACGTTGTTTTGGCTGACTTGTTGATTCACAGACTCGAGAATATTTTTCATTGAACCATAAGCAGCTCCCCCATGCTTACTATTTGCTGTTTGAGTAGGGTTGGCACTACCTTCCCAGCCAACATATCCTAACATTGCAAAGGGCGTATTATTAATGGTTGTGGTATGGGCTGTAAGTGCGGTACTTTCATTTACACCAGCGCCAGAGTAGTCAAGTTGACTGGCTTCTAAAAAAGCTAATGTTGATTGCAAACCAGAGTCCATATAATCATAAGTATGATTATTGCCAAGAGATACATAGTCAACACCGGCCCATGTTAAGGCCTCTAATATTTCAGGTTCTGAATAAAAAGTAACGGACTTAGGTGCCCGTTCTTTAGGCTCTTTGTTGGCTATTTGTGTTTCTAAATTAACTGACGCGTAGTCTGCAATGCTCATGTAAGGGCGAATATTTTGAACAATGGCTTTACTGTCAGCAAGCTTATTATTAGGGTGAATAAGTACATTGTCGCCAAAGTATGGTTTGTAGTAGCGTCGTCCCATCATTACATCACCAGCAAAGGCAAGCATCACTCTATCTGCCTTTTTTTTAACGAGAATAATATCGCTTATTACGGCTGTATTAGAGGCTTTATTTGTTAGTTCGAAATGACTGAATGTTTGAACAATAGAGTAATAATCGGGGTGTGAAATTTGTATTTGATAGGAATCTTTTCTCGCCATATTTAGAGTAAATAGGCCACTTTCGCTACTGGTTACTTTTTTATCTGTGACCACAATAGAGGCATTAGATAAAGGCTCAAAATATTCATTAAGTACGGTTCCTTGTATGGCTATTTCGCTATTAGCTAGGCTGGTTAAGCTTATACATACTAAAACGGTGAATAATAATTGACGCATAAAAACTCTTAAAATTATTTTGTTATAGCTTCATTATATCTATTTTAGTCACTCGCGCTTTATTCTCATCAATAGGCGAGCTATAACCTAAGGGCATAGCTTTTAATGAAAAAATTTCTATTTTAAAAGAATATGTTATGGAAATAGTTCTTTATAGATACCTATAACTTAATTTTATGCCGTCCTAAAGTATAAGCAATATTCTTTTATTAAATAAACGATGAAAATTTACTCAGTAAGGTATTTAATTGACAGGGACTAAGAAATGACGACTCAAAAAAATAATATTGAAAAAAAAGATCATAAGCAATTAGCTAATAACGTTGAAGTAAAAAGCACTGAAGAAAAAGTACAACATAGGCCTGCAGCCCCTTTATTTTATCATACGCAAGTAAATGAGGCTTCAACCCCTTTTTATGTTTTAGGCTATAATTAGAATCGCTATAGGCTAAGCTCCAGCACATTCCCAAGTCATGAGTGACATTTAGTTTATTACTGTTTTTCACAACTTATGCTTGAAGGTCAGACCAGTATGATTAACAATAAGTAAAACTGACTCCGTAGGGTAAGGCAAATGAGTAATCGACTAAGTAAAATGGTAAAGAAAATTAATTTTGGGCCAAAGTTTATGAGATCTTGGCTTTTAACAAAGTTGTTTTGCTCACAGGTTAAATATGCGAATACAACAGGGATTAAAATTACCTATATTGACCATCAATGTGTTGAAATAGAGCTAGCGAATAAAAAGAAAGTGCAGAATCATATTGGCGGTGTACATGCGATTGCTGCGGCTTTACTTGCTGAGTCGGCAACGGGCATAGTTTTTGGTATTAATTTACCTGATTCGCAGTTACCTTTATTGAAATCAATGAAAATGGACTTTTTACGCCGTATGCAAGGTGCATTAAAAGCGAGAGCTACGCTTACTGAAGAGCAATTACAGCAAATGAAAGCCAGCGATAAAGGCGACTTAATGGTAGCTGTGAGTATTACTGATGAGTCAGGTGAGGCGCCAATAGACTGTTTTATGCATTGGGCGTGGGTAACTAAAAGAGCATAAGAAAGTTAATATAGAGACCCGTCTGTCTGTAAATTTAATGTTAAAAATAAAGTGTTTCCGCTTTGATTTCTTCTGATTTTCCCATAAACTGATGTATTCTTTATTTAAGAAGGCCCTATAAATAAAGACGTTATGTCAGTTGAGTTGACTCTATTATACATATTATTCAGTTATGCTCTTTTGGAAGGTTGGTCTTTAATTGTGGCTTCGGATAATTAATATTAAGCATGGCTTCTTTAACTTCATTTACTCAGCAACTTAAAAGTCGTTTTATATTTACTTCAATATTATTGGGGTGCTTATTTATTGGCTTATTAGCTTTTTTTTATAGTCGAGAGTCGGCATTCCACCAATTTAGCCATCAAACTCTTCCTGAACTTCAGCAACAAATTTCTGAACATCATTATCTTGTAGAGGGGGAGCGCTTATTAGCTCAAATATTAATTGCGAAAACACCCCAAAATTTTCACTCTTTGCTATCAAGTTATCAAGCTACTCTTACTCGATTAATCAAAAATGGCAGTCAGCATAAAGCATTAGCAATGACGCTTTTAAGTAAAGTACAAACCTTTAGTGAACCAGTTGCACTTCTATCAGTTAACGCTGAAAAGTATGAGCAATTTAAACAAAGTGCCATTGTTCAGTTGCAATTAATTACTTCCGATTTAAAAAACAACATAGCATTAGAAACATTGACTTCTCAGCCCACAGCCAAGCTAAATGCTACGCTTTTTTCGCAAGCGCTTCTCCTATTGAATAATTTAACAATAGCGACTGATGTGGAGAATTTTATCGCATTTAATAATGAGTTTAATCAACGAGTAGGGGAGCTGCTGGAAACCACATCGGATAAAAGCAGTACAATTAATTCACCTATTCATTCTTTGCTTATTGAACTTAATAATTTGTTGTGGGTAGACCAACGTATTATGGCTAAATGGCGCGGTAATCTTAGGGTTAGCCAAGAATTTATTGCGGTAGTGGCAGCACAGCATAAATTATTACTATCACTAAAAGGGCAGTTAACAATAACAGATGTAGCAGAAGAAACGTTATGGCCTAAGGCATTACTGCCAATGTTGCCGTTACAGGTAAGGGCGTCAGATAAAGCCTATTACATAACTCTTTTATTAATATCAATTGCTACTGCGATCACT
This sequence comes from Thalassotalea sp., assembly GCA_049613795.1. Taxonomy (GTDB): domain Bacteria; phylum Pseudomonadota; class Gammaproteobacteria; order Enterobacterales; family Alteromonadaceae; genus Thalassotalea_B. The sequence continues at coordinate 34,847 of JBMZCX010000009.1, read as the reverse complement.
TTAATTACTTTCTTGATTCAGCTGTTTTCATTAATTAAGCATCATCAGCAGCACTTAATACTTGTAGCTACACAGCGTGTTAAGGGAGGAGAGGAGTCACCTATTATTTCAACTGAACAAGAGCAGTTACTTGACTTAATAGAGCAACTATCTCAGCCCGAGCATGGTGAAGCGGACTACCAGTATTTACAACAGCAGTTTAAATTGCTATCTCAGCATCAACAAACGGTTCTTTGGACAACACAAAAGCCAGCTTCAAGTAACCATTTGTTTATAGAAATATTAGGAATTAGCCCGCAACAACGCTGGTATCACGCTTTTACACGGACAGTCGCTTGTCAAATTTTATCGGCTGCTCGCTCCACTAAAGTTAATGGTGGCGTTTTACAGCTTAACGTTAAAGATAAGCAGGGACGGTTATTGCTGATTACTGTTGAGTATAACGAACAATATTGGCATGGCACCTTGGTGGTGCAAGCTCAAAAAGTTAAGTTGGAATCTGCACTAGTCGATCTTAATCAAAAAGTTAGCCAACAAACAGAAAGTGAAAAACTTCAACGTTTTGAGAATAAAAGAAAATTATGCAAAATGTTAGTACGTACTTTGTTACAGAGTCAAAGTGCTTCATTAGGTGCTGGTGGTGCATCGAGAAAAGTTTACCGCCAAGTCGTGCTGATTATTGAATGGTTAAAGCAATTACAATTAATGACCGCTTTATCCGATAAAAACCAAATAATGCAGCTAAGTGATATTAATTTAGTAGAAGAACTATCGGGCTTAATCGCAAATATTTCCGTTGGTATTAATCATGAAGGTAATACACTTGAATATAGAATTGATCGCCACGTTATTGCGCCATGTAAGTTAAATATTCAATTGCTACATCAAGCTTTATATCATTTTTGTGGTAGCTTAATGCAAGATTTGGCCAAGGCTAATTTGCACATTGCGCTGTCAATGGCAGATAAAAACTCAGGACAACAGTTTTTAAACTTTTCTTTTACGGTTACTCAGCAACACAACACGGTGCAGGTGCCTGCATTTATTTCTAATTTAATTGAACTTGATGATAAGAAACTTGCTAACCAAACGTTATTGACGCAATATTTTTATCTTCTATTAAAGGTAACCCATTGTGAACAATTACAAGTAAAAGAGGTTGATAATGGCTATAACGTTTCGTTTGTAATGCCAATAACAACACTTGTTTCAAATATTAATTCAGATGAAATAGTTGAATTTAATCAACGTAATATCCTACTTATTAGTAATAAGGCATGGGTAACAAACATACTTGAGAAACGTCTTAAAAAGCAGGGGGCAATCTTATCTACGATAGCTAACATTAAGTACTTAAAATCGAGACTTACCGCTAAGAAAATCGCGCAAAACAAGCTGGCATTAATTATTATATCAAGTGATATTTTTACACATGATTTTGAAAAAATTAACAAACAAGTTGCTGCATTGCCATTAAAATTAAGACCTAAAATTTTTGTATGTCAGCCAGTTTTTAATCAGCCTTTTCATCAAAAAGGTATGTTTGCACACACTCATAACTTTTTAAACAGTCATCATTTTTCTGAAGCGCTTAAGCAATTAATTAAAAGTGATCAACCGTCTAACTTATTATTACCAGCAGAGCTTTTTAAGCCTTATCGTTTTTCTCCTAGCCAAGTAGAATTATTATTAGCGGTCAGTGACCCAAGCCAGCATGAAGTATTACTACGCTTATTACATTGGATGGGGTTACAAGTTCATGTCGTTTGTAATGAGCGTGACTTTCTTGAGCAGTGGCAATCAGGTCGTTACTTTATCTTGTTGAATGACCTAGATGTGTCTCCATTACAACCGTTGAATGTAGGAAAAACTGTCAGCAGAACTGTTTATAGCTTTTCTTCAACTAAAATACAGCAGTGGCGCGATGGGATTACTGAGAAGCACTCAAGCTGGAAATTAGTATTACTCTCTAATGTATTAGACCTTTCCTCATTAATTAGTGCTTTTAGGCCTTGGCTAAAAGAAGCGCCGTTAGTAAATAAAGTGATCACAAAGTCTCAAAATAATGTCACAAAAAGTACTGCTATTGCCAAGCCTATAAAGCATAAAGGCAACGACACCTCGCTAGCATTTGATCAAGTTAAGTACGCAGAAAATCAAGGTTCACCTGAGTTAGCGGCATTAATGTTAAGTGACTATATGTCATCGTTGGACAAAGGCATTAGTCAGTTGATGATAATAACGAAAGAGAAAGATTGTATTAAGGCAAGGCCTCTTTTACACGCTATAATTAAAACAGCAAAAATATTAGCAGCAAATGATTTATTATCGGTGTGTGAGCAATTAATGTTATTAGTTGTAGCCAAAGACGTTAACAACTTTGCTACGAGCATGAATAATATTCAACTGAAATATCAGCAGCTTGCTGAATACGCGGAAGCAATATAAATGAGTACCAACAATATACCCGTTATAGAAACACCACCTAATTTAAGCCCGTGCATTAGCAAATGCTGCTTAGACCCCGAAGATGTCTGTGTTGGCTGTTTTCGTCATGTTGAGGAAATTAGAGCTTGGAGAAAGCTTGACGAAGCTGGGCAAAAAAATATTTTACGTTTATGTGAACAGCGTAAAAAAAATAACAACAATAGTGCAAACTAGCAATGTAATGAGGCTTAATGGACTTAGAAGCTAAAAATAGATTAAAAAATTTTAGTCAACTTCGTGTACTCGTTATTGACGATAATATTTTAGTACACGATGTGCTAAAGCGGTCTTTCTATGAATTAGGCATTCGTAATGTTAGTTGTGCAGAAAATGCCTACTACGGCGTTAGACTGTGCAGTAAAACGTGCTTTGATATCGTAATTTGCTCATTTAATGTCAATAGTGACAAAGATGGCTTTCACTTACTCGAAGAGCTAAAAGTTAAAGGCTTTGTTAGCCGAACCACAGTATTAATATTTTTAAGTACAGAAACCGATAAATCACTAGTTAATGCCATTATTGAACTAGAACCTGACGACTTTTGGGCGAAACCATTAGTACCTAAACTTGTTCAAGACCGATTACTATACACATTAAAAATTAAGCAGCAGCTTTTTAATATTTATTACGCACTTGATCATCGAGAATTTTCAAAAGCCATCTATTTTGCTGACAGGCATTTAGAAAATCCTGAACTTCATAAATATAAAGCGCATATCCTCAGAATGAAGGGTGATGCTTTACTTCATTTACTTGAGTACAGCGAGGCTGAGCTATTTTATAAGCAATTACTTAGTACGTTTAACTATGGCTGGGTATATATTGGCTATGCGAAAGCATTACTTAAGCAAGGGCGTTTAGAAGAAATTCAGCAAATGATCGCTTCTTTAGTTAAAAAGCCTGATACCTGTTTTGCTGCACATGACTTATTAGCGCAGTATTATATAGAGCATGAAAATTATTCTGCGGCATATGAACAAATTAAACATGCGACAGCATTATCCCCTCGTAACATTGACCGTAACCATAAGTCTTGGGATTTAGCGCGTTTAAATCATGATCATCAAGGGCAATACCTCGCTACTCAAAATATAGCCAAACAAGCAAAGAACTCTATTCATGACTCCCCCGATTTATTACTAAACGTTATTCGTTCGGCAATTGATCTTGCATGTACGGTGTCAGAAGATAATGCTCAAAAGCTCATTGGGCAAGTAGAAAAGTACATTAAACGCTTAACATTTGAATACGGCAAGGACCATGACCTGTCCCAACAGCTTACCGTTATACAAGCGCGGTTGTATAATAGCCAAAAAATGAAAGATAAAGCACAGCGTTTAGTCGAAAACCACTTAAGTTTACGCCCGAGCGTTTCAATTGAAGATAATTTAGATAAAGTTAAAGTGTTTCACGAATTGGGAATGAGAGAAGAGGCAGGAGTACTGTTACAAGCAATTAAAAATCAAATTTTAGGTGACTCACTAACAAGCCAAGTTATTAATAAGTATATTGAGCAAGAAACTCAAGAACGATCTGACATTCATTATACACCTAAGCACTTACATGAAATGGCTGAAGAGCATGCAAAAAAAGGCCGCTACACACCCGCTTTGGAAGCATTAATTCAAGCACAACAACTGGCGCCTACCTCAATTAAGTTTGCTTCTAGTTTACTAACGACAATGATCACTATGAAAGAAAAAAATATTTTAGATGACGTTTATTTAGAATATGCAGAAAAAGCGATAACAACATTTGGTGCGGCAAATTTAAATGAAAATAGCCAAGACCAAGTAAACAAGTTGATTAATCAATGGCAGCAGCTAACTTGTCGCATACCAGACGAAGAATAATGCCAAGTATATTTTAATTGGTTCCATATTTCTTAAACTAAGTTCAAGTTAAATATTTAATCTAATCCTTTAAAATTTGATCTCGATCATAATTATATAAATGAGAATGATTGTCATTTGGGTTTGTGTTTGGTAATATGCCGACAAATTTTATTATTCATCACTCGGAATAACATCTCAATGAAATTATCTCGGCTTTCACAAGCAATAACATATACCTTAACGGCGTTAATAAGCACTAACCTTTTTGCTGCATCTCAACCTCAATCAGATGATGATATTGAAGTGATTGAAGTAAGAACAATTAAACAAAAACTCAGCCAAGCTGGACGTTTGAAAGACGTTATTCAGCAAACTGAAGTGTTAGACAGTTTAATGATAGAAAATAAAAACGCGTTAAGTTTGTCTGATGCAATTAACAATGAACCTGGTGTAAATGTTTCAAATGAATGTTCAATGTGTGGTGTGAAACGCATTATGTTAAATGGCATGAAAGGCGAACATACCACTATTTTGGTTGATGGTTTACCCACACACACGCTTATTTCAGGTTTTTATGCTGTAGATGCAATAGCCACTACAGGTGTTGACCGTATTGAAGTTGCCCGTGGCGCAGGTGCCTCGCTAATTGCGCCCGAAGCAATTGGTGGCACCGTAAATATTGTTACTAAGCAAGCTTATGAAAACGAAGTAAATTTTAGTGTAGCAAAAGGCTCACATGACTATACCGCTTATAAAGGTATGGCAACCGGTGTTTCTACTGATGGAAAAACAGGCATAACCCTTGTAACGCAATATGATAAGCAAGATCAAGAAGATCATGATGATAACGGTGTAAGTGAAGCTCCTTTTCAAGAAAATCAGTCAGTTACAGCGTTAATAAGCCAAGACCTAAATGATTATAACAATATTGAATTTCGATTATCTAAAGTAAAGTCTGAAGTATTTGGTGGTCCAGTTATTGGGCATAATGCTCGCTCAATTGGTGAAGTACTTTCTGGTTACGATGGTGTTGAGTCAATGCAATTATTTAAAAATGACGATGTGCGAGAAGAGTACATCGGTAAGCCTTGGGAAACTACCGAGTGGATTAATACCTCACGCGATGAAGCTTATATTAAGTGGTTAACAGAAATTAATGACTACACCACATCAGAATTTGCTGTTAGTTATGCTAAGCATAACCAAGATTCTTTTTATGAGGGAATAGATTATCAAGCTGAAGATACCATGATGTATTTTCGTGCTAAATTTGATACAGAAATAAACGATGAACATTTCATCACTTATGGAATAGATTCCCGCCAAGAAGAAATGCGTTCAGATACTAAGGCGCTTGAGTCGGTAGCTGCATATGAAAGCGACTCATTTGACTACAACACTGTCGGTTTATTTTTCCAAGACACTTGGACGCCAATAGAATCGTTAGAAATTGCCATGGCATTGCGTATTGATAATATAGTGGCTGATTTTGTTGACCCAGCCAAAACGGGTAAAGAAATTGATGAAACCTTTTTTGCTCCTCGTTTAGACATCCGTTATTTTCATAATGAGCAATTAACTTCTCGCTTTTCGACTGGGCGAGGTTATCGAGCACCATTATCATTTTTTGAAACAGATCATGGTATTTTAGATTCAGAGAAAGGTTATCAAATTGATATTACAGCACTTGAAGAATCATTATCGGCAAGCTACTCATTAAACTATGATAATGAAACCGTTGCTGCGACCTTGTCGTTGGCTCACTCACAAGTTGATAACTTAGCAAGCTTAGAGGCTAATGCTTATGGTGTTCCTGTATTGGGGCAGCTTGAAAATACAGCCTCAGTAACAACATTTGATCTATCAACGGGTTACAATATTACCGAACAGCTGACTGTTAACTTAAGTGTTGAACGCTTTATGTATGACAAAGATTTTCGTTCGTCTTATGCCATTGTGCCAGTTGAAGATCGCGCAGGGTTTGACATCGAATGGAATAATGATCAATTTCGACTGTTTTGGTCAACAATTTGGTTCAGTGCTAGAGACTTAACAAAATATGCTTACGAAGGGTTTAATATAAAAAATGATCTTCATTCAGCTAAACCGCTAGCAGCTTCAGCATTTTCTAATTCAGAGTTCAGGGTGCAATATCATTTAAGTGAGCATGTTGAAATTTATGCAGGTGTTTCGAATGTTTTTGGTTATACGCAAATAGAAGAAGGCGGTTCTCCTTTGTTTTATGACGCTGACGGCGGTTACGATGTGGCCTATATTTATGGCCCATTGCATGGTCGAGAATTTTATTTAGGGTTTGACGTTGAGCTATAAAATGAAATGCTGTTCTTTGTTTTTACTTTATAGCGCTGTCATTGTTTTAGCATTTAGTAGTGTTGAGCTAAATGCTAAAACGTTACCATTTACAGCATTGAAAAAAATTAGTTCAATAAAAGCAAAGCCTACTGAATATCGCAGTGAGCTTGCTACCATCGCACTCGTGTATCAACCCGATTGTTCGTGGTGTAAAAAACAAGGACAATGGCTGGCAAAAGTGCAGCAGCAATGTGCTAATCAAGTGAATTTAGCACTTATTGGCAACAAAGGAAGTAAACGCCAGCTAAAGCGTGAACTACAACACTTTGACCGTAGGCTGCCTGCTTACCTAGCGAATAAAGCATTTTTGCGTTCAATTGGTGGTGTTGCTGCATCACCTACGACTTTATTTTTTGATAAAGAAGGTAAGCTTTTAGCTAAAAAGCGTGGCTTTATTGAGCCGAAGCAATTCATTAATGCGGTAGCGACTATCAGCCAGCAAGGATGTAATATTCGAGCGGCTTAACTGATTTGAAGTGGGTTATTAAGCGTCTCGTGGTAGCCCTTTTTCAACAGAACGAATGAGCCGAGCACTTAGCCGTTCGTTAGTTGTAATAATAATTTCATTCTCTTTAATTTTTTGCTGTTCAAGCGCCCAGTCAATATGCTCTTGAACCAAGGTTGAAGCAATTTTTCGTTGCTGATTAAGCGCGTTAATAATTTCGTTGCTGTGATCAGCATTGCCTAAGGCTATTGCGATATTACGTAGCCATTGTTGATAACCAATACGGCGAATAGGTGAGCCTTCAGTATTACTTAAAAACTCTTTCTCATTCCACATAAACAACTCAAGTAAAGAGGCTTGGTCAAGCTTATGACGAGCTTGAAAATCTTGTTCTGCACTTAATTGTGCATATTGATTCCATGGACAAATAAGCTGACAGTCATCACAGCCGTATATACGATTTCCCATTAAGGGCCTAAATTCAAGCGGAATAGCTTCTTTTAGTTCAATCGTTAGGTATGAAATACAGCGTCTAGCATCAACAACATAAGGTTCAACAATGGCATTAGTTGGGCAAATTTTAATGCAGGCAACACATTTTCCGCAATTTTCATTAACGGGTTGATCGCAAGGCAATGGTATATCAACTAATAATTCACCAATAAAAAACCAAGATCCCGCTTCTTCACTTAATAATAAGCTGTGTTTTCCAACCCAACCTAAGCCGGCTTTTTCAGCCAGTGGACGTTCTAAAATAGGAGCTGAATCAACAAATGGTCGATAATTTAATGTGGCACAATAGTCTTTTATTTTTTCACCTAACTGTTTTAAGCGTTTGCGCATCAGCTTATGGTAATCTCGGCCTAAAGCATAACGGCTGACATAAGCAGTGTCTTTGTCGTCTAGTGTTTGTGCAAACTTAGCATCGGTGGGTAAATAGTCTAGGCGAACCGAAATAACTCTTAAGGCGCCGGGTGCAAGTTCCGCAGGACGGGCGCGCATTAATCCATGGTTTTCCATATAGTGCATATCGCCATGATAATCATTCTCAAGCCATTGAGTTAAATGCGCCTCATGCTCGCTTAAATTAACATTAGTGATACCGACCTTATTAAAGCCTAGGTCTTTGCCCCAAGATTTAATTTTCGTGGCTAATGCGAGGTGATCAATAGAAGATGATGGCATGAGATACAATATGCTGAAATGAATTAAAGTGTGCCAAGTTTAACATAAGTTCACCTAATAATAGTGACAAAAACGAATAGCTTTTGGCCGTTAAATGTTAATACTTCGACATAACCATTAACAAATGAAAATAGGCTAAATTCGCATCGTCGGGTAATAATCAGGTATAATTTAATGAATAAAAATGTATTAGACAGATATTTAGCATGAACCAGCCTATATTGCCCTCATTGGCAGAAAAACAATTTTATTTAGCCGATGAAGCCGCTACGGTTAACTTTGGTAAAAAATTAGCAAATATAGTAAAAAGTGAGCTTAATCATGGTATTACAGTCTACTTAAATGGTGATTTAGGTGCAGGTAAAACCACCTTAACACGTGGTTTCGTTCAAGGTTTAGGGCATAAAGGTAATGTAAAAAGTCCAACGTATACCTTAGTAGAGCCTTATGAGTTAGGTGAATGGCAAGTTTATCATTTTGATTTATATCGTTTAGCTGACCCTGAAGAGTTGGAATATATGGGCATACGCGATTACTTTAATGTGCAAAGCAATTGCTTTATAGAGTGGCCAGAAAAAGGCACGGGGTTATTGGCTAATGCCGACGTTGTTATTAATATCGAGTATCAAAATGAGCAACGAAAACTCACCATTTCGGCCGAAACAGTATTGGGTCAGCAATTGCTCTTATCATTAGAATCATAGAGTATAGTGCTGAGAGTAATTGAGCGTTGTAAATATTCAATAAATTTAGTGGGGTTATTATCAATATGAATTCGGTTGCGACAATACGTGCATTAGCCTTTTCAGTACTTATGTTGTTCGTTACAACACCCATTGCTTTTGCCGCCAATACCATTGACGGTATTAGGGTGTGGCCAGCGCCTGAAAATACGCGTATTGTTTTTGACTTGAAAGCAACCCCAGAATATAGCTACTTTAGCTTAAGTTCTCCCCAACGTTTGGTTATTGACTTTAAATCAACACAAAACTTTGTTGAATTAAAAACATTAGCGAAAAATGACAAGCGCATTAAACGTATTCGAACATCTAAGCCTAAGTATAAAGGTGGCATGCGTTTGGTATTAGAACTGGCCGATAACTACAAATTGAGTTTATTTCCTTTAGCACCAGCAGGGCAATATGGTAATCGTTTGGTCGTTGATTTATTTGATCAAAACCGTATTGCGAAAGCGGTTAACAAACAAACGTCGAATAATAAACGTGATATTGTTATTGCGGTTGTTGCAGGGCATGGCGGGGAAGATCCAGGGTCAATTGGGGCAAAAGGCACTTACGAAAAACACGTAACTCTTAGCATCTCAAAAAAATTAGCGCGACTTATTAATAAAAAAACGGGCTTTAAGGCGGTAATGATCCGTAGTGGCGATTATTACGTTAACCATAACCGCAAAACGGAATTAGCGCGTAAAAAAGGTGCCGATTTATTAGTGTCAATTCATGCTGATGCATTTACTTCATCAAAACCCAGTGGGGCATCAGTGCTGGTGCAGTCAACACGACGAGCAGATTCTGAATTCTCTCGTTGGATCTCAAATCGTCAAAAAGAGTCTGAATTATTAGGTGGTGCAGGCGAAACCATTAAAAAAACAAAAGACAAAAATCTTGCTATTACTTTAGCTGATATGAAAAAAGAACATACTATGGCCAGTAGTTATGAATTTGCTGAGCATGTTATTAAGCAAATGAAAAAGGTCACTAAACTTCATAAAAAGGAACCTGAGCGGCTTAGTTTAGCGGTACTTAAGTCAGCAGATATTCCATCGGTGCTAATTGAAACTGGCTTTATTTCAAATCCGTATGAAGAAAAACGTTTAAATAATTCGGCACACCAACAAAAATTAGCCAAGGCTATTTTTACAGCAGTAAACCATTATTTTGAAAATAATCCGCCGCAAGGCAGCTTACTAGCTTCAATGCGTTTGAAAAAACATAGAATTTCACGAGGGGAATCACTTTCGGTGGTTGCACAACGTTATAATGTGTCAGTTAATCAGCTAAAATCTGTTAATAACCTTTCTTCTAACGTAGTTCGCATTGGGCAAACACTTAAAATTCCTCGTACAAATTTATAATCAACTCGGTATTCATTAATGACAATAGAAATTCTACCTGCGCGTCTTGCTAACCAAATAGCGGCGGGTGAAGTAGTAGAGCGCCCAGCCTCGGTAGTAAAGGAGTTGGTTGAAAACAGTTTAGATGCTGGCGCAAACACGATTAAAATCGACATTGAAAAAGGTGGCGCTAAACGTATTAAAATTTCGGATGATGGTAGCGGCATCAACAAAAATGAATTAACACTCGCTTTAAGTCGTCATGCCACCAGTAAAATTAAAGATCTGCACGATTTAGAAGGGATCAGCAGCTTAGGCTTTCGCGGAGAAGCGCTTGCGAGTATAAGTTCAGTATCGCGTTTAACTTTAACCTCGAAACCTGCCGAACAAGAATCTGCATGGCAAGCTTGCGCGCAAGGTCGTGATATGGAGGTTACGGTTTTACCTGCAGCACATAGTAATGGTACCACCATTGACGTACTCGACTTATTTTTTAATACCCCTGCTAGACGAAAATTTTTACGTACTGAAAAAACAGAATTTACCCACATTGATGAAGTGATAAAGCGTATTGCATTGGCACGTCTTGACGTAACTTTTGTGCTTTCGCATAACGGGAAAATAGTTAAACAGTATCGTGGCGCTACCAACCGGCAACAATATGAAAAACGAGTTGCACAAGTCTGTGGACAAGCATTTATTACTAATGCCTTGTACCTCGACTGTCAGCACGAAACCTTGCATTTACATGGTTGGATGGCAACGCCTGAATTTAGTCGTAAGCAAAATGACTTGTGCTATAGCTATGTTAATGGCCGTATGATGCGAGACAAATTGATTAACCATGCTATTCGCCAAGCCTATAGCGATTTGCTACCTGTTGATACTTATCCTGCGTTCGTATTGTTTTTAACATTAGATGTTAAAGAAGTTGATGTTAATGTACACCCTGCTAAACATGAGGTGCGTTTTCATCAATCGCGCTATGTTCACGACTTTATTTTTTCGGTGTGCCAGCAAACGCTAAATAGTCAGTACCAAGCAAGTGAAAATGAACTTGTTCACAGCGAAGAGCCTAACCAAATACAACCTTATTCCGCCCGCGAGCAAGAATATGTTAATCCGATTCGTCATATACAAGAAAGCCGACCTAGCAATTATTCAGCGGCACAGCCTAGTTACTCAAGCAAAGGGGCAGTATCGCAGCAAGCTAGTCAAGTATATCAACATCTAATGACACCATTGGCTGAAACAACAATGCCAGCTGTATCAACATCAACTGACTTACAAGCGGATGCCGTTAACGAAAGCCGAATGAAAGTGAGTACTGATAGCGCTATACAGTCAAGTGATCTTGAATGGCTAACTTTTATTGAACCTAACTATGTGATGTTTAAATTAGCGCAAGATATTCGCTTAATCTCTATTAATACCATCGCAACGGCTGTTTCATTATCAGTTTTACAAGCGCAGTGGGAAAACGGCTTAATTAGTCAGCCGTTATTATTGCCGATTAAAATCAAATTATCGGTAGAAGACTGTTGTTTAGTCGAAAAACATCAAGAACAATTAACGCATATTGGCATTGTTACTGAAATAACGTCGAGCACTGAAATTAAAATAAGACAATTTCCTGCACTTTTACGCCAGCAAAATATTTCGGAGTGCTTTACTATTATATATCAGCAGCTTAAGGCGATAGAGGCGGCATCAGATAATATTAACCATATGCAATGGCAGCAAATTGTCGCGGAACGTATTGCTGATAAAAATTATCAAGCGGCTGAATCACAACAGCTATGGCAGCAGTATTTACAACTCAATTTAACTGAGGCAAAAAGCCAACTGCGCTTGAATTCTGTTGATGTTGACCTCACATTAATTAAAAAGCAACTAGCGTAATTTTATGGCATCGATAATAACAACAGAGTCTACTCAAAAACTACCTCCAGTAGTTTGTATTATGGGGCCGACAGCCTCGGGGAAAACTGCCTTAGCAATGGCGCTTTTTGATGCTATAGAAAGTGATATTATTAGTGTTGACTCAGCACTTGTTTATCGAGATATGGATATTGGGACAGCTAAGCCAACGGCAGAAGAATTAGCACAATACCCGCATCGGCTAATTAACATGAAAGATGCAAGTGAAAGTTATTCAGCGGCTGAGTTTTGTCAAGATGCACTCAGCGAAATTGCGGAGATCAGAGCTCAGAATCGTGTGCCAATTTTAGTAGGTGGCACTATGATGTATTTTAAAAGTTTAATCGAGGGAATTTCGCCTTTGCCAGAGGCTGATCCCGAAGTAAGAAAAAAAATAGAAGCGGAAGCTGCAGTGAACGGGTGGGAACATCTTCACCAGCAATTGTTAACGATTGATCCTGAGTCTGGCGAGCGTATTCATAAAAATGATCCACAACGTATAACTCGTGCTTTAGAAGTTTATCGTATATCGGGTAAAACCATGACCGAATTAACCCAAATAAAAGGGCCAAGGTTATCGGGAGATATTCTACAATTTGCCATTGCACCAAAAGAGCGGGCAGACTTACATGCTCGCATTGCGTTAAGGTTTGAGCAAATGATTGCTCAAGGTTTTGAGCAAGAGGTCGATAGGTTGAGAATGCGTGATGATCTACACACCAATTTACCTTCAATACGGTGTGTTGGCTATCGACAAATGTGGCAACACCTCGATGGTGATTACGATCATGATGAAATGATATTTAAAGGTGTGTGTGCTACTAGGCAGCTGGCTAAACGTCAATTAACATGGTTAAGAAATTGGCCTGAAATACAATGGCTAGATATGGAAAATGAAAATAATTTGCAACAAATTATAACTGCACTAAGCAAACTTTAAACATTGATGTATAATTAAAATTGTTTAGCGGACTAAGCAGCTAGATTTGTTAAGAAAAGTTTATTAAGACAACAAAAAAAATACTTAAATTTAACTAAAAATAAGAAAAAGGACATAACAATGGCAAAGGGGCAATCGTTACAAGACCCATTTTTGAATGCTTTACGTCGTGATCGCATTCCCGTAGCAATTTACTTAGTAAATGGTATTAAACTACAAGGGCAAGTTGAATCATTTGATCAATTTGTTATTTTATTGAAAAACACCGTGAGTCAAATGGTTTATAAACATGCCATTTCAACCGTGGTGCCATCTCGTGCGGTAAATACTGCACCCCAACCAGCCCAAGCTGGTTTCAATCAGGATTCAGAAGATTAATGACAAACCCTCGTATTGTTTGGTGTTGCTCATTTGTTTGATCGTTATCAGGCAGGTGAGCAGGCGATACTTGTTCATATAGATTTCCCCGATGAAAATGCACGCGAAGACTTACAAGAATTTGAAATGCTTGTGTCTTCAGCTGGCATTAATGCGTTGACGGTCATTACAGGTAAGCGAAATAGTCCCCACAGTAAGTATTTTGTTGGTAGTGGTAAAGCTGAAGAAATTGCTGACGCAGTTAAACTGTTTGAAGCCGATGTTGTTCTGTTTAACCATAGCCTTACTCCCTCACAAGAAAAACAACTTGAAGCGCTATGTGAGTGCCGTGTGGTTGACCGCACTACCTTAATATTAGATATTTTTGCGCAACGAGCTAGAACGCATGAAGGTAAGTTGCAAGTAGAGCTAGCTCAACTTCGTCATATTAGTACTCGTCTTATTCGAGGCTGGACTCACCTTGAGCGACAAAAAGGTGGTATTGGTTTGCGTGGCCCAGGGGAAACGCAACTAGAAACTGATAGACGTTTATTACGAGAGCGCATGACCAATATTCGCAAGCGTTTAGAAAAAGTTGAGAAGCAGCGCCAGCAAGGACGCCGAGCAAGAAATAGGGCAGAGCTACCAACTGTATCATTAGTGGGTTATACCAACGCGGGTAAATCGAGCCTTTTTAATCGAATAACACAAGCCGATGTTTACGCAGCGGATCAATTATTTGCAACGCTCGACCCAACCCTGCGCAAAATTGATGTTGAAGATGTTGGACGCGTGATACTAGCTGATACGGTGGGTTTTATTCGCCATTTACCGCATGACTTAGTTGCCGCCTTTAAAGCCACGTTAACTGAAACACGTGAAGCTGAATTATTATTGCACGTTGTTGATATTTTTGATGAAAGACGAAGCGAAAATATAGAGCAAGTTGAAGAAGTCTTAAAAGAAATTGATGCAGGTGAAGTGCCTCAGTTAATTGTCTGTAATAAAATAGACAGATTAGATGATGTTGAACCCCGTATTGATCGTGACGACCAAGGTGTACCTATTCGTGTGTGGTTGTCAGCTCATAGTGGTGCAGGTATCGATTTATTATTTAAAGCGTTAGCAGAAAGGTTAGGTAAACAAATTGTAAAACATTGTTTAAAAATACCGCCTGCTCACGGCAAGTTTAGAGGGGCGTTGTACCGCCTGAACTGTATTGCCAATGAGCATTACGACGAAGACGGTAATTGCATGATCGACGTTAAAATGCCGATTAGCGAATGGAATAAGTTGATAAAACAAGACGAAGCCCTCATAGAAGGCTTTATTGAACGTTAACAGACTGATATATTAGGTCGAATATTTATAGTGTCGATTGGCTAATTATACTACCAATCATTTTACTTTTCGGAGAGCAGCATGGCTTGGAACGAACCAGGGAATAAAGATAAAGATCCCTGGAACAATAACAAAGGTGGCAAAGATCAAGGTCCACCTGATTTAGACGATTTATTAAAAGACTTAGGCAACAAAGTTGGCGGCATTTTTGGTGGTAAACCATCAGGTGGCGGTAGCGGTAAAAGTTTCTCAAGCTTAGGTTTAAGTTTACTCCTTATTATTGGCATATTAGTTTATGCATTTAGTGGTTTTTACACCATTAAAGAAGCTGAAAAAGGTTTAGTGCTTCGTTTTGGTCAGTACTCAGGTATGGTTGAACCGGGCTTACGTTGGAAGTGGACGTTTATTGACCGCATTGTACCCGTTGACGTACAAACAACGCGTAACTTACCTTCATCTGGCTTTATGCTGACACAAGACGAAAACGTGGTACGCGTAGAAATGCAAATACAGTACCGTGTTGTTAATCCACGCAATTATGTCTTTAGTGTAACCAATGCTGATGATAGCTTAAGCCAGTCGTTAGATAGTGCATTACGTTATGTCGTTGGTCATGAAAATATGGATGAAATTTTAACTAGCGGTCGCGAAGCGGTTAGACAATCTGTATGGGCAGAGCTTGAAAAAATAATTGAACCTTATAACTTAGGCTTAATTATTGTAGATGTTAACTTTAAAGATGCACGTCCTCCTGAAGAGGTTAAAGACTCATTTGATGATGCTATTGCCGCACAAGAAGATGAAGTACGCTACTTACGTGAAGCAGAGGCCTATGCTAAAGGTATTGAACCTCGCGCTCGTGGCCGAGTGAAGCGTATGGAACAAGAAGCATTGGCTTATAAAGAGCAAACGGTATTAGATGCGCAAGGTGAAGTAGCTCGTTTTGAACAAATGCTACCTGAGTACCAAGCAGCACCTGAAGTAACTCGTCAGCGCTTATATATAGCAACAATGGAAAAAGTTTACAGTAATACGAGCAAGGTTATGGTTGATGTTGATGGCGGTAATAACATGATGTACTTGCCGTTAGATAAAATAATGCAGCAACAACCTAATTATCAAAAGGTGTTACAGCAAACATTGCCAACAATAAATCAGAACAACAACACTACTAGCACTAATCCAAACCTTTCTGGCCGTGCAGATCGATTTAATAGCGGGAGAAATTAAGCGATGAAGAATTTTATTATTGCCATTATTGCCGCATTATTATTGTTGTCAGTTTCATCTGTTTTTGTGGTACTTGAAGGGCAAAAAGCGATAGTTTTTCAATTTTCAAAAATTAAACGTGACGACTCTGGTGAAATGAAGGTATATGAGCCAGGGCTACACATTAAATGGCCAATTATTGAGTATGTGCGCAAGTTAGACGCACGAATTCAAACATTAGATGAAGCGCCTGATCGTTTTGTAACGTCTGAGAAGAAAGATTTAATGGTTAATTCATACGCTAAATGGCGTATTGTTGATTTTTCTACTTATTACTTAAGAACCACAGGTTCTATTGAAAATGCACGTGCGTTACTTAAACAAAAAATTAATAATGGCTTACGAACTGAGTTTGGTTCTCGCACCATTAAAGAAATTGTTTCAGGTGATCGCGACGCAATTATGGCTAAAGCGCTTGAAAGTGCAGCAAGTAGCCGTGAAGACTTAGGTATTGAAGTTATCGATGTACGCGTTAAAGCGATTAATTTACCAACCGAAGTAAGTAATTCTATTTACGAGCGTATGCGTGCTGAACGTACTGCGGTTGCTAAAGAGCATAGATCACAAGGTCAAGAGCAGTCTGAAATTATTAAAGCGACTATCGATGCGAAAGTTACCGTAATGTTGGCAACAGCACAGAAAGAAGCGCATGAGATACGTGGTGAAGGTGACGCATTAGCCGCAAAAGTTTATGCAGACATTTATAAAAAAGATCCTGAATTTTTTAGTTTCTTCCGTAGTCTTGAGGCGTATGAAAAAAGCTTTAATAGTAAAAGCGATATTATGGTAGTTAAACCAGATAGTGACTTTTTCAACTACTTAAAAGCGAGCGAAAAAGCTAAATAACTCGTTATTGTTAACGAAACTATTTATCATTAACGTGATAACGAAAGCCAAGGTTAACCCCTTGGCTTTTTTATTTCTGTTATTTAATCTCGTAAATCTTATTGTATTATCAAGAGTTAATCTTTTTTCTTATTTTATCGTATTAAAAATCAACAATTATTGCTTGGACTGATAATTAATATTTGATAGAATCCCCGCCTAATTTTCTTACCAATATGTGAACATGGGTAAAAACGTCGTAGTTCTTGGCACTCAATGGGGTGACGAAGGAAAAGGTAAAGTAGTTGATCTACTTACAGATACAGCTAAGTACGTAGTACGCTATCAAGGTGGCCACAACGCGGGTCATACACTAGTAATAAACGGTGAAAAAACTGTTTTACATCTTATTCCATCAGGTGTTTTACGTGAAAATGTGAAATGTTTAATCGGTAACGGTGTTGTACTTTGTCCAAAAGCATTAATGACTGAAATAAAAATGTTAGAAGAACGTGGTGTTCCCGTTCGTGAGCGTTTATTGATCAGCGATGCATGTCCATTAATTCTTCCTTATCATAATGCACTAGATGCAGCGCGCGAAGCCGCTCGTGGTAGCAAAGCTATCGGTACTACAGGTCGTGGTATTGGTCCTGCGTATGAAGACAAAGTAGCTCGTCGTGGTTTACGTGTTGGAGATTTATTTAACGCAGAAACGTTTGCCGTTAAATTAAAAGAAATCATGGAATACCATAACTTTGCATTAGTTAACTATTACAAAGTAGAAGCGGTTAGCTATGAAGAAGTTTTAGCTGATGCGTTAGCCGTTCGCGATATTATTATCGATATGGTTGCTGACATTTCAGAATTGCTTGACCAAGCACGTATTGCTGGTGAAAAAATCATGTTTGAAGGTGCGCAAGGCACGTTACTTGATATTGACCACGGTACTTACCCTTATGTTACCTCTTCAAATACTACCGCTGGTGGCGTGTCTACAGGTTGTGGCTTTGGCCCTTGTAACATTGATTACGTATTAGGTATTACTAAAGCGTACACTACACGTGTTGGTTCAGGACCATTCCCTACTGAATTAGATGACGAAATAGGTAACCACTTAGGTACTGTTGGTCATGAATTTGGTGCAACAACAGGGCGTGAACGCCGTTGTGGTTGGTTTGACGCAGTTGCTATGCACCGTGCCACGCAAGTCAACAGTGTGACTGGTTTTTGTTTAACTAAACTTGACGTGTTAGACGGTTTAGCAGAATTAAAAATTTGTACGGGTTACAAAACTAAATCAGGTGATGTTATTACTGTGCCGCCAACGGCTGCGGAAGGTTATGAAGAAATTACACCTGTATACGAGTCTATGCCGGGTTGGTCTGAAAAAACCTTTGGTGCAACCTCTATTGAACAGTTGCCTGCAAATGCCATCGCTTATATTAAGCGTATTGAAGAAATTACTGGCGTACCAGTAGATATTGTTTCTACAGGCCCAGATCGTAATGAAACGATTATTTTAGTAAATCCTTTCGAATAAATATTACGAACGTAATTACTGACCCAAAACCAGCAATTTATTGCTGGTTTTTTTATGCATAAAAATGCATTAACCTTTTCTTTTTTAGTCGTACCTTACGATTAACATATGCCTAATATAGGCCTCTTTCGGCGAAAATAAACGAAAATAGTCTATATTTACCGCTATTCCATGTTCAAAAAACAGGCTGAAACTAAGTGGGTTTTGAATAGATATAGCCATTATTCAGCTTTTTTATGTGTATTGTTATTAGTGGCAGGCTATATTCTGTCTAGCTTGTAACGATTTTTTATATAAATATTCTTGATTGCTAAAAGGAAAATGCAATAACATATAAAGACTCCTGAACGGAAAAATAATAATTAATAAAACCGCTATCATAAAGCTCGAAGAGGCTTTATCCACTAACGCACTTAGGACACACCATGGCTGATTTACGTCAAGAAGCATTAGATTACCACGCATTACCCACGCCCGGAAAAATCAGCGTTGAGCTGACGACCGCCGCCGAAACGAGCTACGACTTATCGTTAGCCTATAGCCCGGGTGTTGCTGAACCTGTACGTGCTATCGCGGAAAACCCTGATGATGTATATAAATATACTGGTAAAGGTAATACCGTTGCGGTAATCACCAATGGCACTGCTATTTTAGGCTTAGGTAACTTGGGGCCTATGGCGTCAAAGCCTGTTATGGAAGGGAAAGCCTTATTATTTAAACGTTTTGCGGGTATTAACTCATTCGATATTGAGGTTAAGCATAAAACGATTGAAAGCTTTGTTGATACAGTAGCCAATATCGCTGATAGTTTTGGCGGTATTAATTTAGAAGACATTAAAGCACCAGAATGTTTTGCTATTGAAAAAGCATTAATTGAGCGCTGCAAAGTGCCTGTATTTCATGATGATCAACATGGTACGGCTATTGTAACCGCAGCAGGGATGTTAAACGCGCTTGATATACAAGGTAAAAACATTAAACATGCTGACATAGTTTGCATGGGAGCTGGCGCTGCGGCTATCGCTTGTATGGAGTTATTAATAAAGTGTGGCGCTCAGCGAGAAAAAATTTATATGCTTGATACTAAAGGTGTTATTCATACACGTCGTGATGATTTAAATGAATATAAACGTTTATTTGCTAATAATACCGATAAACGCACACTTGAAGATGTTATTGACGGTGCTGATGTTTTTGTTGGTGTGTCTGGGCCTAATGTGTTGTCAGCTGAACATGTTAAATTAATGGCAGCTAAACCTGTTATTTTTGCTTGTTCAAATCCTGATCCTGAAATAAAGCCAGAACTTGCTTTAGCTACGCGCGATGATGTTATTATTGCGACAGGTCGCTCTGATTACCCAAATCAAGTAAATAATGTATTGTGTTTTCCGTTTATTTTTAGGGGGGCGCTAGATGTGCGAGCCCGCACTATTAATGACGAAATGAAATTAGCTTGTGTACACGCAATTAGAGAGTTAGCGAAAGAACCTGTACCGGAAGAAGTATTAGAGGCCTCAGGTGTGAGTGCATTAACCTTTGGTAAAGACTATATTATTCCTAAACCAATGGACTCGCGTTTATGTGGCCGTGTGGCAAAAGCGGTTGCGTTAGCAGCGGTCTCGTCGGGTGTCGCTGCGCTTGAAATGCCTGAAAACTATATGGCTTAGCATACAAACCAGATCAAAAAGCCAACAATAATGTTGGCTTTTTTGTGTATCAACGACAAATTTCAGGGAGAATTAATCAGGCTTAGCTTTCATCGTCATCATATTTTGAAAAGTCAGTAATACCTTGTTCGCTTAATATTTTACGTACACTTGCTGGTAGCTTGTCAGTATTGTCTTTCGCTAAATCGTTATCATCAGGCAAGGGTTGGCCTGTAAAAGCATGTAAGAATGCTTCACACAATAGCTCACTGTTAGTGGCATGCCTTAAGTTATTGATTTGACGTCGAGTACGTTCGTCAGTT
This sequence comes from Thalassotalea sp., assembly GCA_049613795.1. Classification (GTDB taxonomy): domain Bacteria; phylum Pseudomonadota; class Gammaproteobacteria; order Enterobacterales; family Alteromonadaceae; genus Thalassotalea_B. The sequence goes on along the minus strand of JBMZCX010000009.1, from coordinate 14,287 downwards.
AACACTTTAAGCACGCGTAATGGAATTGAGACAGTTACTTTTTTAACTTGCTCACTTTTTTTTCCATGTTCTGCATAGGGATTTATGTAGTCACCATTCCACTTTGCCATGAAATTACCTCTAATATAGTATATTTTTATACGGTGTTAATTGCTCTTATATTGTTATTTATATAAGAAAAACAAAAAATAGTATGCTGACTATGATTTTACTGCTTGTACGCTATGAGTCAACTATGAATGTATAAATGTGTAGAAGTTTAGATGTCTAAAAGTTCTTGACCGAATTACTTAAACCATTTAGAGTTATAGACGTCCAAACATCCATTTGTTTTTTCAATTAGGTAATTATGTAGGTAGCTTATGACTGATAAAAAAAGTGCAACCACAGCAGTACGTGCTGGTATTAATAGCGATGAACATCACGGCGCGGTTGTAGCACCCATACATTTATCGAGTACCTATTCGTTAAAAGGCTTTAAAAATAAACGTCAATTTGATTATTCACGTACGGGTAACCCGACGCGTGCTACGTTTGCTGAAGCAATTGCCGAACTTGAACAAGGTGCTGTCGGTATTGTTACCAGTACAGGTATGTCGGCAGTACATTTACTTTGTCAGTTATTAACGGTTGAAGACACCGTTGTTATTCCTCATGACTGCTATGGTGGTAGTTACCGCTTATTTACACATTTGGCTAAGCGCGGGCAATTCAAATTGGTGGTTGTTGATCAAAATGATGAACATGCACTCGCTCAAGCGTTGAAGCAGCAACCGAAATTAGTACTCATTGAAACACCGAGTAACCCGCTATTACGTATTGTTGATATTGAAAAAATTACCCAATTAAGTCAACAAGCCGGTGCAATTGTTGCCGTAGACAACACCTTTTTATCACCATTATTACAGCAGCCATTACGATTAGGCGCTGACATTGTGTTTCATTCAATCACTAAGTATATCAATGGTCATAGTGATGTGGTCGGCGGTGTGTTAGTAACCAAAGAGCAAGCGCTTGGTGAAGAACTGGCGTGGTGGGCTAATTGTATAGGCATAACAGGCTCACCATTCGACAGTTACCTTGCACTGCGAGGCTTAAAAACATTACCAGTTAGAATGAAGCAACACCAAGAAAACACCGAACAGGTTGCCCAATTTTTACAGCAACATCAGGCTATTGATGCTGTTTATTACCCAGGTTTTATTACACACCCTAATCATAGCATTGCGAAAAAGCAGCAAGCAGGTTTTGGCGCGATGATTAGTTTTGAAGTAAAGGGGGGGGTTGAAGCCGTGGAAAAATTATTTGCCAACTTGCAAATATTTACCTTAGCGCAGTCATTAGGTGGTGTTGAGAGTTTAATCAGCCATCCATCAACCATGACCCATGCAGGCATGGAGCTATCAGCACAAATTGAAGCAGGCATTACCCAATCATTAGTGCGAATTTCGGTTGGCATTGAAGACATTAACGATATTATCGCTGACTTAGCCCAAGGCCTTGCTGCTAGCCAGCAGTAAACGTTATTTATTTTTAAGAAGTATAAAAATTATTATGGAACAATTATCAACTGCTGCCGCATTAAGCGCAGAAAACAATCAACTCGTTAAGCATGCAGTTCAAGTACATAAATTTGGCGGTAGTAGCTTGGCAACCAAAGCCTGTATTGAGCGTGTTGTTGGCATTATTCAGCATCACTGCCAGTTGAATGATGTTGTTGTTGTATCCGCCAATGGTGATACTACCGATGCTTTATTTTCATTATTGGCCTTAGCTAAGTCAGGTGACGAAGCGTTAAATGAAGCAATACTAGCATTAAAAGACAACCAAACTCAGCTGATTGCTTCATTATTAAATAAAGCCAGTGCGGCAAGATTGATTGATAATCTAACAAGTGACATTCAACAATTTGTTCATTGGCTTAATAGTGATATTAATAAGTATGAAAATGACTTATTAGCCTTTGGCGAATTATGGTCAGCGCGGTTAATGTCGGCAATATTAAATGAACGTGTTTGTCCGAGCATTTTTGTTGATGCAAGAGACTTTTTAGTGATCGACAATGAGCGCGATTGCCAAGTGCAATATCCACTAAGTGAAAAGCAATTATCGAATTGTCGTCAAGCGGGAAAACTTACCGTAATTACGGGTTATATAAGTAAAGACATTCATGGATTAACAAAAACCTTGGGGCGAAATGGTAGTGACTATTCTGCGACTATAATGGCAGCTTTAGTTGGTGCAAGTAATGTAACCTTATGGACTGATGTTGACGGTATTTATAGTGCTGATCCACGTGTTGTGCCAAATGCACGTAAATTGCATCGTTTACCTAATGCGGTAGCCAAAGAGTTAGGTCGCTTAGGTAACCCAGTACTGCATGCGAAAACATTAAAGCCGTTAACCAGCCATAGCACACATTTACACGTTGCTAGTAGCTTTGCATCGGAAGTTAGCGGTACTGAAATAGGTTTGTTTGGTCAAATTGCAAAACAAGAACTATCAGTTACCTATTTGAATGACTTACTTCTTGCACAAAGCGAGAGTTTTATTGGCGATAAAGGCGATATTGCGTCGGCTGAGTTTGAGGCGATTACCGCTGATACCGATAAAGGTTTTATTGTTATTTATCAGCACCAGCAAAAAGCTCTTAGCCAGTGGTTAGCAAGCCATGATACCGAAGTGTCATTCACGCCAGCTGCCATTATGGCAACCGTGGGGCATAAAGTGGTTGAGCATGGCGGCATAAAGGCGAAGTTCAAAAGGGCACTGAAAGAAGCTAAAGTGCTTGAATATGTGAGCTCAACCAATAAGCACAGTTTAATTGCGGTTGTACCACAAAATTGTAGTGTTGAGTTGCTAAATAATGTGCATTTCGACATGACTCAGTCTGCTCGTCATATTGGCGTTGTGGTAGCGGGTTTAGGTAATATAGGCCAGCGATTTCTTGACATGCTACCGAATCAATTAGCTAATATACCCGCATTAGAAAATGTACATATTGTTGGTTTAGTTACGTCAAAGAAAGCGTTAATTAATAACGATGGCGTTGACGTAAATCAAGCATATTCTCAATTTGAGCAGCACGCCAAAACCTATGACAATAAGCAATTGCTATCATGGTTGGCAAATCATCCATATGATGAGCTAGTGGTGGTGGATATTACCCCGAGCGAACATTTCAGTCATTTATACCAAACTTTTTTTGAACAGGGTATTCATGTTATTGGCGCTAATAAGTGGGCGGCTTCAACGCCAACAGCACAATATAATCAGTTAGTTGAAACGGCAGCAAAACAACAATGTTTATGGTTAGGCAATACAACTGTAGGTGCTGGTTTGCCAATTAATTATGTGATTAATGATTTACTTAAAAGTGGTGATAAAATTACTGAAATATCAGGCATATTTTCAGGTACATTATCATGGTTATTTGAAAGTTATGATGGCACAGTCGCATTTTCTACTTTATTAAAAGATGCTTTGGCGAAAGGCTTAACTGAGCCAGACCCTAGAGATGACTTGTCGGGCCGCGATGTGCAACGAAAACTTTTGATTTTAGCACGAGCAGCAGGGTTTGAGCTTTCAATGGACGACATTGATTGTCAAAACTTAGTGCCACAAGCGTTACAATCTCTATCAAAAGATGAGTTTTTAGATGAAGTAACCCAGCTTGATGATTATTTTTTAACGCAATTACAAGATGCTAAGCAACATCAAAAATGTATTCGTTATATTGCTCGTTTCAGTGCAAAAGAAAACAAATTAGTGGCTACTATTAGTTTAGAAGCGTTAGCGTATGACGATGCTTTTGCCAACCTTTCCGCCTGCGATAATATATTTCAGATAACCAGTCAGTGGTATGAGGCTAATCCGTTAATTTTAAGGGGGCCTGGTGCCGGGCGTGATGTTACCGCAGGCGGTTTACACTCTGATCTAGTGAATATCTGTCAACAGCTTGTAAATCGTACTAATCAAGTGAAAATAAAGGGAATTTAAAGATAGTCGCACTTGAGAGTTTTGACAAAATTAACTAGCATTAACTATATAATCATTAATCATTAGTCATTTGTGGAAAGTATCAGCGAGTTATGTCAAAAAAATCGATTAGCGACACTAAATTCACCACGCAGGTAAAGCTATTATTAAATAAACTTTATGGGCGAAGTGCACTAAAAGATTCATTGGTGGAACGCGCTATCTCGTTTTATGCAAAACAAAGCGCCATTCAATTAAAGCTAGACAGTTGTAAAGAAAATATCGCCCAGCTTAAAGCGAAAGAAGGTGACAATGTTAAGGCAATAAATCGCACTGAACGAGAGCATAGAGACTTAAAACAAGAACTTCGTTTTGAGAGCAACGAGCGATATAAGCATTTATATGAAATTTGCTATGAAATTTTTGAATTAAGTGAGGGGCAGACTTCTGCCGAAACTCATCGAAAATCAGCTCAATTACTCGGTACCATTCAACTCATTAGCCCAACAGAAGGGAAGAAAATAGCGGAAAGTAACGAACGAAATAAACCGCTTTATAAAGCCATATTATCGTTACGGTTATTCGACCAACTCTTTACTGAGCAGTCAAGCGCATTGTCGCACCCCTATATCAAAGACAATATTGCCGATATATCGGTAGCTGAATTTGCTGACCTTGGCACCTCTGATATAAAAAAATACCAAAAACTAGTCGACCGTATTAAATTGCCGATTTTAATGGCGGCGCTTATTCAAGATATGGGGAATTATCACCCCGAAGCGCAAAAAATACTAAAGGGGGAAGATGGCAAGTTAAGTCAGCACCGAACATTACCTGTTGATGATCGTAAAGCCCTCTTGCAAATTAATTATCGCGAAACGGTAAAGTTTTTAGTTGATGGTTTAGGAGCACCTATTTATGTAGGGAATTCTAAAACAGAACGTAATACTTTTAATATTGCAGAGCATCAAAAATTAGTTTTTATTAAGCAATTAATTAAAGGCGCTATTGCTCCGCGTTCAGGCGTTGGTAATTTACTTAAAGTCCCACAAATATATGCTTCAATTATTCTTTCAACTAAAACAAGTTATAACTACAAATTACTGCCGAAAGTATACCAAGCGCTATATCAAAATGCAGAGTACGGTAGTTGCTGCAAAACGGTAGTTGACGCTATGTATCGTATTACTGGAGACTTCCCTCAAGGGTATGGTGTAACTTATGTTCCTGCTGACAGCGGGGGGAAAAGCGATTGCTATGAATACGCCATTGTCTCACAGCTTTATCCTGAAGTTGGTGCAGCACCAATTTGCAGGGCTGCAACGCGCTATTTAGCCTTTATTGGCTTTGGACAAGATCTTGTTGTCGCTCCCGAGAGTAATTTATATAATGTTGAAGTTGCTCAAAGGTTTGCGACATTAAGTAAAGAACGATTGAATGAAATTTTAGAGCTGTTAGCGTCTAATTATGCGGATCGAAAAAAACTCGATTTATTACCTCGCTACTGGCATGCGGGTGACTTTTTTTCTGTCAAAGAAAACCAGAAACTTTGGAATAAAAGCCAATAAAAGCCAACCTCTCACTATTTATTTTCGGAGTACTCACATCAAACACCTTTGGATAATTTGTTTTGTGGCTGTTTTAGCTTGGTCGGGTATTAATCCTAAAGATCAATTTACTTGGTTTTTAGAAGTACTTCCTGCCTTAATTGGAGGCGTACTGTTAGCAACGACTTATCGCTCTTTTAAATTGACATCATTAGTGTACTTTTGGCTATTATGCCACTGTATAGTGTTAATGATAGGTGGCCATTACACTTATGCTGAGGTGCCATTTTTTGATGGTTTATTAGGTGCAGAAAGAAATAATTACGATAAAGTTGGTCACTTCTTCCAAGGCTTTGTACCTGCTTTATTAGCAAGAGAAATACTTATTCGCAAAAACGTTGTTAATGGCAACTGGTGGAGAAGTATTATTATTGTGTCAATTTGCTTAGCGTTTAGTGCTTTTTATGAATTAATTGAATGGTGGGTGGCATTAGCTACGGGTGAAAATGCGGAAGCCTTTTTAGGTACTCAAGGCTATGTTTGGGATACCCAGTCAGATATGGGCTTGGCATTAATTGGCGCCATTGTTTCAATGGTCGTACTAAACAAAGTGCATGACAGCCAATTAAATCACCTAAAAGTTGATCAAGAATAGCTTGTGTTGATAGCGTTTACTTTAAGCTAATACCATTCCGCATAAGAAAATGGTCACTTCTTTATCCGGAACGGTATAACTTAATATTAGCTAGCTTGGGTTGAACTCATGTACGGAACATTACTATTGCTGCATATACTTGCAGCCACTATTTGGACTGGTGGGCATATTGTGCTTGCTACCGTGATACTACCTCGCGTACTTAAAGAAAAGTCGCCAGAAAACTTAATTCAATTTGAATCGGTATATGAAAAAATTGGTATGCCTGCACTTGTTATACAAGTCATAACAGGGGTAATGTTAGCCTACCGTTTATTGCCTGATATTAACGAATGGTTTAATTTAGAAAACCCTATTTCACATAGTATATTGGCAAAATTAATTTTACTGAGCTTAACATTTATCTTTGCGCTAGATGCTAGGTTTAGAGTAATACCTCAGTTGTCAAAAGACAGTCTTGTGGATATGGCTTGGCATATTATTCCAGTAACTGTATTGTCGGTGTTATTTGTTTTTGTTGGCGTGTCATTTAGAACAGGTTGGTTATATTGAGCAATATTTTAATTTTTGGTAATTCAGGTTCGGGTAAATCTACCTTAGCGAAGCGACTTTCTGAGTGTAAATCGTTAGCCCACTTAGATTTAGATACTTTAGCTTGGCAAAACACGCAGGCACCACAGCGACTGCCGTTAGCAGAGTCTGCAGAGCTTATTAATGCATTTGTTAATCGTCATAGTCAGTGGGTTATCGAAGGATGTTATACCGATTTACTTGAATTACTTATTTCAGAATGTACTGAAATTATATTTTTAAACCTGCCTGTTAGTGCGTGTGTCAGTAATGCTCAAAAGCGTCCGTGGGAACCACACAAATATAAGTCGAAAGCCGCGCAAGACGAGAATCTTGAAATGCTGCTTGAATGGATTGCACAATATGAAGTACGCACAGATACATTTTCAAAAATTGCTCATCAGCAACTTTATGATAGCTATAGCGGTACTAAAACCATGCGCACTGATAATAGTCCGCTTTAATGGTCTAACACCCTTTAAAAACAGTATTTATTGATCATAGCGAGTAATACTTCTTCAGTTTTATCAATTTGATCAAACGCTAAAAATTCATCGGGTTGATGTGCTTGATCAATAGATCCTGGGCCCATAACAATCGTTTGACAACCCAATTGCTGAATAAATGGAGCTTCAGTGGCATAATTAACCGCACAGCAGCAATAGCCACTAATTTTTTCAGCAAATTCAACTAGCTCACTTGGCTTTTTCTGTTCAAAGCTTGGAGAGCTAGGATGCATTTCTGCAAAAGTAACTCTGCCAGGATAGCGTTTCGCAACAGGTTCCAGCGTTTTTGCTAGCCAAGCAAGTAATTCGTCATCGCTTAAGCCTGGAATAGCTCGCATATCAATATCAAGCTCACAATGCCCACATATACGGTTGGCATTATCACCACCACGTATCGCACCCAAGTTCAATGTTGGCATTGGCACTGCAAACGCTTCATTTTTATAATGTAGTGCCAATTGCTCTTTCAATGTTAATAAGGCACTAATGACTTGATGCATAATTTCAATGGCATTTACGCCTTTATCAGGTTGGCTTGAATGACCAGATTGTCCTGTAATTTTGATTTGATGAGACATATGCCCTTTATGCATAACTACAGGCACTAAATTGGTCGGCTCTCCAATAATCGCCACATCAGGCTTAGCTAACTGACTTTCCATAAAAAAGCGGGCACCTGCCATGGTGGTTTCTTCGTCGGCAGTCGCTAAAACATAAAGTGGCTTTTTTAAGTTTTTCTTATCAATGTGTTTACAGGCTTGTAAAATAAAGGCGAAAAAGCCTTTCATATCACAGCTACCTAAACCATAAAATTTATTATCTTTTTCAGTAACGACTAAAGGGTCTGAGTTCCAACGGTTTTCATCAAAAGGAACGGTATCACTGTGCCCAGATAGTAATAAGCCACCTTCGCCACTACCTAACTTAGCGAGCATGTTGTATTTATTACGTGTGTCAGGTACTTGTTGAATTTGAATAGTAAAACCAAGTTCTTCAAACCAAGTAGCAAGTAATTGAATAATAGACAAATTACCTTGATCCCAACTTTCAATTGTTGAACTAATAGACGGCTGGGCGATAAGCTCTGTTAACGCTTGGGTTAGATTGGGTAGGTTTTTCATTAGCTCTCCGTTAAAATAGTTATGCTGATTAATTGCATAACTACCCATATAGTGTTATTTTCGCTTTCATCGTAATTAATCGTTAGATTACGCAAAATTTTTAAGGGATTCAATTCGATTTATCGCTTTTCCAGTAGGATTAGTTATATAAAATATTTGAATCTATTTATTACTCATTTGCGGCTAACGAAAAAGTTTAACAATATTTATTTATTATCATTTTAGTGAATAGAATTGCATTTTTTGAGGGTAATATGAAGGTAGCAGTAATTGGGGCAAGTGGCTATGTTGGAGCAGAGTTAATTGCACTACTTTGTCAGCACGATAAAATTTCCATTTGTGATTTAGTCGTCTCTGAAAATAGCGACTCTACAGGGCAACTGTTTTCAGCATTACATCCAAAATACTTAGGTGTTTGCGATTTACCGCTAACTGCTTTTTCGCGTAATTGGTTTGAGCAAACCGTTGACAATATTGATGCTGTTTTTTTTGCTACCCCTCATGAATTTAGTGCGGAGTGGGCACATGCTTTTGCAGATGCAGGCGTGAAAGTGTTTGATTTATCGGGCGGCTTTCGCCTTAAAAGTAGTGATGATTACCCTAAATATTATGGTTTTACCCATCAACACCTTTCAACCTTAGCGCAAGCGCAATATGGTTTAGCTGAATGGCAAGCTGAAGATATTGCTAACAGTAACGTTATTGCGGTGCCCGGTTGCTACCCAACCGCTAGCTTATTATCGTTAAAACCTTTAACCAGTAATAACTTACATATAAAAGAGTCATTAATTGTTGTTAATGGTATTAGTGGTGTTAGTGGTGCAGGTAGAAAAGCATCGCTGGCAACAAGTTTTAATGAAGTTAGCCTAACACCTTACAATATTTTGCAGCATCGTCATCAGCCCGAAATTAGCCAAGAGGCCAGTGCTAACGTTATTTTTAATCCACACTTAGCGCCATATAAAAGAGGCTTACTCGCTACGGTTACCTTGCAACTAAAAGCGAATGTTACTACAGCTGAAGTCGACCAAGCATTTATTAACGCTTATGAAAATTCACCGCTGGTACGTTTAGTTGGTACTTGGCCAAAAATTGACAACGTTGCTTATACACCATTTGCTGATCTGCATTGGCAGTTCGACGAACAGCAGCAAGTGGTTGTGGTGAGTTGTGCAATAGACAACTTATTGAAAGGTGCCGCATCGCAAGCCATTCAGTGTGCCAATATTAGCTTAGGATTACCGAGCCATTATTCGTTAATTAAAGGGGCAAACGTATGAAACAACCTTTAGTGATAAAAATTGGTGGTGCAATTTTAGCCAACAAAAGTGCCTTAAAAGCTTTGTTTAATGTTATTGCAAGCTTAAAAAATCAAGCGGTAGTGCTAGTACATGGTGGCGGTTGTGTGGTTGACGAAATGCTAACACAAGCAGGTTTCACTACCATTAAAAAACAAGGGTTAAGAGTAACCCCTGCTGAACAAATGCCAATTATTAGTGGCGCGTTAGCAGGTGCTGTTAATAAATCGCTTATTGCCACGGCAGCAAGCATGAATATAACTGCGGTTGGGTTATCGTTAACCGACGGCAACATGGTCAGCTGTCAGTTAAACCCTCTTGATTTAGGCTTAGTTGGCGTGCCGAAAGCGCAAGACAGTAAATTACTCGACACCTTATTACAGTCACACTTTTTGCCGATTGTTTCGTCTATTGGCGCCTTACCTAGCGGTGAATTAGTGAATGTAAATGCAGATGATGCCGCAGTGGTGATATGCCAGTTGCTCAACGCTCAATTATTACTGTTAACCGATGTTAACGGTGTAAAAGGCGCTAACGGTGAATACTTAACTCAATTAGATACGAAAACAGCACAGCAGCTTATTAACGATGGTGTTATCGCAGGTGGAATGACAGCAAAAGTGAATGCGGCATTTTATGCAGCTAATCAATTACGACGAAGTATCGCGGTGGCCAGCTGGCAAGCTCCCGAGCAAATTATTAATTTGCTCAATGGTGAGCTTATTGGCACCCGCATACAACCAGAGTAAACAATGCTCTAACGTTTAAATCACTAATTTTCGTCATTTATAGGATTGATTATGTCGCTAGTAAACTTTTTAGCTGATGACCAGCTAAACAAATCACAAATACTTGAGTTGATATCTCTTGCTAAAAATATCAAACAAAACCCTGCTAATTACAACCAAACATTAGCAGGTAAATCTGTCGCAATGATTTTTGAAAAACCGTCATTAAGAACGCATGTCAGTTTCGATATGGGCATCGCGAAACTTGGTGGTCATGCGCTTTATTTAGGGCAACAAAATGGCAAGTTGGGTGAGCGAGAAAGAGTGAGCGACTATGCTAAAAACCTTTCTTGCTACGCCGATGCGATTGTTGCTCGTGTGTTTGAAAATAGTGCGATAGAAGGTTTAGCCAAACACGCCAGTGTTCCCGTTGTTAATGCCTTATGTGATTTGTATCACCCATGCCAATCGTTAGCCGACTTTGTTACGTTGGCTGAACATTTTGACGACTTGTCTCAAGTTAAACTCGCTTATGTGGGCGACGGTAATAATGTCTCTAATTCATTAATGCTGATGGCGGCGATAGTGGGTGTTAATTTTACCTTGGTATGCCCTGAGGGTTATGCCCCAACAGCAGAAATGCTAAGTAAAACACAAGCGTTTGCCCAAGCGAGTGGTGCAGTATTTACCTTTACTACAGATATTAATGCGATTGGTCAGCAAGACGCTATTTATACTGATACTTGGGTTTCTATGGGTGATGAAGACCCCGCTAAAAAGGCGAAAATTTTAGCCGATTTTGCTCCGTATCAAGTTAACCACGCCTTAATGGAAAAAGCGCAAGCAAGTATTGTTATGCATTGCCAACCTGCACACTTAGAAGAAGAAATAACCACCGCGTTATTTGACGATGAAGAAAAGTCAGTCGTTTTTCAAGAAGCAGAAAACAGAATGTGGGCGCAGTGTGCGGTATTGGTGAGTTTATTGGCTGATTAATCGCAAAACTCAACAGCAATTATATTTATAACGCGTAAATGCGTTTAATAAAACTGAAAAGAATTTAAGAGATTATAGGAAAAGAAAATGGCATTAGCAGCGAAGAAAAAAATTAAAAAAGTAGTATTGGCTTATTCAGGTGGTTTAGACACTTCGGCAATTATTCCGTGGTTAAAAGAAAACTACGACAACTGTGAAGTTGTCGCCTTTTGTGCCGATGTCGGTCAAGGCGAGGAAGAGTTAGAAGGCATTAAAGAAAAAGCCATCGCTTCAGGCGCGTCTGAATGTTACGTGGCTGACCTAAAAGAAGAATATGTAAAAGACTATATTTACCCCATTTTAAAAACGGGTGCCGTTTACGAAGGTCAGTATTTATTGGGAACGTCTATGGCACGCCCAATTATTGCTAAAGCGCATGTTGAAGTAGCGTTAAAAGTAGGTGCCGATGCGGTATGTCATGGTTGTACGGGCAAGGGTAACGACCAAGTACGTTTTGAGTCTTGCTTTGCCGCGTTAGCGCCTGAACTTACGGTAATAGCACCGTGGCGTGAATGGGACATGGTATCGCGTGAAGACTTACTCGACTATCTTGCTGAACGTGATATTCCATGTGCAGCCTCATTAACTAAAATTTATAGTCGAGACGCCAATGCATGGCATATTTCTCACGAAGGTGGTGAGCTAGAAGACCCATGGTGTGAGCCATCAAAAGAAGTGTGGACCATGACAGTTGACCCAATGGATGCACCCGATGAAGCAGGTAAAGTGACGTTAAGCTTTGACAAAGGTGAATTAGTTGCCGTTGACGGAAAAGACTTTAGTTCAAATGGTGCGGGGGCTTACGAAGCGTTAATGTATTTAAACGACAAAGCAGCCGCACATGGCGTTGGTCGTATCGATATTGTTGAAAACCGTTTAGTTGGTATGAAGTCGCGTGGTTGTTATGAAACACCAGGAGGCACGGTATTAATGGCTGCTTATAAAGGCTTAGAAACATTAATATTAGATAAAGAATCGCTGAAATTTCGTGAATCAGTTGGGCTTGAGTTTTCGCATGTTATTTACGATGGGCGTTGGTTTACGCCATTGGCTAAATCGCAACTTGCGGCAGCCGCTTCATTTGCTGAACAAGTAACGGGTGATGTTGTTGTTAAAATGTATAAAGGCCAAGCCACGGTAACACAACGTCGTTCGCCTAATTCTTTATATTCTGAAGAATTTGCCACTTTTGGTGCCGACGATGTTTACGACCAAAAACACGCTGAAGGCTTTATTCGTTTATTCAGCTTATCAAGCAGAATTACAGCACTTTCGCAAAAAGGTAAATAGTTATGGCGTTATTTGTGGAATGTGGTGGACGCTTTAGCCCCACAAAAACTTTCTATTGTATGAACAGTTTTATTGAAAAGAATTGGAGTGAATAGTTATGGCGTTATGGGGCGGAAGATTCAAAGGGCAAGCGAGCTTACAGTTTAAAAAATTTAATGATTCATTACCTGTCGATTACCGTATGGCGGTACAAGATATTGTCGGCTCTATAGCATGGGCTGGCGCTATTCATTCGGTTGGTATTATTTCTGAACAAGAATTAGTTGAGCTTACAGCGGCATTAAATGAATTAAAAACATCGGTAGAAGAAGACCCTCGTCAAATTTTAACGTCAGATGCGGAAGATATTCATAGCTGGGTTGAAGGCAAGTTAATTGAAAAAACAGGCGACTTAGGTAAAAAGCTACACACTGGCCGAAGTCGTAACGACCAAGTAGCTACCGATCTAAAACTCTGGTGTAAAGAAACGGGCGGCGATTTATTATTTGCTTTAGTGAATTTACAACAAGCGATGATGAATTTAGCTGAACGTGAAAAAGACACAGTATTACCGGGCTACACCCATTTACAGCGGGCACAACCTGTTACTTTTGGGCATTGGTGCTTAGCGTATGTTGAAATGTTTAACCGTGATATTGGGCGCTTAAAAGATGCTCTTTATCGTTTAGATATATCACCATTAGGTTCAGGCGCGTTAGCAGGTACGGCGTATCCGATTGATCGTAATGCGCTAGCACACAATTTAGGCTTTAGAACCGCCACTATGAACAGCTTAGACGCAGTGTCGGATCGCGATCATGTTATTGAGCTATTAGCATCGGCCAGTATTTCAATGATGCATTTATCACGTTTTGCCGAAGATCTAATCTTTTATAATTCGGGTGAAGCGGGTTTTGTAGAAATGAGTGATTTAGTTAGCTCAGGTTCGTCGTTAATGCCGCAAAAGAAAAACCCTGATGCGTGTGAATTAATACGTGGTAAAGCAGGGCGTGTTTTTGGCTCGTTAACGGGCATGTTAACCACAATGAAGGCATTAGCGCTTGCCTACAACAAAGATATGCAAGAAGACAAAGAAGGCTTGTTCGACGCCTTAGATACATGGCAAGAATGTATGGAAATGGCTGTACTTGTTGCCGACGGTTTAAAAGTGAATCGTTCACGCACATTAGCCGCAGCGCAACAAGGTTATGCCAATGCAACAGAGCTTGCAGACTACTTAGTCAGTAAAGATATTCCTTTTCGTGAAGCACATCATATTGTTGGTGAAGTGGTACTTGCTGCTATCGACAAAGGCTTACCATTGGAAGACTTAACCCTAACGCAGCTACAAGTATTCAGCGACAAAATTGAAAACGATGTTTATCAACACCTTTCGATTGAATCAACGCTTGATAAACGTGAAGCACTTGGTGGCACATCACGCGTGCAAGTGCAAAAAGCGCTTGATAATGTACAGTCGGATGAGCGTGAAATCCTTAACGAACAAGTGGCTGGCGCGCCAGGAAAAGCACAAGTAACGGTAGCGTTAAAACAAGTGAAACAACGGTTAAATGCTCAAC
>JBMZCX010000008.1:0-52788 GCA_049613795.1 Thalassotalea sp. | reverse complement strand
ATTTGTTTAGAATGACTAGACTACACACTACTCGCCGTGATTAAAGCGCTTTACTCTCTTTAAAGGAGCCGCACAAAATTTAACCGCGAAAGATCAACACGCCCTACATGTATCGCAATAAAAAAGCCACTACTTATATGTAGTGGCTTGGTGATATTTAAACGCTATGTTTACGGCAAACTAATACCCTAATGTACGCTAACCATCATATTACCCCAACAAGCTAACTGCCGCTTGTGGTATTTGGTTGGCTTGCGACAAAATGGTAGTGCCTGCTTGTTGCAATATTTGGTTTTTAGTCATATTAGCCGTTTCAGAAGCAAAGTCAGTATCTTGAATACGACTACGTGATGCTGAAACGTTTTCTTGTACGTTAGCTAAATTACTAATAGTATGAGAAAAACGATTTTGAACAGCACCAAGACCTGCACGAGATGAGTCAATTTGCGCTAAAGCCGCGTCAATAACAACTAAGGCATCTTGAGCACCTTTTGAGGTAACACCAGAAATATCTAATGATTCAACCGACGTTAATGAACCTGTACCACCTGTCGCACCGATGGTACTCCCTTCAGCAAAAATATCATCAACATCAGATCCTGAAATACCAATTTTTTGTGGAGATGAAAGTGTTAATGTGGAAGAAATACTAATATTGTTATTCGTTGCGCCACCTTGTACAGCAGCACCACCTGTTACGTTGTTAGCGAGCGAAGCTGTACCTGCGGTACCTGTCATTTGAATGCCGTCGACACCTGTTGCTTTAACAATTAAGGAACCGTTATCAACAATAGCATCGTAACCATCAGCGAGCATTTCTTCAGCTAAGCGATCTAAGTCTCCACCAAAGCTTGCCAAATTATAAGAGTCAACCACTCTGGTTGGTGTATTACCGCCTTTTTCAAACGTTAGTACACTATCGTCTGCCGAAGTTAACCCTGTTAACGTGACATCAAGTTTTGCAATAGCGGTTACCCCTGCCGATTCAGCATTAATAGCATCAGCAATATCAGCCGCTCCTTTGCCAGTAACCCCTGCATCAGGAATATTAGTACCATTAATATTTAAGCTGGCGGTTGCGACAGCACCTGTAGCTACCGCTAATGTTGATGTTTGGGTTGCTACTGCGCCAAGATTAACCGCAGGGTCATTCACTTCGTACGCGCCAATAGCGTCAGCCGCCATATTACCTAAACTAACATTAATGGTTTCGTTAGCATTAGCGCCTACTTGAAACTGTTTAGTACCAAAGGTTCCATCAAGTAAGCTGGTTGCACCAAATTTAGTGGTTTCAGAAATACGGGTTAATTCTTGTTGTAGTGCACCCACTTCTTTTTGTAGTGCTGCACGGTCGTCGGCTGAGTTTGAGCCGTTAGCCGATTGCAGTGACAAGTCACGCATACGTTGTAGAATATTTGACGATTCTTGCATTGCGCCCTCGGCGGTTTGCGCCATTGAAATACCGTCGTTAGCATTACGCTGTGCTACACCTAAACCGTTAACTTGCGAAGTTAGACGGTTGGCAATTTGCATACCTGCCGCATCGTCTTTAGCACTGTTAATACGCATACCAGAAGATAAGCGCTGCATTGACGTGGCAAGTCCGTCACCTGATTTTGTTAAATTACGTTGCGCATTAAGCGACGACGTATTAGTTACAACTGATAAAGCCATAATGTAGCTCCTAAATAGTACGTTTACTGTGATATTAGAAGCTATACATTTAGCTTCTGCTTTAATTAAAATTATAAAAGCATAATTAGTGCCAACTATGACTTAAAATACATTAACCATTAAAAGCCACCTTTTTAATTAGCAAAAATTAAATATAATTAAATAACGATAAACCTTGAACCTTGGTGAATAGTTGCTGTGATGCTTGTAAAGCAAGCTGCGCCTGCTCAAATTCAGAAATTGCTTTGGCAAAGTCTAAATCTTCAATTCTGCTGAGGCTGGTGGTGGTAACAAGTTCGCTGTCTAAGTGTCTGTTTTTTTGACTTTCAATGACTTGCAAACGAATACCAGAGTCTACCCGTCGTGAGGTTATGTGCCCCATTGCAGAATTAAGCTGTGTAAGAATGGTGCTATAGTCAACCTGATGTTGCTCTTGGTTTACAGATACGGTGCCTCTTTCCATCCATTCAATCGCACTATTGACCGTTTCAAAAATACTTATTTCTTCTTCTTGGCTAATAATAAAGTTGTCACCCGGCAAAGGATTGCCACTTAAGGTAACCTCAATACCGTCGAAGGTAATTGTTTGCCCTGCCGTATAAGGTGCGGCAGGAACAACAATGCCACCACCACTGTCTGTTACCGTTAAGTCACCGGTTACAGCGTCGAAATCAAAGGTATAGTCGTGAGGCATTGCACTACTGTTATAAACGCCTCGGTCAACAACATTGGCTCTTTCAACAGCAACACCTGAGGTATTAGTGATATAGTCAGCAGAAAAGTCGCCAATGGCATTTTCTACCTTTAAAAAAACATCGTCACCCGTTTGGTTTGTGGCAATATTTATATTTTTAGCCACTTGTAGTTCATTAATTCCTGAGTCGCCACTGTAATTTACTGAGCCGTCTGCTTGTTGTTTAAAGGGAGATTGTTCTATTTGATAACCAGAGAATATATAGTTGCCATTCGCATTTTTTGTATTGCCAATATCAAGCAGTTGGTCAAAACTATTACGCACTTGGTCGGCCAATACTTGCAAGTCTTCTGTAGACATTCGGCCATTGTTTGCAAGTAACATATCTTGTTTAATTTTATCTAAAATAACTTCAGCATCAGCAAAAACAATTTCTTGCTGACTATTATGGCTTTCAGCGCGGTCTATATTGCGTTTATATTTTTCAATATTGGTAATGTCATTTTTATAGCCCGCTAATGTACCGTAAGATACGGCGTCATCTTTTGCTGTAACCACTCGTTTACCTGATGATATATATTTCATTTGGTCACTCAGCGCTGATTGCTTTGAACCAAATTGATCGCTACTTTGAAAATAAAATTGTTGAGTAGAAACTCTCATAGGTAACTCCTATCGTACCGCATTGAAGATGGTGTCAAATAAGGTATTAGCGGTTGAAATAATTTGTGACGCTGCTTGGTAGGCTTGTTGAAATTTCAACATATTGGCAGCCTCTTCATCTAAGTTAACCCCTGATATTTCTTGGTTACGGTTAAATGCTTGGGTGTATAAAGCGTCGGCTGTACTTGCAACTATTTCTGCCGACTTTGCTTTTGAACCGACATCAGCAATAGAGGTTGCAATGCCTTGGCCAAATGTGTCTTTGCCGTTGTTTAAAATACCTTGCTCTTGGGTGAGTGCCATGGCTAATGCGTTATTGGCATTACCCACGCCGAATGCATCTGCGATGGTAAACGTTTCTCTTGCTAGCGGGCCTTGGCCAACTGGGTCGCCACCAATTTCAATTTGAAATGCTGGGCCACTAGGTAGCGGTGGTAAGTTAATAACGGCGTTACTACCTGCTGCAAATGTGCCTGTAGCAATTGTCGGTGCAGGCGGTGGATTACCCGAGTCGAAAACACGATAAGCATACGTACCTGGTGCACTTTCATACACGTCGACAGTTAAATCTGCGTTCAATGTAGAAGTAAAGTTTCGTGCTGCAACAGGGTCGTATACTTCTGTAACTTTAATAGAGCCGTCGCTAACATTGTTTTCTGAGCTTTCAACTTCAATCGCAGAACTTGCTGCAATACCCAACTCACTTGTTAAGGTAACTTTCATTAATGCGGCGCTATTTTTACCTGGACGAACAATAAAAACATCGTCAGGAGCTGGGGCACCAGAGTCTATAACAAAGTCAAAACCTTGGCCTGAGTCATAATGGTTAGGTGGTGTAAGTGTTAATATTGATGCAGACATTGTGTCCATATTGGTCATCACATAATTAACACCGTCATATTTTATTTGATATTCGTTGGCTGTTAATGCACTAACGTCTGTAATTTCAACACTAGCTGATACGGTACCGTTATTCGTACTAGGCGCCATAACTCGCCCCTCCATTAATGCTGTCGTATTAATGTCGGTAAAAAAGTTTAAGCCTTGTTGCACGTTTAAGTCTAAACCTGAGCTTTGTGCTGCATTTAACGTTTGTGAGATGGCCATGGCTAGGCGGTCAATTTCACCACGTGTTTGCGCTAGATGTTCATCTCTAAATTCTATTTTTGCACCAAGCGCCCCACCGAGTATCGCGCCATTTAATGCCACGGTGCTATTAGGTCCTGAAATTTGCAATTCAGTTTTAAGGGGATCCGGATCGCCAGCTCTTACGCTTACCGTTAATGGTGTTATACCTGCCACTAATGTTGCACCACTACCTATCATTACCGTCATTACACCGTTTTGGTCTTCGATAGTGCTTACGTTGGTATATTCACCTAGTTCATGTATTAATTGGTCGCGACGATCGAGCAGATCATTAGGTTGTCCGCCTACTGCCAATCCTTTGTCAGTTAATACTTGCTCATTAATTTTGGCAAGCTCTAAAGATATTTTTGATATTTGGCCAACAACTTCTTCTATTTCCCCGTTAATTGATTTTTCAATTTGATTAAAGTTTTCATTTAGGGAGTTAAAGTCACTCGCCAAAATATTGGCTTGGCTTAAGGCGATACTTCTTAAACCTATATCGCTTGGATTGTCTGCAATGCCATTAATCGTTTGGTAAAAGCTGTCAATGCCGTCGACTACTGCGTTACCAGCAAAGCTCATTATTTCATTAAGTTGATTTAAATCGGTATGTAGGGTGTCGGCATTACCAAGGTTACTTTGGTTAAATAATTGCTCTCGATAAGAAAATTGGTCATAAATTCTAACAACATCATTAATGTAGGTTCCCGTACCAATATAGTTACCGCCATTATTATGACCTAAAAAGGTGTCTTGCTCAGCGCGCTGACGGTTAAATCCTTCGGTATTAACATTGGCAATATTATGCCCTGTGGTTGCTAGCTGCTGTTGCGCGGCTAATAGTCCACTTACACCGGTTTGATATAAACTTACTGTCATGACTTACACTCCTACAAGCGCACCAATTAACTATTTGATAAATTTAAATAAGCTAATAAAAAATTAACTATTTATTAATTAGGCTGGTTACTGTATTAAGTGTGCCAAGAATTTTCTTAGCATAATTTGGATCTGTTGCATAACCAGCACTCTGCAAACCTTGCAAAAAATGTTCCACATTATCTGCTTGTTCAAGTGCGGCTTGATATCGGTCACCCGATGAGAGGAAATTAATGTAGTCGTTAACGCTTTCTTTTATTGAAGCATAAACTCTAAAGGGTTCACGCTTTTTAACCATGGCGCCATTTTCAAACTCTAATGTTTCTTTTTGCGTTTTTTCACCTTGCCAGCGCTTGTCTGCTTTAATATTAAATAAATTATTAGAGCTTTCACCTGACGCGGTTTTAATGACTTTTTTACCCCACCCTGTTTCTAATGCGGCTTGGGCAATAATAACTTCAAAAGGTACTTTTAAACGAGCTTGCGCTTGTTTAGCTGGCTCTGTTAATGCTGTTACAAAGTCTTGAGGTTCATTGAATTTTTGTGCCTCTGCAATAGCATTCGGCTGAATTACCGTTTGAACATCGGTTAAATTATTGTCAGTTATTTGACGATTTTTAGCCTTGTTTAACAATTTTTCTTTCATCACGGCAAGCTCTTCAGGGGTTGTGTCATAGCGTAATACACTACTGGGAGTGAAGTTATCTTTGTCACCACCTAACTGACGCACAATAAGTTCAGACAAACCTAATGAACCATTATTAGACATTTCTAGTGCCATTTGTTGGTCGTGCATGTCACGATAAAACTTGGTAGATTCTGAATTAAATGGACTATCAGACTCTAAAACATCTTGTGCGCTACGCATGCTTTTTAATAGCATTTGCATAAAAATAGCTTCAAACTGTTTAGCTGCTGATTGTAAGGCCTCTTCTTTACCCGCTTTATCATCTGTTTTAGATTGACGGCGAATATCGGTTAAGCCGTTAACATCTAAAAAGTTTTGTGCGTCTGCGATACGAGTGCTCATAGTAGTATTTAGTCATTAAATAATGACTAAATCTCCTCGTAATGCGCCTGCTTGTTCGAGCGCTTCAAGAATAGCCATTACGTCGCCAGGACCTGCTCCCACATCATTTATTGCTTTCACTAGAGTGTCTAAACTTACTCCGGGGTTAAAAACAAACATTCGTGAGTCGTCTTTACGCACATCAACAATAGATTGATTAGTCGTGGTGGTTTCCCCCTCAGAAAACGCATTCGGTTGGTTTACATTTTCAGTTTCATTGATTGTTACTGTGATCCCACCATGAGTTATTGCTGCTGGCAATAAA
This sequence comes from Thalassotalea sp., assembly GCA_049613795.1. GTDB lineage: Bacteria > Pseudomonadota > Gammaproteobacteria > Enterobacterales > Alteromonadaceae > Thalassotalea_B. Next base: position 46,413 of record JBMZCX010000008.1, on the reverse strand, counting down.
CGTACTTCGGAACCAATAACTATCGTACCTGTACGAGAGTTAACAATTATTTTGGCTGATGGAGTATCAGGCTCAAATTCTAAATTCTCCAGAGTAGACAAAAAGCTCACTCTATCAGCCGCATCGCGTGGCGCATTTACTCTAATAGAAGTCGCGTCTATTGCACGCGCAGAGCCCGCAATAAAGTCATTAATGGTGTCAGATAAGCGTTTAGCGGTAGTAAAGTCTGAGTTTTTTAAATTAAAGGTAATAAAGTCGCCGCTGGTAAAAGGTGATTTAACTTCTCGCTCAACTATTGCTCCATTAGCTATTCGGCCAACAGTAGGCGTATTAATAATAACTTTTGAGCCATCTAAACCCTCTGCGCCTAAACCACTAACAACAACACTACCTTGTGCTACCGCATACGCATTGCCGTCTAGCCCCATTAATATCGTTTGTAATAAAGTACCACCACGCAAGCTTTGCGCACTGCCCATTGACGAAACGGTAATATCGATTGTTTGACCCGGCTTTGCAAAAGCGGCTAATTCGGCATGTACTGCAACCGCAGCCACATTTTTAATTTTAGGCTTTAAGTTGGCTGGCATGGTTATACCAAAATTACTTAGCATCGTTTTAAAACTTTGTTCCGTAAACGGGCTTTGCTCGCCTGTACCAGGTAAGCCGACAACTAAGCCATAGCCAATTAATTGGTTGGCTCTAACACCTGCCACATCAGCTAAGTCTTTAATACGCTGTGCATAACTATTAAAGGCAAGCAGCAGTATAATAATGGAGAGTAAAGCTTTCATAATGTTACCTATAGAAAGTTAAATTAGTTCAGGTGATTAGGTTCTATTTATTTCTAATGCTTTTAATTCCTAGCGCCTTTTTACAATGGCCACCAGCTACTGGTGAAAAATTTAGATAACCAGCCTTGTTCATTAACTTCAGCAAAACTTCCTGTTCCTGAATATTGAATACGAGCATTAGCAACTTTATTTGAAATAATGGTGTTGTTAGCGCTAATGTCTTGCGCACGAATAACACCGGTTAATCGAATATATTCATCACCACTGTTTAGTGTCATCCACTTTTCACCGCGGATCATTAAGTTACCATTAGGTAGCACCCGTAATACATGCACTGAAATGTTGCCACTTAAGCTATTACCTTGGTTTGTTTTTGAGTCGCCTTTAAAGTTAGAACTTTGGTTTAAACCAAACTGTATGGCATCGTCTTTAAAATTAACCGCGGCGCCACCTAAGCCAATAACGGGATCTAAACTCGCCGCATTATCTTTTTTAAGCTCCGTTTTGGCATTTTTTTGTGCTTGCGTGCTTTCGCTTAAAATGACAGAAATAATGTCGCCAACGCGGTGCGCTTTCGAGTCTGAATAAATGTTATTAACGTAATTAGGCTTAAATAATGATCCTGTTGGAACAATAGACTCTTCTTCCATTTCAGGTAAGATCGGAGCAAAGTCAGGATCATTAGGTAAAGTTTGTGCTGTTTCTGTGCTTGAACAGCCAGATAACGTCATCCATACGATTATTACTAACATTGCATATTTCATGGGACGCTCCTTAACAACTATAATTGTTGATTAATGTAACTAAGCATTTGGTCAACGGCTGAAATAACCTTAGAGTTCATTTCATACACCCGTTGGCTTTCAATTAAATTCACTAACTCTTCGGTGGTGTTCACATTAGAGGTTTCTAGCATCCCCTGTTGCAGCATGCCAAAACCTTCTAGGCCAGGAACACCTTCTTGCGGCGCACCACTTACTGCTGTTTCAATAAATAAATTTTGCCCTATTGGCTGTAGCCCTGTTGGGTTAACAAAGTTAGTGGTATTTATTTGACCAACAACGGCAGGCTCTGGCTGACCAGCAATACTGACCGATACTTCACCGTCTTGAGAAATAGTAATTTGCTGAGCATTATCAGGAATAGTAATTTGTGGCTGTAATAAATAACCCGCACCTGAAGTCACCATGTTGCCTTCTTCATCTCGAGTAAATTGTCCATTACGCGTAAATGATGAAGTACCATCAGGCATTTGTATTTCAAAAAAACCAGCACCTTGAATAGATAAATCTAAAGCGTTATCTGTGTTAAGCATGTCGCCTTGGGAATGTATTTTTTGCGTCGCCACCACTTTAGTACCGGTACCAAGCATTAGCCCTGACGGTAACTCTGTATCTTGTGCGCTACGGCCACCAGGCTGGTTAATATTCTGATAAAGTAAGTCTTCAAATACTGCACGGCTTTTTTTAAAGCCGATAGTACTCGCATTTGCTAAGTTATTTGAAATAACGGCAATATCTTTAGTTTGAGCGTCTAAGCCTGTTTTACTGATCCATAATGCTGGGTTCATAAGTCACCTCAATAATTAGTTTAGAAAGCACGCATTAATGACGCTGCTGCAGAGTCAATTTCTTCGGCGGTTTTCATCATTTTTAGCTGCATTTCAAATTGGCGTTGTAGTGCGATCATGTCAGTCATTTCCCCAACAGGATTAACGTTGCTTGACTCTAGTGCACCACTAGCCACTTTTACATTAATATCTGCCTCAGCCATCGCACCATTTTTTAATCTAAAAAGGCCGTCATTACCTTTTTCTAAAGCGCGGTTAGCAGGGTTAACCAATTTAATTCGACCCACTTCTTCTTGTACGGTAGCTGGTGCGCCCTCTGGACGGATCATTATTGTACCGTCACGAGAAATGGTAATATTGCTCACGGGTAAGGGAATGGTAATAGGCCCATTTTCACCAATAACAGGGTGACCATTACTTGTTTCTAGCAACCCTTCTGCCGATAACTTTAATTGGCCAAATCGGGTGTAAGCTTCATTACTATTGTCTAGTTGACCAACTTGCTGAACACCTAACTGGGTACCAATATTGGGTGTAGGCCCTTCAGCTTGTACGGCGATCCAACCTTCACCTTCTACGGCAATATCTAAATCTCTACCTGTTGTTAGAAAGGCACCACTGTCAAAGTTTTGGCTAGCGCGCTCTGTCATTGAAAACACCCGTGAAGGTAACCCTTCACCAAATGCCTGCATTGCACGAGCTTGTGCCATGTCTTGCTTAAAGCCAGTTGTTTTAGCGTTTGCTAAGTTATTGGCATTAACAGACAAGGCATGCATATTTTGTTTAGCACCGCTCATGGCGATATATAGCAGCTTATCCATAATGGTTCCTAACAATTAGTAAGTAATAATTAGAATAAATGCAATATAGATGCCAAAAAAACAAGATGTGAGGGAGATAATAAAAAGCCCCAAAAATGGGGCTTATAGGGTATCGTTGAAGTGTTAATTCTATATTTAACGAATTTGTAAAATCGTTTGATTAAGTGTATTACTTACTTCAAGCGCTCTTGAGTTAGCTTGGAAATTACGCTGTGCTGAAATAAGGTCAATTAACTCCGTTGTTAAATTTACATTTGATTGCTCTAAGGCTGAAGAGTTTACGGTGCCAAATGTTCCCGCTCCTGCTTCACCTGCTAATGCTTCACCTGAGTTAATGCTTTCTTTCCACGAGGTATTGCCTATTTGTGTTAAGCCTTGCTCATTGGCAAAATTAACTAAAGCAATACGTGACAGTGGTTCAGAAGTACCATTACTATAAGTTGCACGTATCAAACCATCAATACCAATATCTATCCCTGTTAAGCGACCTACTGCTAAGCCATCTTGTTCTAATGATGTTACTTCAAAATTGGAAGCAAACTGTGTTGGTTCATTTGGGTTTGGTTGTAATGGATCTAAATTAAAGTCAATTTCAATAGTTTGACTCGGCTCAGCACCATTTGACAATATAGTTGCACCAAGTTGAGCCGTTCGAATACCACCATTAGCTAAAGTAGGTGTTTGTGATATAAAGTCACCTGAGCTATCGAATACTAACTTAGCACCATGCACACCACCAGGAGATAAAGGACCTATAGTGTCGCCACCTAAAATACCCGTTGGTGTATTTGTATTATCTTCTATGTCCACAGGAATACCGTCAACACCCGCAAAAACGAACCATTCATTAGGGTTAACTGACGGATCATCTTTCACAAAGTAATAAGTCATAATATGGCTATCACCTAATGAATCAAAAATAGTTACTGAGGTAGAGTAATTGAATGTTTGAGGATCGTTTGGATCAAAACTACTAGGCGCCGAAGAAATATAAGAGTCACCTGCGGGTAAATTCATACGAATATCAACTTCACCTGTTGACTGAGGAGCACCTGAAGCTGTTGGTACTCGAATTGGTTCAGTAGTACTTAAGCTGACCGAAGCTGACGTTCCATCACTGTTAACAGGAAACCCTAATAAGTGTTGCCCACCAGAGTTAACCACAAAATTACTGTCATTTAATTTAAATTGTCCTGCACGTGTATAAGACATTTCTAAACTATCGAGCTCAGGTACTACCGCAAAAAAACCATTACCAGTGATAGCTAAGTCTAACGAGTTATTAGTAAATTGAATGCTTCCTTGTGAAAACTGTTGCGCCACATCAGCGGTTAATACACCATCACCCACTTTAGTTTTGCCTGACGATAAAAGTGAAGATGCGTATACATCAACAAATTCAGCTCGAGATTCCTTAAAACCAACCGTATTTACGTTTGCGATGTTATTTGATGTAACATCAAGGTCTTTTTGCGCTGCGTTTAATCCGCTTAAAGCTATATTAAATGACATAATTGCACCTCTTTAAAATTCTATTCTTTAATAACTGAAACTAACCTTCAGATACTTCCACCACATCAGTTAATGCCATTGATGTGCCACCATTAAGATTAAGTAATATTTGTCCACCTGCGCCAGCTAACGTAACACTGTCGACTTTTCGATAAGTCATTGCAGAAAGCTCAGATGCTTTTCCATCCACTAAGCCTGCAATACGAAAACGATAGGCTCCTGCTGCTGCAGGGTTACCGTCTGACGCCATACCATCCCAAGTGAAAACAGATTCACCCGCGGGTACGTCCCCTACAGGAACCGTTTGAATAATTTCACCTGCGGTATTTTCAACATATATTTTGACATTACTGGCTGATTCATCTGTCACCAGTTTCCCTTTGATACTGTCTCCTTCGTTCATACCAAACACATTATCATTCACTAACACACTTCGCCCAACTAACGATGATGCTTGTAATGCTTGGCTTGAAGACATGGAGGAGGCGAAATCGGTAAATTGGTCATTTAACACCTGAATTCCGTCAGTTGTTGAGAATGCAGTCATTTGCGAGATCATTTCATTATTATCTACGGGTTTTGTCGGGTCTTGATGTGCCAATTCTTGCGTCATCAATGCAAAGAAGTCGGCTTGTGTTAACATGCCACGATCGGGTTCAACTTCTTTATACGTTTCTTTTTGCCAACGTAAACCGTCTAATGGATTACTACCTGATACTGATTCCATAATAGCTCCTACCTAGCGATTAACGCTGGCCTAATAATAAAGTTTTGTTAAGCATATTTTTTGCCGACTCAGCTAATTGAATATTGGTTTGATAAGAACGTGATGCTGATATCATATTAGTCATTTCTTCAATTACATTAACGTTAGGCTTATAAATATAACCATCTTTGTCTGACATTGGATGTTCAGGTGCATACTCCACATTTAGTGGTTTATCGCTTTCTACAATACCTAACACTTGCACACTGACAGATTCATCTTGACCAGCAGCGGCAGCTTTTTGCATTTGTGCGGCAAACACTGGATGACGCGCTCGGTAAGTTTGATCAATACTGCTACTGACACTGTCAGCATTAGCAATATTACTTGCCGTAGTGTTCAAGCGAACGGATTGTGCGCTCATACCACTACCAGATATATCGAATACGTTAAAAAGGCTCATTTTTATTGCCCTCCAGTAATTGCTTTTTTCATACCTTGAATTTTTCCATTCATAAATTGAAGGCTGGCTTGATAATACATAGAGTTTTCTAGATACAAGTTTCGTTCCACTTGTACATCGACAGTATTACCGTCACCTGTATCTGCTTGATTTGGCGTACGATAATTTAAACCATTGCTAGTTGAAGTGCGTATATCAAAATGTTTTTCGTGGGTTTTTGCCATGCCGCTTTGTTGCTTACTTGCCGCCTGTGCTAAAGCTGCCTTAAAGTCCATGCCTTTTGCCTTATAGCCCGGCGTATCAGCATTGGCAATATTACTTGCGATCACTTCCGCATTTTTTGCACGTAGTTTTATGCTATCTGGGTGAATACCAAATGCTTTATCAAAACTTATCGCCATAAAAAATTACCTCCAAATCAATGGAGGTAATCATTCAATATTTATGCCAAAAAGTATTAAAGAGGAGTTAGTTTTTTTTCTGGTAAATGATACCGGGGTTACAACGAACCATATTAAAGTCTTGATTTAAGCCTGACAATGACTCGGAAGCACCAAGGAATAAATAGCTGTTATTATTAAGTACACCATGTATTTGCGATAATATTTTAGATTTAATTTCAGGTGAAAAATAAATTAAAACATTGCGACAAAAAACAAGATCATACCGCCCCATTAAACTGTAGCTATTGAGTAAGTTTAGCTGCCTGAAGCTCACCATTTTTTTGACATGATCTTTAACTTTCATCATACCGTTATCACCATTTTCAAAAAATTGTCGCTTTCGTTCAGCTGACAAGCCTCGAGATAATGCTAACGAATCGTAATGTGCATACTTGCAATGTTCTAACATTGTATTAGAAATATCTGTGCCAACAATTTGAACCCCTCCTGACAGCGTGCCAGGATTAGCTTGCATATATTCAAGCACCGTCATTGCTATTGAATAAGGTTCTTGGCCAGAAGAACTTGCCGCAGACCATATTTTTAATGGTGTTCTTTTTTTAGAAAACTCTGGCAATAACTTATTTTTTAATAAGGCAAAGGGATAATCATCACGAAACCATAATGTTTCATTGGTTGTCATTGCATCAATTACGGCCGCACGTAGTTGTCGCTCGGTGGGTGTTAACGTTAAAGTCACCAGTCGACTCAGTGATTCAACATTAAATTTAGCCATTAACGGAGCTAAACGGCTTTTAACTAAATATTGTTTGTTATTTCCAAGCACAATACCACATTGTTGCTCAAGAAATTCACGAAACTGATGATAACTTTTATCATCGAGCTCTCTGGCTGACACTATATATCCCTACCTTATACCATTTCACTAAATTTAAGAAGTTTCATCCGCTTTAAGCCACTTTTTTACTGCAGTTGCTAACTCATCAGGATGAAACTTTGGAATAAAATCTTCAGCGCCTACTTTCTCTACCATCGCGTTATTGAATACGCCACTTAAGGAAGTATGTAATATAACAGGCATTTTTCTGAGTCTTTCATTACTTTTAATTTCAGAAGTTAGTGTATAACCATCCATTTCTGGCATTTCAATATCAGAAATTAATAGCGCCACTTTTTCACTAATAGAATGAGTGCAAGTACTATCAACTTCTTTAAGTTGATCAAGTGCTTCTTGACCATTTTTAGCAAGCATTATTTTTAGCCCTAACGGCTCTAATGCTCTTTTAACTTGATTTCGCGCTACCGTTGAATCGTCAGCAATCATTACGACACGATCACCTATACTTTCACCTACACTCGTATCAACAACTTCTTCACTAAGCTCGGTAGATACTGGTGATATTTCATTCAATATTTTTTCAACATCCAAAATAGACACCATCTCATTATCTATTTCAGTGACAGCGGTAAGATAGCTTGATTTACCAGCGCCCTCAGGCGGTGGCATAATATCTTGCCAACTCAATGTGACAATTCTTTCAACACCAGAAACTAAGAAGCCCTGTACGCTCCTATTATACTCAGCAATAATCACAAAGGCATTCGTTAAATCCGTAATTTCAGGACCGCCTGTCGACTTACTTAAATCAATAATAGAGATAGTTTGACCGCGGATATGCGCAACGCCTTTAATAAATGAATCTTGTTTGGGTAAGTTAGTTAATCGTGGGCAAGGCATAACCTCTCTAACTTTAAAAACATTAATTCCAAAACGTTGACGACCAACTAGTTTGAACAGCAAGAGTTCAAGTCTATTTTGTCCAACTAATTGCGTGCGTTGATTAACTGAGTCTAAAACACCTGCCATACAAACCCCTTCTATATTGTTACCTTATCAACAATAGGCACAGTTCTTGATAGTATATTACGATAAAACAGTAGCGCCTTTTTATTGACACTTAGCTATCAATATTTACATTATATTGTTAAGCATAGACGAGTATTTAAATTTCCCTAGTTTTAGATTACAAAAAAAATGACTAAATTAACGATTTTTATAACAATTTCATTTATTAGCCTATGCAACTCCGCATATGTTATTGCGCAAAGCTATGATCATGAAATAATAAAACACTTAACAAAAGCATTTGTTGAAAAAAAATTATCAACTTCAAATATAGGGAAAAAAGTAATAACACCCGCGGATATTGACCCTAGAATTAAAATTAAACCTTGCCTAATACCCTTAAATTTTAATATACCTGAAAGTCATTCAACTAGAAACGTGAATGTTAAAGTTTCCTGCGAAGATTCAACACCATGGGTTTTATTTATGCCCGTAAAAATACAAACTAAACTTCCCGTACTTACCGCTAAACAAACAATTAGCAAAGGTTCATTACTCAACAGTACTAATGTTGAAATAACTTATATTGACCAGCTTGATTTACGCGGTGAAACGCTGATGGATATGAATCTTATCATTGGTGCAAAAGCTAAAAGAACGCTTTCTAAAGGCAAAGCCTTGAGCCCGAGAAGCTTTTGCGTAATATGTAAAGGAGACAATGTTGAAATAATTGCCAAGTCATCCACCTTTATGATAAAAACCGAAGGTGTGGCACTAAAAAATGCCAACTTAGGTGAAAAAGTAAGAGTTAAAAATAATCGTTCAGGAAGAATTGTCGTTGGTACTGTTGGTGCATTTAATAAAGTTGTTATTAATTAATAATATTTGTTCAAGTTTTTGTTATTATTGCCGATAAAATGATAGAAACTCATAAAACTGCCACTAGGATTTAATTATGGCTATGAATATCAATAACTTGTCTAATAGCAGCCAAATCAAACAGAATGTTGATTTACAAGCTAAAGAAAAAGTTGCGCAAACAGGCGCCTCATTAGAGCAAGCAAAAACTGCAAGTAAAGACTCTGTATCGATCACTCCTCAAGCGAAGCAACTAACTGAATTACAAAAGAAAGCAGAGGGCGCTCCAGCGGTCGATGCAAAAAAAATAGCCCAATTAAAAAAAGCTATTGAATCTGGCGAATATAAAGTCAACCCTGAAAAGTTAGCTGCAAGTATCGCCAAATTTGAATTTGACTTAGTTTGAACTTAACCGCGTGTAATCAACTAATAAATTAGGAAACTTTGTGTCAGTAGCATTTAATGGTCAACAAGCATTAAACCAACAGTTACAGCAGCTACAGCAGCTATTGTTAGTGCTTGAACAAGAAAAGGATATTTTAATTAAGAATGATCCTGAAAAGCTGACTGAAATTGGCCTTGTCAAAAATGAGATGTTGATCACTATTGAAACGCTTGATAAGCAAATAGAACAAAGTGTTCAATTTAGACAAGATAAAGCAAAAGGGTTATTTGACGAATCTTTAGCTCAAATAAAGTCATGTTTGGCACAATGTAAAGAGCAAAATATTGTTAACGGAAAAATTATTCAACAATCACAACTCGCTGTTGAACGCATGAAAACCTCATTATTACAAAACCATAATAAGTCGTCGCTCACTTATGATAACAAAGGAAAAACTAGTGGCGGGCTAAGCAGTTTAGATTTCAAAGCATAGCCTAAATACTCATACTTTTCTTAAACTCAAATCAAGCAAACACTTTAAGCAAGTGCCTTAAATTCTAGTTATTAACGGGTTAATGGCATAATTAATAATGCGTTACGTTCTTAATTTCGCGACGACGAGATGATCCTAAATATATTTCATAAACTTTTTTAAAATCAAGTTCTAATTCCGTTGTGTATGTATCGCCAACAGGGTAACTTCGAACAACCTTTGCCCCTCGAATAACACCATTTATCGATGCGGTGACTTGATTGTTCCCCATCACCAAATTTTGCATACTACTTTTACCGTTGACCTGTTGACCAAACACTTGCTCAGCTAACTCAGCATAGGCGGCAAGTTTAGACGCTTTAATCGCTAATAACATTTTCTGTGTGTTATTAGTGGAGTTTTGTAAACTGATGGGGGCTTGCCCAACAGCTTTCAAAATAGGAAATGCCTCAGGTGTTGCTGTTTTCCATTCAACATGTTTATTGTCATAAACAGTAGAGCAACTCGCTAAGAAACATAAGTGAATACCAACAAGTAAAACTTTTGCAAATTGATCTTTCATGGGCTATTACCTATTTTAGGGTCTATATGAATATTTATTTAATTGAATTTATAAAGCATTATTTGTGCCTACTTTATTTTGACAGTTTAAAGGCACAGTTCATGCATAGCTTTACCTTATGATAGTAAACTCTCTACAAACCTTTAACTTTATCTATTTAATTTTAAAGGAAGGAATTATTTAAATGCGATTTATTGTTTTTTTAATCATTAGTGTATTGTTCACGCCAGCTTGTTTAGGGCAATGGTATGAAACCCAAGGAACAGCTACTATCAGCGGAGGTAATAAAAAACAAGCGCGTACAAAAGCAATGGAAAATGCGTTGAAAAAAGCCCTATTAGTTGCTGGCGCTTCAGTATCAAGCGTACAACAAGTCATTAATGGTTTAATTACGCAAGATGAAATTAATATTAGAGCAACTGGCAGCGTTAACTCTTTTGAGTTAATCCAAGAAAATTACCAAGGGAATACAGTTACTGTTACCATTCGCGCTGATATATTCCCGCAAGAAAAACAGTGTTTTTCAGCCGATTATCGTAAGTCATTATTATTGACAAAAGCACAACTGATTAACCGAGAGCAGGCGAACATTGGTAGCATTTATAAATTAGGCCACTCCGTAATTAAAAACTTAGCTAAAAAGCTCACACAAGAAGGTATGTATTTAGACAGCAAACTCGCCTTAAAGCACAATTCAGCATTTTCACGTTATAAAAATAGCATGCAGGAAGAGAATATAAAGGCACTGGCTATATCCTTAGCCGACACCAGCGATAGTCAATACGTATTATTTTCCGAAATTGATGATATTTCTTTTGCAAACAACAGTAATAATTCATGGCAGTTTTGGCAGGGAAAAATGTTCGATCGATTTTTCGATATAAGTATTTACATTTATGATGGCACAGATGGTGAGTTAGTATTTACCAACCAATATAGAAACTCTGCTTCTTGGGAGTATGATAAACGAGATAAGGTTGATATTAATACGAGTAGCTTTTGGCACAGCCAATATGGTGGAATGATCAACGACGTATTAACTCAAATTATTGCAGATATTGATCAAAACATGATGTGTCAACCGACGCGAGGTAAAATAGTACGCGTTAACGGTAACGAAATTAAAATTAATTTAGGCTCTCGTCATGGCGTTCAAATTGGTGATGAATTTACCTTACTTCATTCAAGTAACTTTACTACCGATAAAGGGCGAATTTATGCGGGTTACAATGTTAGCCCCTTCAAAGTAAAAGTAACGCAGTTAACTAAAGAAAGTGCTATAGCTTCAACAACAGATGACACTGTGCTGGATAGCATTCAACTAAACGATTTAGCGGTACGATACTAAGGTTTGATATGTAACCTAATGAAGGCGTTATTTAATTAAAATCAATTGAGTAAGAATTTAACTATCCTTATTAACTTGAGTTTTATCTAACACAGCTTGCAGGTTTTCTTTCACTATAGGGTAAAGTATAAATTCGCTCATTTTTTGCTTAAATGCATCAGGTAATTGGCGATATTCAATACCGCGATAAATACCAACAACATTAACGCCTTCAAGTGCATCTAATATATGTTCAAGCTCTGCAACATAAGGTTTTAAGGTGATATTATCAATAATGATTAAGTCATAATATTGTAAATTACTTATCTGTGGTAATTCAGACTGATGATTAATAGTTTCAACGGTACAATCTAATTCCAATAACAAAGGGGTGATCTCAAAATTAGTAGAAAATGACTCTTCGATCACTAAAACATGAATTTTTTGGTCTTCATGTTGAATGTTTATTTCATCAATATGATTACTTTCATTTTGAGACAAGTTGACCTTTATCGGCATTGAAATCGTCATAAAAACGTCACTACTAGAGACAACGGTAAGCTTTATGTTTCCTTTTAAGACCTGAATAAGTTCTGTTACTAATGCCATACTGGTACTAAAATTGGCAATATCTTTTTTCAACCATGAATGTATCACCATATCGTCATGCGCAGATAAAGCACTACAGGTAAAAAATAATGTCGCATATTCAAGGTGATAATGCGCTTTAACTGATACTTGAACATCGCTATAAGTAAACAGTGTTAACAGGTTTTCTTGAAGTGACAGCAATAGTTTTTCAAGGCGTTTAGGATCAGCGTCAACAAAGCTAGGTAACTCTGAATCAAATAAAAATTTGACTGATGTTTTTGACCCCAAAGCATTCTTTTGAAATGAATGATCAATATGTTGTAAAAAGTCAGAAAAATCAAAAATATAATTTTTTGCTGTATTGTCTAAACTTTCAATAGTAGACAGCTCACTCACACTCATTAAAATGTGCTTTAACTGGTCGGTAACTTCCTTAAATTGGACTGTTTTATCTAATTTATTGCTACTTAATTGCTTATCAGTCAGACGTTCTGCTAACATTATTGGAGTACTTAACTCCCTTGTAAGCGTTTGTAAAAATTGCGCTTTAGATTGATGCTCTTGTTCAGACAGTTCATTTGCTTTAATTAACTCACGTGTTTTTTCTGCAACTTTATGGCTTAGTTCAATAGAATAAGAGGCCATCATCAAAATTAATAACTGAAATGTAAAACCACCGACAACACCACCAATTAACATAAACCAAGCTTGCCAGCTTTTATTTTGCGTTATCCAAGCTGCATTTTCGGCAATGTCAATTTTCCATTGGCGCCCAAAAAAAGAAATCGTACTGCTATTTTGCAACCTATTCTTTTTCATAAGCTTGTCACCATATATTAAATAGTACCCGCCATCGGTAATATCAATAATTGTCATTGATATATTTTTTTTAAGAACATGCATCATTAGTTTTTCAACCAAACGGTTTAAGTCAACGATGCCATGTAAAAAACCTGAAGATTTTTCACCTGAACGCAGCATCAGTTCCCCAAATAAATCTTTTTCATGATTTCTATTAACGGTTTGAGAAACAATAACTAAAGGACTACTTTCATTATTATTTTGCATAGAAAAAGGCGCTGAAGCTAATATCCTCTGCTGCTGTAAAGCTTGTCGTAATGCTGGTGAGATTGCTGAGTAAGCATATAAGTCCAATCCAAAATAATGTTCATTATTCGTTAATGGATAAAGGTAAAGTACAGGTATAAAGGGAGTAAAATCATTCTGATTGATAAGTTTTTCATCACCCACTGACTGAATAGTATAGTCAAAGCCTAGCTTTGACTTAGCATACTGTTCAAAGTATTTCTTATGAGTTACTTTCACCACTGGGGACCATTGAAATGAGCTGATACTACTCGATTGATAAATTTCTTTTGCAAAACGCTTAAACTCATCAAAATTAACCTCTTTAGAGTTATTAAAAAATGCTCCCATTGCCCTTAGTTCAGCTTGAATAGTATTTTTTTCTTTTTCTAACGTATCATTTATTTCATATCGAGCTTGTTGGTATAAGTCGAGGCGATTATGTTGTTGCTGCTGCTTAGATATTTGAAATAACAAAGCAATAGCAACACAGCTCAGTAAAGACGAAACAACGGCAAAAGAACGCTTCGAGATACTGAGTTTTTGCTCTCCTTGAATAAGCAGCAAAGATGGAATAACAAACACCGACACTAAGACGCTTGCTGACCATGTACGAACAAGTACATAACTTAATGAAACATTAAACGTTTCATTATCAACTATAGCAACCACAGAGCCACATAATGCTGATGTAATAGCCACTACAGGACCAATAATTAGCATAAATGAGAATAATGATTGACGACTTTCAACCCATTTTTGCTTATAAATTAATGAATAAGTAAGTTGTTTAGCCCAAATAGCCTGCAATAATGCGCCAGAATAAATCAAAATAATAATAGCGATATTTAAGTCAAAATTTCCATAGCCATTTATCGCTAATATCAAAAATAAAGTAGAAGAAAGAACAATTAATAAGGCAATAACTCCCCAAACCAAGGCAATCGCCGATGCAATACCTGCCACGGGGCCAACGAAGTGAATTAACGAGAAATGTGTTATTGCAATAGTGACCAAAATGCAGACAACAATAAAAATAACGCTTGAGTAAATAAGCGGTGTAATTCTTTGTTGCATATACGTCCTTTACCTTATTTATATCTATAAAGATCAACAGCTCCTACTATATCTAAAAGCACCAGTATCTAAAAGCACCAAGAACAGCAATCATCGCTACTCACACTTTTCTACCCTACTTTATGCTTAAATTTAGAAAAATATAATAAATAGCGTAATAACATTTGCAGTTAAGCATATGCTAGGCGAAAATAAGCGCAATTAACGCCCTCAATACAAAGTACAAAAATATACTGGAGCTATTATGCCGTCGCGTCAACAACTCGCCAATGCTATTCGTGTTTTAAGTATGGATGCTGTTCAACAAGCAAAATCTGGTCACCCTGGAGCCCCCATGGGAATGGCAGATATTGCAGAAGTTCTCTGGAGAGACTTTTTAAAGCATAACCCTACAGATCCTAACTGGGTAGATCGTGATCGATTTATTCTGTCGAATGGTCATGGTTCAATGTTGATTTATTCATTGCTTCATTTAAGCGGTTATGATTTGCCAATTGACGAAATTAAAAACTTCCGTCAGCTACATTCAAAAACCCCTGGCCACCCTGAATATGGTTATACGCCGGGCGTAGAAACTACCACAGGTCCATTAGGTGCTGGCGTGTCAAATGCCGTAGGCATGGCAATAGCAGAAAAAACGCTTGCCGCACAATTTAACCGTGAAGAGCATAACATTGTTGACCATTTTACCTACTGCTTTTTAGGCGATGGCTGTTTAATGGAAGGTATTTCACATGAAGCATGCTCATTAGCAGGTACATTAGGCTTAGGTAAACTCATTGCTTTTTGGGATGACAACGGTATTTCTATTGACGGTGAAGTGGAAGGTTGGTTTACCGACGACACACCCAAACGTTTCGCGTCATACGGCTGGCATGTTATTGCCGATGTAGACGGGCACAATCCTGAAGCTATATCTGCGGCAATTAAAGAAGCACAATCTATTACAGATAAGCCGACCATGATTTGCTGCAAAACAATTATTGGCTTTGGTTCTCCAAATAAGTCTGGCAGCCATGACTGTCACGGCGCACCTTTAGGTGAAGACGAAATAATTGCTGCACGCGAATTTTTAAACTGGCCACATGCCGCATTTGAAGTACCTGCTGATATTTATAGTGAGTGGGATCAAAAAGCCAAAGGCCAAGCAGACCAAGTAAACTGGAATGAAAAATTTGCCGCTTATCAAGCTGCATACCCTGAACTTGCTGCTGAATATGATCGCCGAGTGATCAAAGGTGAATTACCTGCTGAGTTTGAAGCAAAAGCCAATGCGTATATTCAAGAATGCCAAGCAAAAGGCGACAATATCGCTTCACGTAAAGCCTCGCAAAATACTATTGAAACGTTTGGTGCTATTTTACCTGAATTATTAGGTGGCTCTGCCGACTTAGCCGGTTCAAATTTAACCTTATGGTCGGGTTCAAAAGGTATTCAAGACGACGCTGCTGGCAACTACATATTTTACGGTGTGCGTGAATTTGGTATGAGCGGTATTATGAACGGTATTTCGTTGCATGGTGGTTTTATCAACTACGGCGCAACTTTTATGATGTTTATGGAGTATGCCCGTAACGCTGTACGTATGTCAGCATTAATGGGTATTCAAAATATCTTCGTTTACACTCACGACTCAATTGGACAAGGGGAAGACGGCCCAACGCATCAACCTATTGAGCAATTAACTAATTTACGCACAACACCGAATATGGTGACATGGCGACCAGCAGATGCAACTGAATCTGCTGTGTCATGGAAAAATGCTATTGAGCGTCAGAGTGCGCCAACCTCTTTAATATTCTCTCGTCAAGGTTTACCTGCCCTAAGCCGTAATGAAGCACAAGTTGCTGATATTGCTAAAGGTGGTTACATTCTAAAAGACAGTGAAGGTACGCCTGAGGTGATATTAATTGCTACAGGTTCAGAAGTGTCGTTAGCATTAAAAGCTGCAGACGCTATGGACAGTAATGTGCGTGTGGTTTCTATGCCATCGACCAATATTTTTGATCAACAAGATGCCCAATACAAAGAGTCGGTATTACCTTCAACAGTCACTAAACGCGTTGCAATTGAAGCCGCTCATACTGACTTTTGGTATAAATATGTAGGCCTTAGCGGTAAAGTTGTAGGCATGACGACTTTTGGTGAGTCGGCACCGGGTGGCGTATTAATGGAACATTTTGGTTTTACCGTTGATAACATTATTGCTACGGTTAATAGCCTAAACTAGAACGTTAGTTATTCACAATTAAGTACTAGCATAATAATGCACCACACAATTTAGTGGTGCATTTTTCAATTTAACACTCATTTACAATACACTTTTATGTCAATTAACATCGCCATTAATGGTTTTGGCCGCATCGGTCGTAGTATCGCTCGCACACTTTATGAAAACGACCAGCTCAGTCATTTAAAGCTAGTCGCGATCAACGAAGTAGCAGATGCAAAAGGTATCGCTCACCTCTTAAAGTACGACACTACCCATGGTCGCTTTGCTTTTGATGTTCAGCTACATAATGAAACATTAATCGTCGCTGGCGATGAAATAGCATTAAGCCATTGTAAGCAACTATCACAACTTCCTTGGCAAGCGCATAATATTGATATTGTATTAGATTGCACAGGAAAATATGGCAGTCATTCTGAAGCCCTTACCCACCTCCAACAAGGGGCAAAAAAAGTACTACTATCGCACCCAGGTGAGCAAGACGTTGACGCCACTATTATTTACGGCGTAAATGACAACCAATTGACCCCCAAAGATAATATTGTCAGTAATGGTTCATGCACCACTAATTGTGTTGTCCCTGTGATCAAAGTAATCGACGAGGCCTTTGGCGTTGAAAGTGGCACAATAACCACCATTCATTCCTCAATGCATGATCAACAAGTTATTGATGCATATCACCCTGACTTACGTAGAACACGCGCAGCAAGCCAGTCAATTATCCCCGTAGACACAAAGTTGGCTGCTGGCATAGAGCGTATTTTACCGCAATTTTCTGGCCGCTTTGAAGCCATAGCCGTGCGAGTACCTACCGTAAATGTTACTGCAATGGATTTAAGCTTAACCGTATCAAACGACGTGACTATTGCAGACATTAACCAAGCGATAATCGCTGCCCAAAATAACGGCTTGCAAGGCATTCTTGGCTATACTGAAGAACCTTTAGTATCGATCGACTTTAATCATGATCCACATTCAGCCATTGTCGACGGTAACCAAACACGCGTTAGTCATAAAAGATTAATAAAAATGCTGATTTGGTGCGATAACGAATGGGGTTTTGCTAATAGAATGCTTGATACCGCAAAAGTAATGGCTAAATTACTTTAATTCAACAACTTACTTTTACTTTAAAGAATAACCTACAGGAACCAGCTAATGTCAGTAATAAAAATGACCGATTTACCACTTAACGATCAACGCGTTCTTATTCGAGAAGATCTCAATGTGCCTATTAGTAACGGTGAAGTAACCTCTGACGCACGCTTACGTGCTGCATTACCTACCATTAAACTTGCACTTGATGCAGGCGCAAAAGTGATGGTGATGTCGCATTTAGGTCGACCAACAGAAGGTGAATTCAACAATGAATTTTCATTACAGCCCGTTGTTGATTATTTAACAAACGCATTAGCTGCGCCAGTTAAGTTAGTGAGTAACTACTTAGACGGTGTTGAGATAAAAGCAGGGGAATTAGCCGTATTTGAAAACGTACGCTTTAACCAAGGTGAAAAGAGTAATGATGATGCACTGGCTAAAAAACTAGCCGCTTTATGTGATATCTTTGTGATGGACGCCTTTGGCACAGCCCATCGTGCGCAAGCAAGTACCCATGGCGTTGCTAAATTTGCCCCAACAGCTTGTGCTGGTCCACTTTTAGTGGCTGAACTTGACGCGTTAGGCAAAGCCCTTGATAACCCTGCCCGTCCATTAGTTGCCATTGTCGGCGGTTCAAAAGTATCAACTAAATTAACGGTATTAGACTCACTCTCAAAAATTGCCGACACCTTAGTGGTTGGTGGTGGTATTTCAAATACCTTTGTTGCCTCTGCCGGTAACGAAGTAGGTAATTCGTTATACGAGAAAGACTTAATTCCTGAAGCGCAACGTTTATGCAAAGAAACTCAAGTGATTTTTGCTGACGACGTTACTGTAACTCGTGATGGTTTTAGCGACTGGAAACACAATTCCGCGACTGAAATTAAAGCATTATCTGAAGTTTCAGCCGAAGACGACATTATTGATTATGGCCCGAAAACCGCAGAGAAAGTGGCTGAAATTATTAAATCAGCAGGCACTATTTTATGGAATGGTCCTGTCGGTGTTTTTGAAATGGATGCTTTTGCTAAAGGCACCGAAGTTATTTCACATGCTATCGCCCAAAGTAATGCGTTTTCAATCGCTGGTGGCGGTGATACCTTAGCGGCAGTTGATAAATATAATATAGCCGATAAAGTGTCTTATATTTCAACTGGCGGCGGTGCATTTCTTGAATTTTTAGAAGGGAAAAAATTACCCGCGGTAGAGATTTTAGAGCAACGCGCACAATAAACTTTGCAGTAAACGCTTATATTAACAACACTTAGCTTGAAACGTATTAAATAAACATACTCATTTCAGTTAAGTGTTTTTTCTTTTATTTCGCCATCTTAACTTTCGTTGTAAAACAACAACAAAACAAGTAAAAAATGCTAGCTTACCTGAAATATACTACACTTTTGTCGTAATCCTTCATAAATATCACTATTTCATGTTAACCCTGCTATTTCCATCATCATTCAACTTAAAAATCAGCGTGTAAACCATTATTTATTTCTGATACAATTACGAAATGAAAGAATTTAGTTTCACTATGAAACTTAACAATCAATTTAATTATCTATTTTATGTAGATAGCGTAACATTATTAGGAGTTATTTCATGGCTTTAGTTTCAATGCGCCAAATGTTAGACCATGCAGCGGAATTCGGATACGGCATTCCTGCATTTAACGTTAACAACTTAGAACAAGTTCGAGCAATTATGATTGCAGCAGACAAAACTAATAGCCCTGTAATTCTACAAGGTTCAGCGGGTGCAAGAAAATACGCAGGAGCGCCCTTCTTACGCCATTTAATATTAGCAGCAATTGAAGAGTTTCCTCATATTCCTGTCGTTATGCACCAAGATCACGGTACTTCACCTAGTGTATGCCAACGTTCAATCCAGTTAGGATTTTCATCAGTAATGATGGACGGCTCATTAATGGATGACGGAAAAACACCATCTAGCTATGAATACAATGTAGATGTGACTAAGCGCACTGTTGAAATGGCGCATGCATGTGGTGTGTCTGTTGAAGGCGAACTCGGTTGTCTTGGTTCATTAGAAACAGGTGAAGCTGGCGAAGAAGATGGCATTGGTGCTGCGGGTAAATTAACCATGGACCAAATGTTAACCGACCCAGAAGAAGCCGCTGACTTTGTCAATAAAACACAAGTGGATGCGTTAGCTATTGCTTGTGGCACCTCACATGGGGCTTATAAATTCACTCGTCCACCTACAGGCGATATTTTAGCGATTGACCGTATTAAAGCAATTCATCAGCGTATTCCTAATACACACTTAGTCATGCATGGTTCTTCATCTGTGCCGCAAGACTGGTTAGCAATTATTAATGAGTATGGTGGCGAAATTCCAGAAACTTACGGTGTACCGGTTGAACAAATTTGTGAAGGTATTAAGCATGGTGTTCGTAAGGTTAATATCGATACCGACTTACGTTTAGCATCTACAGGTGCAACTCGTCGATTTTTAGCTCATAACCCGACGGAGTTTGACCCGCGTAAATTTTTAGCAGAAACAACTAAAGCAATGACTGATATTTGTATCGCTCGTTATGAAGCATTTGGAACCGCAGGTAACGCTGCTAAAATCAAACCTATTTCTTTAGACGATATGTTTGAAAAATATAGTCAAGGTGAGCTTCGCGCCATTATAAAATAAGCGCTAACAACTCAATTAGCAAAAAAAAGGGCTACGGCTCTTTTTTTGTACATTTTTTGTTAAATTTTGGCTAATAATATTAGGTTTGTGTTACTTTTTTGACTATAATCCTCCTCAAAATTAGAGAGGTTATTATGGAAAAAATTATTAACTGGTTTACCGCAAACCAAGATGTATTAATCAACGTCGGCATTAAATTTTTAGTCGCTTTAGCCATTTTATTTATTGGTAAGTTTATTGCTAAAATTATCAGTAACACACTCCAAAAAATATTAATTAAAAAAGAATTCGACAAAACAGTTGTCAGTTTTATTGGCAGTCTTGCTTATGGCATCTTTGTTATTATTGCTTTTATCGTTGCCATATCACATTTAGGCTTTAATACTTCATCGCTTGTCGCTATTGTTGGTGCTGCTGGCTTAGCTATAGGCTTAGCACTACAAGGCTCTTTATCAAACTTTGCCTCGGGTATTTTATTAATTACCTTAAAACCCTTTAAAGCAGGTGATTTTGTTGAAGTTGCAGGCACTTCGGGTATTGCTGAAGAAATAAATATTTTTTCAACCCAATTACGAACGGGCGACAATAAAACAGTTATCATTCCTAACGGCGGCATAACCAGTTCAAACATTACTAACTTCTCTGCAAAACCAACCCGTCGTATCGATTTGGTTATAGGTGTTGGCTACAGTGCAGATTTAGCGCAAGCTAAAGCCATTTTAATGCAAGTAACCAGCGCACATGAACTTGTTTTAAAAGACGAAGCAATTACCGTTGGCGTAAGTGAATTAGCTGATAGTTCAGTCAATTTTGTTGTTCGTCCTTGGGTTAAAACATCTGATTACTGGCCTGTATATTTTGATTTACTTGAAGCAATTAAAGTAGAGCTTGACAAAGCAGGCATAGAAATTCCATTCCCACAAGTTTCAGTACACGTAAATCAAGAGGATTCAAATGAATCGTAATATTATTTTATTGGCGCTATGCTGTGCGCCACTAACATCTTTTGCCGAACAAGCAGAAGAAAAGTCACCGATCAGTGCGTCTGTTGGCCTAGGTTTTTTATATAAAACAGGTAACACTAAAAGTGCCGATGTAAAATCAGGATTCGATTTAAAATATGAAAAAGATCTATGGCGCTCAACACTTGCTTTAGACTTACTCGCGAAAAAAACTAATATTGAAGACGACAGTGGCGAAAAGCATTTAGAAACGTCGGATCAAAAATGGACAGCTGAATCTAAAACAAGCTACACCCTAAACAAAAACAATCAAAGTTATGTTTACGGTGATATATATTATGAAGATGACCGTTTTAGTGGTTTTGAAAATCAAAGCACTATTTCTGCTGGTTGGGGTCGCGAATGGTATAAAACTGAAGTCGCTTCATTTTTTGCCGATATTGGTCCTGGTTTTAAGCATGATGTAACCGAAGCAACAGAAACTGATCCAAGTAAAACCAACACCGCCTTTATTATTCAAGCACAAGCGCTATATTTGCGAAAAATAAATGAGCATGTTGATTTTAAACAGTCATTAACCGTTAAATATGCGCCAAAAAGCGGTGAAAGTGATAAATACAGTACTGAGACATCAATTACAACTAAGCTCATTCAAACATTACAGCTTAAGTTTTCATTTAAAGTTGAACACGACACAATCGTTGATGCTGATAAAGAAAGAACCGATACGCAAACCTCAATTGCGCTAGTCTACAGCTTCTAATACCCCCACATTTATTACCACTTAAAACCACGTTGCATTAACGTGGTTTTTTATTTTCTTACAATAATATCCCATAAATTTTTGACATAATGTGTTAACTTATTTAGCTTAAACCACTGTACATTTACCTCATCCAAGGACCTCTATGAAGACTCTATTAACGCAATTAGCTTGTAGTACTTTGCTATTTGCATTTGCTCAAGCAAGTCACGCTAATACCACGAAAGATCCCTATTTATGGCTAGAAAATGTTGAAGGAAAGCAGCAGCTCAACTGGGTAAAAAATAAAAACAGTAAAGCATTAAAAACATTCAAAGCACACCCTAAATTTGAGGAGCTTAAAAGTAATGTTTTGTCGCTTTATAAAGACAAAGATCGCATTCCCGGTGTAAGCAAACAAGGTGACTACTATTATAACTTTTGGAAAGACGACACTCACGTTAGAGGCTTATACCGACGCACAACATTAGCCGAATACAAGAAAAAAAATCCTAAATGGGAAACCATATTAGACATTGACGCATTAAATTCTGCTGAAGGAGTCAATTGGGTTTATAAAGGAATGAGTTGTTATTATCCAGATTATAAGCGCTGCTTAGTGTCGCTTTCTCGTGGTGGCGCTGATGCAACACAAGTACGTGAATTCAACTTAGAAACCAAAGAATTTATCAGTGATGGCTTTTTCTTAGAAGAAGCGAAGAATAGCGTCAGTTGGTATAATAAAGATGCTATTTGGGTAGCAACTGATTTTAACGATGGCGAAAGCATGACAGATTCAGGCTACCCAAGAAAAGTAAAACTTTGGCAGCGTGGTACTGAATTAACACAAGCTAAATTATTGTTTGCTGGAGATAAAGCCTCGGTAAGTATTGGTGGTTATAGCGCCAGAGACGGCGAACAAAAGCACCACATAATATATGAAAGTAACAGTTTTTATACCCGCACTTTATACCTCTACGATCAAGGTAAAAAAACTAAACTCCCTATGCCAAAAGATGCCAGTTTAAAAGGTATTTATCAAAAGAATATTTTTATCGAATTAAAAAGTGATTGGGAAGTTGACGGCAAAACCTTTACTCAAGGCAGCGTGGTTTACACTAACTTTTCCGACTTCGTTACTAATAAATTTACCCTTAAAACCTTTTTAAAGCCAAGCGAAACAGCGTCAATAGAAACATTTGCGATGAGTAAATCGTATATCATTGTTAACTGGCTTGATAATGTAAAAAATAGATTAGTAAGATACCATTTAGACGACGCAAATGTTTGGCAAGAAAAGTCGTTTGCCTTTCCGACTAGCGGTTCAATTAGCGCTTATAGCATAAATACCGACAGCGACAATTTCTTTGCTTCTTACACCGACTTTTTAACACCATCAGGGGTTAATGAAGTTAATGCTGAAACATTTGAGATCAACCTATTAAAATCAAAAAAAGCTAAATTCGACACATCAAAATATAAATTTGAACAGTTTATGGCAACCTCAAAAGATGGTACGCAAGTCCCTTATTTTGTTGTTAGTAAAAAGAACTTAGTACTTAATGGTAAAAACCCTACCTTACTATACGGCTACGGTGGCTTTGAAGTTAATATGACCCCATTTTATTCCAACTCGGTTGGCCTAAACTGGCTAGAACAAGGCGGTGTATACGTATTATCTAATATTCGTGGTGGCGGTGAATACGGACCTAAATGGCATCAAGCCGCTTTAAAAGAAAACAGGCAACGTGCCTATGAAGACTTTGAAGCAATTGCTGAAGACGTTATCGCTAAAAAAATCACCTCAAGCCCACACTTAGGTATTCAAGGTGGTAGTAATGGAGGTTTACTTGTTGGTGCAGCATTTACCCGCAGACCAGACCTATACAACGCTGTTATTTGCCAAGTACCATTACTCGATATGAAGCGTTTTAACAAACTACTCGCTGGTGCAAGTTGGATGGGCGAATATGGTAACCCCGATATTGATAGTGAATGGGCTTACATTAAAGAATATTCACCTTATCAAAACGTAAAAAGAGACCAAGCATACCCTAAAGTATTTTTTACAAGCTCAACGCGTGATGATCGCGTACACCCAGCACACGCTAGAAAAATGGTCGCCAAAATGGAAAATATGGGATACGACGTATTATATTACGAAAATATTGAAGGCGGACATGCTGGTGCCGCTGACATTAATCAATCTGCTGAAATAGCTGCGATGAACTACGTTTACTTATTACAACAACTAACTAAGTAACTTAAATTAGCACACACAAAAAAGCCTGAATAATTGCTTATTCAGGCTTTTTTCATTATCTTTCGTTACCGAAAAACGAGCTAATAATACACTTCTTGACGAAGGATTATCTTTTTGCCAATTTCTCTTTGATACGTGCAGACTTACCTGAACGCTCACGAAGATAGTATAGTTTCGCTTGACGAACATCACCGCGACGTTTCACTTCAATTGAGTCAACAATTGGGCTATGTGTCTGGAATACACGTTCAACACCAACACCATTCGAAATTTTACGAACAGTGAATGCTGAATTGATGCCACGGTTTTTAACAGCAATAACAACACCTTCATATGCTTGAAGACGTGATTTATCACCTTCCGTTACTTTAACTTGAACTACAACAGTATCGCCTGGTGCGAATGCTGGTAGATCAGTTTTTAATTGCTCTTGTTCGAGCATGTCAATAATTTTACTCATATTTACCTTCTTCCTAGAGTTCACAGTTAATAACAGTACTATGCTTCGCTTTTTATTATTGCTAACATTTTTTCCTGTTCTACTGTCAGAGCTAGGTCAGTTAAAAGTTCTGGTCGTCTAGTCCATGTTCTTTCTAGTGATTGATATTGGCGCCATAGCCTTATTTGTTCATGATCACCACTTAATAGCACTTTAGGCACCGATTTCTCAGTTCCATTTGAAGTATCAAGTACTTCTGGCCTTGTATAATGAGGACAATCTAATAACCCATCCGAAAATGAGTCCTGCTCAGCAGATAAATTGTGACCTAATACACCCGGCACAAAGCGTGCTACGGCATCAATTACATTCATAGCAGGTAATTCCCCACCACTTAATACGTAATCGCCGACCGACCATTCTTCGTCAATTTCTGAGTCAATTAGTCGTTCGTCTATGCCTTCATAACGTCCTGCTATAAATATCAGTCGGTCATGCTGTGCTAATTCATGTACACCAGCTTGGTCCAATTTCCGTCCCTGAGGTGATAAATAAATGACCTTCGCATTCCCACCATTTTCTATTGCCGCTTGTTTAGCTGCAGAAATGGCATCGCGTAATGGTTGTACCATCATTAACATCCCTGGACCACCACCGTAAGGTCGGTCATCCACTGTGCGATGTCGATCATGGGTAAAGTCTCTTGGATTCCACTTATGGAAACCAATTAACCCATTACGAATTGCTCGGCCTGTCACCCCATACTCGGTAATAGCGTCAAACATCTCTGGAAATAAGCTAATAACACCTATCCACAGTTTATTTTTTACAACGCTGCTACTCACAAGTTAGAAACCTGGGTCCCAGTCAACACAAATTTGTTTATTTTCGATGCTTACCGATTGAACAACTTGGTCAAAAAGATACGGTATTAAGCGTTCTTTCTTACCAAAGCCATCGTTTCGGTTTGCTTTCACAACGAGTACATCATTAGCGCCAGTTTCTAATAAATCAGATACTGTACCGAGGTCGTAACCTGCGGCAGTAATAACTTGCATTCCCATCAAGTCTCGCCAATAAAATTCACCCTCAGGCAAATCAGGCAGAGCAGTTTCTTTGACTAAAATTTCTGAACCAACCAAAGCTTGCGCTTGGTCTCTATCATCAATTCCACCCACTTTAACTATGAGTCCGTTGCTATGCTTACGCCAATCAATAATTTCTACTAATTGTGTGTTATTTCCTAATTTTAATGACCAAGGAAAATAGTCAAGTATGGCTTCTTGTTCATCAGTAAATGAATGTATTTTTAACCACCCTTTAATGCCGTAAACTGCGCCTACTTTACCAAGGGTAATATCTTTAACTTCTTTCACGATGACTCCTAAAACCTACCAGATTAATTAAGCTGCTACTTGAGCGTCTTTAACTAACTTGGCCACACGATCAGAAACAGTCGCACCTTGCTCAACCCAATGGTTGACACGGTCTAGGTCTAAACGTAATTTCTCAGCTTGACCTTGCGCTGTTGGGTTGAAGAAACCAACTTTCTCGATGAAACGACCATCGCGAGAGTTACGGCTATCTGCAACAACAACCTGATAGAATGGACGCTTTTTAGCGCCGCCACGAGCTAAACGAATGGTAACCATATCGTCCTCTATATTATTTAAGTGTTAAAACGAATTTTCCAGACATTTTCTGAAACCTAGGTGACAGAAAAGCTCGCGTATTCTACGCTTTTTGAAATGAAAAGCAAGTAATAGTCAGTTCAACGAACAAAAAAACATCGATTACCAAGGCTAGAACTTTGAGAGATTATAAATAAAACAGGGAATTTTATCGTTAAGATACGAGAAAGGCAGCAATTGCTGCCTTTATAACAACTGAACTAACGTTGATTAGCGACCAAACATGCCACCACCAGGTCCACCCATACCACCGCCAGGTGGCATCATGCCTTGCATAGAGCGCATCATTTTTTTCATGCCGCCTTTACCTGACATTTTTTTCATCATTTTTTGCATTTGAGTAAATTGTTTTAATAATTTATTCACATCTTGAATTTGTGTGCCTGAACCTGCTGCAATTCTACGTTTTCTTGAGCCTTTAATAACATCAGGTCGCTGTCTTTCACCCGGTGTCATCGAGTTAATAATAGCTTCCATTTGTACGGTTACTTTGTCGTCCATTTGGTCTTTTACTTTATCTGAGATATTACCCATTCCAGGTAGCTTATCCATCATCCCCATCATGCCCCCCATGCTTTTCATCTGCACAAGTTGATCACGAAAATCTTCTAAATCAAAACCTTTACCACTTTTAACTTTCTTAGCCAGTTGCTCCGCTTTTTTGCGATCAACCTTTTGCTCAACTTCTTCGATTAGTGATAAAACATCACCCATACCAAGAATACGAGAAGCAATACGGTCAGGATGAAACGGCTCTAGCGCTTCAATTTTTTCACCCACACCCATAAATTTAATAGGCTTACCAGTAATATGGCGAATAGAAAGTGCTGCACCGCCACGGGCATCACCATCAGTTTTCGTTAATATAATACCCGTTAAAGGTAAAGCATCGTTAAAGGCTTTAGCAGTATTAGCTGCATCTTGCCCTGTCATTGCATCAACGGTAAATAGTGTTTCCACTGGGTTTATTGCCGCATGTAGCTGCTGAATTTCACCCATCATGTCGGTATCAACATGTAAACGGCCAGCCGTATCAACAATTAACACATCAAAAAATTGTTTTTTCGCATGATCGATAGCCGCATTAGCAATGTCTATTGGCTTTTGAGAAATATCACTAGGGAAAAACTCAACATTAATTTCATTTGCTAATGTTTCTAATTGTTTAATTGCCGCAGGGCGATAAACATCAGCACTAACCACTAATACCTTTTTCTTTTCTCGCTCAGTTAAATATTTTGATAACTTAGCTACCGAGGTTGTTTTACCCGCCCCTTGTAAGCCAGCCATTAGTACTACAGCGGGTGGTGTTGCTTTTAGGTCAAGCGCCTCGTTCACCTCTCCCATTGCATTTTCAAGTTCTTTTTGTACTATTTTGACAAAAACTTGGCCGGGTGTAAGGCTTTTAGAAACATCTTGACCAACCGCACTTTCTTTAACTTTCGCAATAAACTCGCGAATAACAGGCAACGCAACGTCTGCCTCCAATAAAGCCATACGCACTTCACGTAAGGTGTCTTTAATGTTGTCTTCAGTTAATCGGCCTCGGCCACTAATATTTTTAAGCGTTTTGGTTAAACGATCGGAAAGATTCTCAAACATGAATAGCTCTGCGGTTGGTTACAAAATAAAACTGTGCTCTATTATACCCGCACTATTAATAAGCGAAAGGATAAATTTAACACGCACTACTTGTTCTTTATTCTATGTAATGCTCTGTTGATTAAATTGGTATGGAATAATGAAAAACAAGATGGTCGAAAAACTCTTAGCTTATGATAGACTCTAACTACCCTAATAGAATGTATTAATACCGTGCAACAAGTAACCTTATTTTTCGAAAATTTTCTTTTTATTGCAAATGAAGCGAGTCCTTGGCTACTGCTAGGTTTATTGATTGCAGGATTAATGAAGTCTTGGGTGCCCAGTAAAATTCTTAGCAAGCATTTAGGCTCAGGAAAAATGGCAATTGTAAAAGCGGCTCTTATAGGGGCTCCTTTACCGCTATGCTCTTGTGGCGTTATTCCTGTAGCTACAGAACTTAGGCGAAGCGGTGCTTCAGCTCCCGCAACGTCTTCTTTTTTAGTTGCTACACCTGAAACTGGGGTTGACTCAGTTACCGTGTCTTATGCCTTATTGGGACCCGTATTTGCTATTTATCGACCAATAAGTGCAATTTTATCCGCCATTATTACTGGCTTATTAGTTGCTACCAGTAAAGATACCGTAATATCTACTGAAAAAACATCAAACTCGTCTTGCTGCGCTACAACTAAAGCAAAGGAAGAAGAAATAAAAAAACCAGTAAGTAGCTGTTGTAGCTCTTCTAAAAAAACAGCGCCTAATGCCATAAGTAAAACATTTGATGGTGTTCGCTATGCTGCCACCCAGTTAATTGACGACTTAAAGATATGGTTACTTGTCGGGTTATTATTTGCGACAGTAGTTAAAACCTTTATCCCTGATACTTTTTTACTACAATATGGCAGTGGTTTAGGCACCATGTTATTAATGATCGTGATTTCTATTCCCATGTATATTTGTGCAACGGCCTCTACCCCTGTTGCTGCTGGCTTTTTAATGGCAGGTATTTCGCCCGGCACTGCCCTTGTATTTATGATGGCTGGCCCTGCAACAAACATTTCTACTTTGGGTGTAATAAAAAATGAAATGGGCAGCTCTGTATTAGTTAAATATTTATTAGGCATAAGCCTGTCTTCATTAAGTTTTGGCTTATTATTAGATTGGTTATTACAACATTTAGATATTAATGTGGTCGAACAAATGTCTCATAACCATGAGCTTTTGCCTTATTGGCTTGGTATATCAAGTACCATTATTTTTGCGTTATTATCAATTAAACCGTTACGTAAATTAATTATTTAGCGTGAAGACGTTACCCTTGTAGTTTTAGATATGGAGAGTTGAGTGGATCTTTTTAGTATAAGTACAATAATAGCGGCAGCTTGTTATTTTATTGGTTCGGCTGTTGTTGTTGCACGCTTATTTCACACCAAAGGACCTAACCTTGTAGTTGCTTTGTCTTTGGCTGGTATTGCTATATTGGCGCATATGCTGGCAAGTAATCAGCTAATATTTAACAGCTCTGAACTCAATTTGGCCTTACCTAATGTTGTTTCCCTTGTCAGCTTAGCAATATGCTTAACAATTAGTTCGCTTGCTCTACGCTATAAAATCAGCCTGTTATTACCCGTCACTTATAGTTTTGCAGGAATATGGCAATTAGCCATGCTGGTGATCCCACATCACAGCCAAGCCTCACTAATATCTATTCAACCGTTATTGCTTACCCATATTACGCTGGCGCTTATTGCATACTGTGTACTCGTAATTGCTACATTATATGCATTTCAAGTCGCTTATATTAATTGGAAATTAAAAAGTAAAAATTTACAGGCGGTTAATCACCTTCCTCCGCTTATGCAAGTTGAAGGGCAATTGTTTATTATTATGGGCATTGGCGCTTTATGTTTATTCATCAGCCAACTGTTAGGTATTTTATTCATTGAAGACTTTATTCGTAAGGATAACGCTCATAAAACTGTTTTATCTTTAATGGCACTGGCTTTTTATGCATGGATTTTATGGGGGCATTATAAAAAAGGTTGGCGTGGTCATCGTGTCCTTGTTTTAACGATAATCGCCACCACATTATTAACATTAGCGTATTTTGGCAGCCGTTTTGTCAAAGAATTTCTCTTATACTAGCTTTTAGGGTATAAAGAGTTTATTACAATGTATAACTACATTGATTAGGTAAAGTAGGAACCCCTTTTTGGATACCATATCAACTAATATGTTGTTTGTCATACTTGGCATACTCATATTCATATCAGCCTATTTCTCAAGTTCTGAAACTGGCATGATGTCTCTTAATCGTTATAAATTAAGACACTTAGAAAAAGAAAAACACAAAGGCGCACGTCGCGTCAGTAAATTGCTAAGACAGCCCGACAAGCTTATCGGGTTAATTTTAATCGGCAATAACCTCGTCAATATTTTCGCCTCAATTATCGCAGGTATAATTGCCGAACGTCTATATGGCGATGCTGGTATATTCTACGCAGGCTTAATACTAACGTTGGTCATATTAGTTTTCGCAGAAGTAACGCCTAAAACACTAGCGGCACTTTATCCCGAAAAAATAGCTTTCCCAAGTTCAATTATATTATCGATATTATTAAAAATACTCTATCCGCTTGTGGTCGCAGTAAACTGGATCACTAATGGCTTACTCATGCTTATGGGTGTAAGTCATGAACAACGTGAGCAACATAGCTTAAGCTCTGAAGAATTAAGAACCGTTGTAAACGAAGCGGGTGCTATGCTTCCCGAGCGCGATCAAAACATGTTAGTCGGTATTCTTGATCTTGAAAATGTTACAGTTGAAGACATCATGATCCCGCGAAGTGAACTTGTCGGTATTGATATCAATCAAGACTGGCGGAAAATTCAAAGACAATTAACCCAATCTACCCATACTCGCGTATTACTTTATCGTGACTCTATTGATGATGTTGTTGGTTATGTGCATATGCGCGATGCCGTAAAGTTACTATCAAAAAATCAATTTACTAAAGCAACATTACTTAGAGCAGTGAGAGAACTTTACTTTATTCCTGAAGGTACACCACTAAATGTACAGCTTTTAAAGTTTCAACATGCCAAAGAACGCTTAGGACTTGTTGTTGACGAATATGGCGATATACAGGGCTTAGTCACGCTAGAAGATATTTTAGAAGAAATTGTCGGGGACTTTACTACAACCATGACACCGACAACCTCAGATGAAGTCACTAAACAACCCGACGATAGTTATTTGGTTGATGGCAGTGCAACCATTCGCGACATTAATAAAGAAATGAATTGGCATTTCCCAACTGATGGCCCTAAAACATTAAATGGTTTAATACTTGAACATTTAGAAGATATTCCAGAAGCGAACTTAAGCGTACGCATAGCAGGTTACCCTGTAGAAATTATTGATGTAACCGATAATATGATAAAAACAGTGCGTGTTATGCCTGAACATTACAACAAACATAACCATGACGATTAAATAAATATTCCTGACCCGAATAGCCGCCCTATTCGGGTATTTTTTTTGCTAAAAAAGCCGTTCAATAGTAAGAAAATTTCCTTTTATTGTAAGTTCATAAAAACACTAAACATTGTGGATAATTAATAAACTAAATATTTTTATTCACAAAATTACTCACAGGCAAAGTTCAATAATTTAATTTTCCACAATTTCTGTGGATAACAAAGTCAAGACCAATAAAATAAAGCCCTCTAATATTGCAAACTATTTTTACCAAAAAATGACGTTTTTTTTACGGATTTTATAAAGCATATACTCCATAAGCCTTAGCGGTAAATTTCAATAAAATTAACGTTTTTGGCAAGGAATATGCTAATCAATAAACACTCATAAATAGGTTGAAGATAAAAAAGACAAAACGTTTAATTAGCCAACAAAACTTAATTTATTTGGCATGCTTATTGATGAAGATATATAGCTCAACTTTGCACTGAAAAAGGTGAAAAAAAAGGAAAATACTTTCCTTTTTTCATTTAAGAATTAACGCTAATAAAAAGTTATCCAAAAAACAATCGCTGGAACCAGCCCTTATTTAAATCAGCTTCACAGCGTTTTAACTGAGTACTATACTTACGCGCTCGGTTATCAACTTTACGAGCCACTTTAACCAACCAAGCTTTCTTTTTATAGCTCTTACGCTTAAACCCACCCCAACCTTCGTGATAGTTTAAGTATTGGTTATAACCATCCCATTTAGACACTTTATTAATTTGCTGTGTTTTAAAAATAAACCATGCCATAAAGTCTATTGCATCATCAAAATCATCTCTGTCCGCGCCAGAGTTTCCCGTATCTTTAATGTAATCGTCCCAAGTCATCGTTTTTGCCTGAGAATAGCCATAAGCACTACTCACTCTTCCCCACGGAATAAAACCTAATAAATAATCTCGAGGAGGCGCTGCATTCGACTTAAATGAACTTTCTTGATACATCATGCTCATAGGCACATGAATAGGCACACCCCAGCGCTCACGTGCGTCTTTGGCGGCAAAATACCAATCTCGGTGCTCTTTAAAAATTTCGCATAAATCTTCAGGCTTTTTCGGAGGAGAAGTCGCGCAGCTAGACAAATTGATAATAAGACACGCTAAAAAAATAGCTTTTTTATTTAGCATTAGCTAACCATAACTCTATAGGTGAAAAATTTATCATGCCAGAAATAAGCAGTCGATGCAGTATCGGCGTTAAATTAAATATTATTCTTGTTTAGACTTGTTGATCTTTTAAGCTTGAATTTTGTTCAGCCTAGCACTTTTGGACTAAGGCACATTAGTAAAAATAAAATAGGTATAGATAGAGTTATTTTACATCAAACATATTTTGTGCCGTTATCATATACGAATTGGTGTAATGTAATTGTTCGGTGTAAATTTCTTTTAAACACAACTTAAGGAATGTTTAAAAAACAAGGGCACCGTGAAAGAGCAACCGCCCTTAATATTGAAAAACTATATAGATCATAAGAAAAACATTCATAATTGACGTAGCTCAATGAATCGCCTTGAACAATGACACCGCCATCAATACACTACAAGGCATATTATTCCCGTATAACATTAGGTAAAAAATGGTTGATTGTTGTAGTGCTCCTGGCTTAATGCCAATGAATCAAGCGAAAGAAACGTTATTGGCGAGTATTCAGCCGATTAACGATAGTGAAATGATTACATTAAGCGAATGTGACGGGCGCATTTGTGCTGCGGATATAGTTTCTCCCATTAATGTTCCCGCCCATAATAACTCAGCCATGGACGGTTATGCACTGTGTGCTGACTTTAGCCAACAAGCTGAAATAGTCAAAGGCACTAAATTCAAACTCGTCGGCACAGCAATGGCAGGGCAACCTTATAGTGGCGAACTATTACCGGGACAATGTATTCGAATAATGACGGGAGCGGTTGTACCAACGTCTGCTAATACCGTTGAAATGCAAGAAAACATAACCGTAAGCGGTAATAATGTTACAACAAACCAAGCACTAACAATAGCCAGACATATTCGTCTAGCAGGTGAAGATATTGCGAGCGGTGAGCCAGTTTTTTCAGCCGGCCATAAATTTACCAGTATTGATATCGGCTTACTTGCCTCTTTAGGTGTTAACGCCATTAATGTTTGGCGTAAACCCGTTATCGCTGTATTTTCAACGGGTGACGAACTCAAAACAGCTAACGAAACACTCACCTTAGGTGATATTTATGAAAGTAATCGTCATGTGTTAATTGCAATGTTAAAACGTTTGCACGTTGATGTAATTGACCTAGGCATTATTGCTGACAATAAAGATAAGATTAGGGAGGCATTTTTAACGGCAAATGCCAAAGCCGACGCGGTTGTCAGTTCCGGTGGAGTATCTGTTGGTGATGCCGATTATACCAAAGAAATATTGGAAGAACTTGGTAATATTGCATTTTGGAAAATAGCCATGAAGCCAGGAAAGCCATTTGCTTTTGGCAAACTTGATAATAGCGTATTCTTTGGTTTACCAGGAAACCCTGTATCCGCTACGGTTACGTTCCATCAATTAGCAGTGCCTGCAATAAAAAAAATGTCGGGCCAAGCAATAGCCCCCTCTTTACAGTTAAAGGCAAAAACTACAGACAACATTAAAAAACGTTCTGGCAGAATGGATTTTCAACGAGGCCTCGCTTTTACTCAAAACAACGAGTTAACCGTTACGCCTTTAACGCACCAAGGTTCTGGGGTTTTATCTTCAATGAGCCAAGCGAACTGTTATATTATTTTACCGCAAGCACACAACGGTTGCTTAGCAGGCGAAACTGTTACAATTGAACTGTTTGATCATATTATTGGTTGAGCAAACTCATTTCGCCTTATCCTGTATTCTGTATTCTGTACTTTTAAAGCGATTAATACCCGTTTCATTAATTAGATGATCTACTTTATACGCAGGAAAAACAGCCAAATACAAGGCATTTATTTTAATAACTAATTGTTAAAATTATTAAATAAATAACACAGTAGTTGGTTGTTTTAACCAGTAGAAATGATCACATAGTTAGTGAGATTAATGCCTTACCTACAGGAATATAGATGGCAAGATGTAGGTACTTAGGTTATGTTTGGGACATATAACCTGTGCCTTTCAACTCTCGCTAAGCGACCACTTTCTTATACAGATTTGTATAAAATAAATACTTAAACTTTACTACTCAACAAAGTTTAAGTATTTAATGCAACTACTGCTCGTTTTAAATCGACTTTATTATTTAAGCTCATTAACTTTTCAATTTCAGAAGCATTAACTTGCGCACTATTAATAATATTTAAATAACGTTTTATTGAGCGATCTTCGGAAGACGTGGCAACGACTTTAGCAAACTCTCTATTTTCTGCATTATTCGGCAAATAAAGTGGTAATTGATAATCACTATAATTAACCGCACAGCGCATTGCGTTACCAAAACTCAATAGGTCTTGCATAATATTATCATCAAGAAACGGCATATCAATTGGCATTATTAATAAGGTATTCGCCACTTTAGCTGATTGTGTTTTAGCTAATGCGCTATGTATTCCCGCCATGGGTCCCGCATTAGTATAAATGTCATGTAAATAATCTGCTTCGTTCCTGCATACAATAACTTCTTTAACATTTAGCGACTCAAGTAAATGAATACAACGGTCTAATAACGATTCATTATCTAATTGTAAATGCGCTTTGTCTTCGCCCATTTGAGATGACTGCCCGCCCGCTAAAATAACGCCATATATTTTAGGTACTCTTTTTCTCATATTTACCTCCTTTAAATTGAGCTGTTAGCACGACTCAAATTAGCAATTACCTAGTCGTAATGATTAAGTAATTGCCTATTTAAAATAGCTCGTTTCCTTAAACTAGAATGCTACCGTTGCCATAGCCCACAGTTTATTTGTGTCAGTACCCAACTCATCAGCATCATAAGAAGCAAATTTTAGCAGCCCTGATACATTTTTATTGAATTTGTATGCTGCAACTAAATCAATCTCACTGCCGTAGTTAGATCCTCCTGTATTCGCTGAAAGATCATGATAAGTAGCCGCTAATTTAACGCCATTAACTTTAGTGGTAACACTCACATACAGGTCTTCTATACCTGTGGCTGGCGTACCTAAAAATTTATCAGCAAAACCTTGGAACTTGTGTAATGTAGCTAAAGGCGTTGAAAAGCCAACACCATTGTCGCTTCCTAATACTTCATAACCACCTGCTAGCGTAACTTGTCCTACTTTCCCAGAAAGCTCCGCTTTATAATAATCAGCTGTAAAATTTTTCGTACTGTCATAAGCGTCAGACTGTGTGGCATAGCTTAAATTAAGGTTAACGCGATCAAAATGACCAATGTAGTCGAGACCATAGGTATTACTTGAGTTTCCTAACGATACTTCATTATCAAGCAAATATGCGAATGCATTAAATTGATGTTGTTTACTGTGCTTAAATTTAGCATTTAGTAAATGAAAATCACCATGCCAGTCAGCCACTTGTACACCGTCATTTGGTCCAAAAATACGATTAATATTAAATACATAACTATAATCAAAAGAAAGCGCATCAGTGGCTTTATAAATAAAGCGCGCTGCATCATAGGTTTGTTCATTTTGACGCCAAGCAACACCACCTACAAAACGTTGATTATTATGCGTAATACGTTGTCTGCCACCAACAAATGTTAAATTTTTACCTGAGTATTTTATATTTGCTTGGTTTAAATCAGTTCCTTCAGGATCAGCAATTACAGGGTATTGAGTTTTACTATTGGTAGTTGAATTGTAGTCATCAACAAAAATAGCGGTCACATTGTCTACCTCAACGTTAACGGTAAAGTTATTAACGGGAGCAGTAGCCCACGTTAAACGGCTTTTCAATGTGGAAGCAATTGCTTCTTTTGATACTCCGTCTTGATCAACGGTTTCAAGGCGGTAACGTAAGTTTACCTTCACAGTAGAATTAGTAACTGCTTGGGCAACGTCATTTAATGTGGTGGCGTGAGCTGTTCCACCTAAAGCCATGCTGATAACGCCAGCAAGTAGTGTTAAGTTAAAGGTTGATTGAGGCTTAGTTGTTATATTCATGCGAACTCTCCCGTAGAGTTATTTTACTAACAATGAATAGTTAAATAATATTGCTAGTACTTATAATTTATCGGCACCTTACGCCCCCAAAAGTGCATCTGTCTTGACCTAAATCAACTAAATTAAAATGTTCATTATTAACTTTCATTCCTTTTATTTAGATCAAATAATTCGAGTAATTCTTCCTAAAATAAAAAAGGTTGTATTGTATTTTGAATAGTAAAACGATTACCCTAATCAAGCTGAGATCCACCAATAGAGCAAAATGAATAAATGAAAGAACTATCTACGTCGCAACTTATGCGTTATAGCCGTCATATTATGCTGAAAAATATGGATATAGACGGACAAGAAAAACTTTGGAATAGCAAAGTGCTGCTAATAGGCGTAGGAGGCTTAGGTTGTGCTGTTGCACAATATTTAACAACGTCAGGTATAGGCGAAATAACCTTAGTTGATGACGATACTGTCGATATAACCAATTTACAACGGCAAGTATTGCATCATGAAGCTAACGTTGGCATGAACAAGTGTGCCTCAGCAAAAGCGTCGTTAATTGCTCTTAATAATGAAATTACTATTCATACAATTAACCATCGGCTAATAGGTGAAGCTTTAGCCGAGGCAGTGAATAGTCATGATATTGTTATTGATTGTTGTGATAATTTAACCACAAGAAATTTACTAAACCAGCAATGCTTTTTATATAAAAAAGCACTTATTTCTGGCGCAGCAATTCGTATGGAAGGACAAGTAACCGTTTATGATATGCAAGCCAGTAGTCCTTGCTATTATTGTTTAAGTAATACATTTGGAGAGCAAGTACTTACATGCAGTGAAGCTGGTGTTTTATCTCCTGTTGTAGGAATAATTGGCAGTATACAAGCATGCGAGGCAATTAAAGTACTTACTGGCATTGGCAACCCCTTAATTGGTAAATTACTATTGCTTGATGCCAGCGATATGAGCGTAAACACCTTTGCTATTCCCAAATCTCCACATTGTAATATTTGTGGATAAAGTTACTCCACGTCTACGCCAATATCAATGGTAGAAATTCCTGCTAGTTGATGCCAATAACCATTGGAATGTTTATTAGTTTTAGGGATAACTTGTTTACGTTTTATTTGAGAAATAATATTTAATGCCTCATCACTTTCAGGGCTTACCTTAAAAATATCAACAAGATCGTACATTTTATCTTGCTCAGCACTTAAGTTATAACAATCGCCTGACATGGTTTGAATGCCGTTTAATACAAACAAATTTTCCCCTTCTTGGCTCTTAGTTAATCGCCCTTGTGGGTAGTTAATACAACAATATTGACAATCGTCTTTAGCCCTATTTTCAGAACGAGCAGTAAAACAACGTGCCGAATAGGCTAAAGGTAAGTGGCCATAACCAACAATCTCAATTTCAAATTCATCTCGAATATTAATCTCTTGGCACTTATCAACTATTGCTTGTAATTTGTCTTTTGACATTTCAACAGGCATACACCAGCGTGTCATTCCTTGGCTAGTGAGCAGTTTTAATGTTTGATGGTTATAAATATTAAGTGCGCTCCCTGCAACAAAAGGCAATTTAGCTTGCGACAATAACTGTACCGCTGCCATATCATTAGCTTCAACTAAAAAATCACCATTATTACAATAATGTTTAAGCTCATTTAATTCAGAGGGAGCTTCGAGCAACACCATGGTTGATAAAACGACTTGCTTACCGGCATGAGACAGTTCTTTCGCTATTGTTAAGTAGTCTTTTGCTCTGAGTTCTCGTCGCTTTGAACAAACAGTTTCGCCTAAATATATAATATCAGCATCACTACTCGCTGCTTGTTGATAAAAATTTTGCATAGTCTGTTTAGGCCAAAAATATAAAACTGGCCCTAATGCGTACTTCATATAAAGATCCTTATTAATGAATTGGCCGTATTACTGCCACTCTTTATGATATGCACCTAAAGTTGTTTGAGAGCCTTCACAAAGTGCGGATAACTCATTATTCCAACGAGGCTTTATCGAAAAGTCATTGGTATTCGCGCAATTATCAATTGCCTGTCGCCATGTACTGGTGACAGACTTTACATAAGCATTACTACGCTGACGCCCTTCAATTTTTACTGCAGCAATTCCCATTGCCATTAACTCTGGTAATAGTTCCATTGAATTTAAACTCGTTGGCTCTTCTAAAACATGGTATTGGTTGTCGTCTACTTCAAAGCGCCCTTTACATAATGTAGGATAACCCGCAGGCTCATCTGGCTGATAAACATCAATTAAAATATTATTTAAACGAGACTCTAACCCTTGGGTTGTTTCTTGCCAGCGTACATGCTTTGCAGGAGAGCACACCCCATTCATATTTGGAGACTCTCCAGTTAAATATGACGACAAATGACAACGCCCTTCTGCCATAATACATAAACTACCAAAAGCAAAAACTTCAAGTTCAACCGACGTAGAGCGAGCAAGTTGTTTTACTTGATGAATAGAAAGTACACGTGGCAGCACGACCCGTTTAACATTAAAGTTTTGCTGATAATAATTTATTGCTTCACTATTTGTTGCCGATGCTTGAACAGAAAGGTGCAACTCTATGTTTGGGTATGTTTGCGCTGCATACGCTAACACCGAAATATCTGAAATAATAAGCGCATCAACACCTAATTTAGCCGCTAAATCAACCGTTTTTTGCCAGCACTGCCAGTTGTCGGCATTGGCAAAAGTATTAATTGCTAAATGAAGCTTTTTTCCTTTTTCTTTTACTAATACCAACGCTTGCTCAAGCTTTTTGTCTGTAAAGTTCAATCCAGCAAAGTGACGCGCATTAGTTGCATTTTTTAAACCTATATAGATAGCATCAGCACCATTATCCAATGCTGTTTTTAATGAGGATAAGTTTCCTGCAGGGCAAAGTAATTCCACAACTGTTCCTTAATAGACATGATGTCATCGTTTAAGACGTTGAAATATTGCGGGCTATGTTAAATAAATTGTTCGGCGTTTTTATTGATCTTGCGCAAAGCCAATCATTAATATTCAATAGAAAATACGACGATTAATTAATGAAAAACAGGTGTTCTATGGCTATAAGCTTTCCTGAAATATCGCATGTATTGCCGACATCAATAACAGAGAAAATAACTAAAAAACTAAGAGAAAATATAGAATTAGCGCCTAAACGCGCGTTAGTGCCATTTTCGCTATTACCCAACTCATTACAAGAAAAAAGTTTAACGACAGCGATTAACTATCTATTTAAAGATGAATTAGCCGCAGGGGAATTAGCGTTTTTATTGGGAAAATGGCTTAAAATAACCATTACAGATGCACGCTATCATTGCTTTATTAGCGTTAATGCAATGAATAGTCACCACAAGTGCCAAGTGATGCTGACATCAAATATTGCTGAAGAAGTTGCGTTTGAGGCTAAAAGTACCAGCTTATTACAGTTATTTAGTCAAACGGTAGACCCTGATACGCTTTTCTTTCAACGCAAGTTATTAATTACAGGGAACACTGAATTAGGACTAGAAATTAAAAATTTTCTAGATGACCTAGATCATGAGTCTTTACCTTTGATAATTAAACAGGCATTAACAAGCTATAAGACACTTGTTTAGTGGAGTATTGGCCTCTATAAATTTAGGCTCAATGCCCCTCTTAAGTTTTTAGCTATTACCCTAGGGGCTGCTAATACATCATAGAGAACAATTTTCTGCGATACTTAGAAGCCAAAGGGTCGCCCTCTGGTAATGCTTTTAATACATCTAATAATAAACGCTTACTTTCGCCTTCATCTGCATTTTTTTTAACTAATGAAAACAGTATTTCAAGTGCTTCTTCATTGCGATTAACTTGGCTATATTGAGCAGCAAGTTTTTGCTGTAAATCGACGTCTTCTGGCGTTTGTTTAAGCTCGGCTTCAAGCGCTTTTATTTCTGGCGATTCTGAGGCTTGTGTGGCTAATTCCAATTTAGCTACGATTGCTTGATAGTCACCGTCTTGGTCAACCATTTTAATATTGGTGATCAACGTTTCTGCTTCGGCCAACTTTCCTATTTGAATAGCACTTTCAGCGAGTACTAATTTAATGTCAGCTCGCTCATTATTTAACTGGTATGCATTGGTTGCATTCACATAGGCCTCGTTAACTTGCCCTTGCAATAATTGTGCTTTAGCTTCATTTAAAAAATTATCTTCAGCCTTAGGTAGATATTTATCTAAAAACGCATTAATAGCTTCATCGGTTTGTGGACCAGAAATCCCATCAATTGGTTGACCATCTTTAAGTAGCACGGCTGTTGGTAAGCTTTGCAGGCCAAATTGTGATGCTATTTGCTGCTGAGTTAAACAATCAACCGTTGCCAATAAAATGGTCTCTCTGTTATTGGCAAGTTTTATGGTTAATTTATCTTTTAATTCAACACTTTCAGGTACTTGTTCTGCCCAAAAATCAACTAATACCAAGATTGATTTTGATTGCTCGAGAACGACTTGTTGAAAATTCTCTAAAGTAATTGCTGTAGGATAGTCTGCCACTGGTATTTCCGTTAGATGTAAAGTTTTCTTATCTTGATGATTTTGGGACTAATGTCGCGTTAAACAAGGGGAGTGACGTTTATTTATATTTTTATTTTTTATAAAAAGCACCTATAGTTAACTTAAGCTATGCCGCTGCAAATACCAATCCGTATAAAAAAAATGATCACTTCTTTATGTGGAGTGATATAACAATACCTACTAGCATTTAAAACGCTGAGAAATAACGTGCTAACCAGATTACAAAAAACATTACTGATAGGAGGTTTATTCATCGCATTAAATTGTGCGGCACAATCAACAACGGTTAACTATTGTATCGATCCTAAATGGGCACCATACGAGTCCATTGTTGAAAATCAGCATAAGGGTATTTCAAAAATATTTGTTGATTTAATCGCTAAAAAGTCGGGAATAAATTTCATTTTTGTACCCACTAATTCATGGCAACAAAGCCTTCACTTTGTAAAAACAGGCCGTTGCGACTTACTTCCTTTACTTAATTCAAGCCCTGAACGTGAACATTACCTAGCATTTAGCAATGATTACTTTCAAGCCCCTAATACTATTTACGCCCATTATGATAAACCCATAATCGGTAATTTATCAGGCCTTACCGATCAAACTATTGCTGTAGTCGCTGACTATCGTCTACATCAACACTTAAAAAAGTACTACCCCAATAGCAATATTGTTGCCGTAAAAACGGCTAAAATTGGATTAGAAAAAGTTAATAATGGGGAAGTAGATTACTTTGTTGGTTCATTTCATGCGGCAAATCGTATTATTCAACTGCACGACTATAATGAACTTAGAATTTCAGGGATTACCAATTTAGAAGATCGTTTACGCATAGGCATAACCAAAAATAAGGCACATCTTCTTCCTGTATTTAATCAGGCTATCGCTCAAATAACACCCGCAGAGCGTAAAGAAATATCAATCTACTTAACTTCCATTAAAGTAAAAGAGCCCCCTAATTATACTGCAGCAATACAAGTGGGAGGTATATTACTAGTTTTCATTTTAATTTTATTTATTCGTTATCTACAACTCACCCGACATGGCCACGTACTCGCTGAAAAAAATAAAGCTCTTGAAAAACTACACCTTGAACTAGACAGTAAAAATAAACAGCTAACAGAACTTGCCATGAAAGACCCATTAACAAGCTTATTCAATAGGGTTTATTTATCAACCATTATTGATCAACAAATTCGATTAGCAGCACGTTATCAAACGCACGTTTGTATGATAATGATCGACATTGATGACTTTAAAGCGATTAATGACAAAAGTGGTCACCTCATTGGAGATGAAGTATTGAAATCTATTGCCTCTGTACTTACTAAAGTTTCAAGAGAAACAGATAGCATAGCGCGCTGGGGTGGAGAAGAGTTTGTAATTTTATGTCCAGAAACCGACATTAACGAAGCTCAGTTACTCGCTAAACGATTACAACAAACAATGGTAAATATTTCAGTAGAAAAAATTACAGGCATTACTTGCAGCATAGGCATTGCTGAATTAGCAAAAAATGTTACGGCTAACGATTGGTTTAAACAAGCAGATCAAGCAATGTACCACGCTAAAGCAAATGGAAAAAACTGTATTCAACTGGTCAAATAAATTGAGCTTGGTTTAGATTAGAGAAGCCAGCTGAATACTTTTAAATAGTCAGTTAGCTTACTTGCTTTAATAGCTCACGCGCAATTATCACTTTTTGAATCTCACTTGTCCCTTCATAAATTGAAGTGACACGCACATCTCTTGCATAGCGCTCTAGTGGGTATTCTTTAATATAACCAGAGCCACCCATCATTTGCAGTGCGTCGTAGCAAGCCTTGTTGGCTTTTTCACTGGCAAAAAGTTTAGCCATAGATGCTGCCATACCAAACGGTAAGCCTTGCTCTTTAGTGTAAGCGGCTTGCATTAATAACAAACGTGCAGCTTCTAATTCAGTGTAGCGCTCAGCAAGCATCCACTGTAATCCTTGAAAATTAGCTAATGGCTGGCCAAATTGTTTACGCTCAAGTAAGTGCTGACGTGCATAATCCATAGCTGCCATGCCAACGCCTAAGGCCAACGAACCTATGCCAATTCTCCCACCTGCAAGCTCACCAACAGCGACTGAAAAGCCTTTATTTTCAATTCCCATTAGTGCTGAAGCCGGTACTCGGCAGTTTTCAAAATGTACTTCGTTCGTGGGTGACGCTTTTTGTCCCATTTTTTCTTCTGCTTTAGCAACACTAATGCCAGGAGTATTTGCTTCAACTAAAAAGCACGATATTCCTTTACCTTTGGCAGCTGTAGCGTCAGTTACAGCCCAAACAACAAACAGATCAGCAAAACTAGCACTGGTAATAAAGAGTTTGCTGCCATTAATAATATAATCGTTGCCTTCTTTAACCGCTGTGGTTTTCATTCCCGCAGGATCAGATCCTGCACTACCCTCAGTTAAACAAAAGCCGCCTGCTTTATATTCACCACCGCACAGCTTCGGTAAATAATTCTGCTTTTGCGTTTCACTACCAATAGCTTGAATAAC
Source organism: Thalassotalea sp. (assembly GCA_049613795.1). Taxonomy (GTDB): domain Bacteria; phylum Pseudomonadota; class Gammaproteobacteria; order Enterobacterales; family Alteromonadaceae; genus Thalassotalea_B. Next base: position 2,539 of record JBMZCX010000008.1, on the reverse strand, counting down.
TTCAGCAACCATATTAGTTACTGACGTGGTAACCGCTGTGGAGGCGCAAGCCTTAGCAATTTCAGTAATTGCTAAACTAAATGCCACGCTTCCTGCTTCAACACCGCCATATTCAGCTTTGATATTAAGCCCCATAAAGCCAAGTTCAGTTAACTTTGCTAAATTAGCTAAAAATATCGTTTGATCAAGTGTTTCATCAAGCTGAGCAGCAACAGGTGCTAGTTCAGTTTCCGCAAATTTCTTCGCCATGTCTTGAATCATCATTTGTTCTTCGGTTAACGAAAGGTTCATTTTTTAGTCTCGCTATTAACAGGGTTCATTAGGTAAATAGGGCGTATCGCTACAGGTACTATATATTAAACAAAGATATAAAGATGATCATCATTTATTTAACGTTTACGTAAACTAACACCAATTAATACAGTGACGACTAATATACCCAATTCAAAATACAAAAAAGGCGTAGCATTACTGCTACGCCTTCAAAAATATCTAACAAGTAATTAGCGACGGTATTCAACTTCAACGTCGTAGTCGTCTTCATCCCAATCTTCATCGTCGTCAAGATCATCTTCAAGCTCGCTCACAGCGTCTTGGTGGTATGTGTCCCACTTGAATTCAACGGTTTTATCTTCTGGACTAAGCTCGTCTTCCACATCAGGTAATGTTTCAATAAAATCCATTACTTCATTACTAAGCGCTTCAGTACCTAATTTATTAAAGGCTGAAATACTATGAACAGGGCCTTGCCAGTCAAGTGCTTCAATAATGCGATCTGTTATTTCTTTCGCTTCATCTTCAAACATAAGATCAAGCTTATTAAACACTAACCAACGAGGCTTGCCTGCAAGCTTGCCTGAATGCTGCTCTAATTCGTTAATAATGGTTTTGGCATTTTCAACGGGATCTGAACCATCGACGGGCATAATATCAACAAGGTGCAATAAAATACGACAACGTTCTAAATGTTTTAAGAACTGCGTACCTAAACCAGCACCATCGGCAGCGCCTTCTATCAACCCTGGAATATCAGCAATCACAAAACTGCGCTCTGCATTTAAACGCACCACACCTAAATTAGGCACTAAGGTGGTAAATGGATAGTCGGCCACTTTTGGTTTTGCTGCAGAAACACTACGAATTAAGGTTGATTTACCCGCGTTAGGCAAACCTAATAAACCAACATCAGCTAATAACAATAATTCTAATTTAATGTTACGAATTTCGCCCGGCGTACCATCAGTTTTCTGGCGAGGTGCGCGGTTCGTGCTACTTTTAAAACGCGTATTACCTAAACCGTGCCAACCACCTTTAGCCACTAAAAGCTTTTGCTCATGCTGCGTAAGATCGCCAAGTTGCTCGTCGGTATCAACGTCAACGGCACGAGTACCTACAGGCACCTTTAAGTATAAATCGTCAGCACCTTTACCAGTACAGTCACGGCTTTTGCCATTTTCACCACGTTTAGCACGATGAAAACGTTCAAATTGATAATCAATTAAGGTATTTAAACTTTCGTCAGCAATAAGGTAAACGTCGCCACCATCGCCGCCGTCTCCGCCATTAGGGCCACCAAATTCTATGTATTTTTCTTTACGAAAACTTACACAGCCATTGCCGCCGTCGCCAGCTTCAACCCTAATTTCAACTTCATCAACAAATTTCATGGTGTTTTAACACACTCCAGAATAGTTACTATGCTGCTATTATAAGCGATTTTTGTCGCGAACAATAACAATCCATGGTTAAATTTTATCTATGGCGTGATCATCATCATGATCAAGCCAAAAAAAAACCCTGCTTTAACGCAGGGTTTTTCAAATCGGTTAAGTATTATTATTCAGCAACAATACTTACGAATTTGCGGTTGTTAGCACCTTTCACGTCAAACTGAACTTTACCGTCAGTTAATGCGAATAATGTGTGGTCTTTACCGATACCCATGTTGTTACCAGCGTGGAACTTAGTACCACGTTGACGAACAATAATGTTACCTGCTAATACTGATTCTCCACCAAAACGCTTAACACCTAAACGTTTGCTTTCTGAATCACGACCATTCTTGGTACTACCTGCTGCCTTCTTATGTGCCATTTTGAATCGCTCCTAAATTAGCCGTTAATACCAGTAATTTTCACTTCAGTGAACCATTGGCGATGGCCCGCTTGTTTGCGTGAATGCTTACGACGTTTGAATTTAACAATCTTAACTTTATCGCCACGACCTTGAGTTACAACTTCAGCCACAACTTTACCACCAGCAATGTAAGGCGCGCCTACATTGATGTTCTCGCCATCGGCGATCATTAAAACGTTTTCGAATTCTACTGCAGCACCAATTTCAAGTTCAATTTTTTCTAAACGAACTGTTTGGCCTTCAGTTACACGATGCTGTTTACCACCGCTTTGGAATACCGCGTACATAGCTACTCCGTACTGCGTTCATTTATTAAACGCATAAATTTAAAAATATAGGGCGCGAATTCTACTCGAAGGATAAGGGGATGGCAAGTACAAATAACATTTATTATTTAATATTT
>JBMZCX010000007.1:0-54216 GCA_049613795.1 Thalassotalea sp. | reverse complement strand
CATTGCTAGACTTCTATTAAGAAAAGCCCGTTACGAAAGTGACGGGCTTTTTGCTAAAAATATAATTAATTAGCTATTTTATTAAGATAACTAATTAATTACAGTTTTTGTCTGGTGACAATAGCACTGTGGTACCACCTGATCCCATTCCGAACTCAGCAGTGAAACGCAGTAGCGCCGATGGTAGTGTGGGAGGTCCCATGTGAGAGTAGGTCATTACCAGACTTCTATTTTGTTTTGTAATGAAACGCAGTGATGCCAATGGTCGAGTGACTTCTGTTACAGAAAGCCCATGTGAGAGCGTAGCGAATCATTACTAAACTATTTTTCAAGCCCTTATCTTTTGATAAGGGCTTTTTTCGTTTAAGATATCTATTTAAGTTATGTGAGTGAAAATGAGCTGGGAAAGTAATATTGATTGGCAGACTGCTAAGCTCCGTGCTAATTATATCCATAAAATAAGAGAATTTTTTATTGAAAGGGATGTAGTTGAAGTAGAAACCCCATTACTTTGTCATGGGACTGTTACCGATGTTTATTTAGAAGCATTCAAATGTCAATTTGATTATGAAAAATTAGTGACACCTTCCGATTTGTATTTACAAACTTCTCCTGAATTTGCAATGAAACGCCTTATTGCTTCAGGGTATGGCTCAATCTTTCAGCTGTGTAAGGCATTTCGCCATGAAGAAAGTGGTCGCTTTCACAACCCTGAGTTTTCAATGTTAGAGTGGTATCGTATCGGCTTTGACCATTTTGAATTAATGGATGAAGTTGATGACTTGCTTGCTCTAATTCTTAAATGCGATCAGGCTGATAGATATACCTATCAGGAAGTCTTCCTAAAACATTTAAATATTGACCCTTTAGCATGTTCAATTGAAACCTTAAAATATGCTCTTCATAAATATAATATAATGGGTGACTGGATTGAAGAAGAACAAGATATTGATATTTTGTTGCAAGTACTATTTTCTGAATGTATTGAGTCAAAAATAGGACTTCATGTACCATGCTTTGTTTATAATTTTCCAAAAAACCAAGCGTCTCTTGCTCGCATATCTCAAGATAATCCATTTGTAGCAGAACGGTTTGAATGTTACTTCAAAGGGATAGAGCTTGCGAATGGTTTTAATGAGTTAACAGATTCAACTGAGCAGAAAGAGCGCTTCCAAAGAGATAACATAAAAAGGCAATCATTAGAGAAAAACATGAAGCCAGTAGATTCTCATTTTATTGAAGCGTTAGATAAAGGGTTACCACAATGTTCAGGTGTTGCTTTAGGCGTAGATCGACTATTAATGATTGCACTTAATAAAGAAGACATTTCAGCTACCATGACATTTAATATAAATAACGCGTAATATTTTTGTTATACTATATCAGTTGTGATAATATATCGTTCATTTTTTTATAGTAGTAGAATTGGGTAAGTATTATGTTAGACAGAATAGGAATTACAGCAACGTCTTTGTGTGCGTTACACTGTATATTTTTACCTGTTATCTTACCTGCGTTACCTTTACTTGGCCTTAGCTTTCTAGCTGACCATACTTGGGAAAATGTTTTTTTATTGGTAACAGCTATTTTAGGCTCCATTGCAATGTTGTCTGGTTTTAAGCGCTACCACCGGAAACTTTATCCATTTTATTTACTATTGCTTGGTGTTGCTATTTACGGTCAAAAGCACACTTTTTCTGATGCTGTGGAACCTTATCTTATTTCAATTGGCACGCTTTTAATTGTCACTGCCCATTTTATCAATATTAAACTATGTAATAGCTGCAAATCTTGCAAAAACTCAGAGTGTAGCTAATTTTTAATATCATAGTTCATGATATTATCCACTGCATTGTCAGGTATTCTTTATTAATGCTTATGATGAGCTGGTAAATTTAACTCCTTAAGCTTACGTGTTAAAGTATTTCTTCCCCAACCTAGTTTTTTTGCCGCTTCTTGCTTATGCCCTTGTGTATATGCTAATGAAGATTCTAATAAAACGCGCTCAAATTCGGGTAATAAATCGGCGAGTATATCTTCATCCCCTTGTAAAAGTTTATTATTAATTATCTGACGTAAACTCTCCTGCCAATTCTCGGCGGCTAAGGGCTTAATTACGTTTACAGGTTCCTTCAGTTCGCTTGGAAGGTCATCAATACGAATTTCTTTACCGCTAGCCATAACCGTTAGAAAGCGACAAATATTTTCTAATTGTCTTACATTACCTGGCCATGGATAGTGCTCTAAAAAAGAGAGTGTGTCTAAGTGCAGAGTCTTAGGCTCAACTGCTAATTCATCTGCTGCTAACTTTAAGAAGTGATGAGTTAGCTGGTTTATATCTTCACGTCTTTCTCGCAAACTTGGTAAATGAATACGGATAACATTAAGACGATGAAACAAGTCTTCTCGGAAGTTACCTTCATTGACTTGATTTTCTAAATTCTGGTGGGTGGCTGCAATAATACGAACATCAACAGTTATAGGTGAGTGACCACCGACACGATAAAATTGCCCATCGGCTAATACCCGCAATAATCTTGTTTGAATATCTAAAGGCATATCACCAATTTCATCTAAAAATAATGTGCCATTATGGGCTTGCTCGAATCGTCCTTGCCGTACCGAGTTAGCGCCTGTGAATGCGCCTTTTTCATGACCAAATAATTCAGATTCAATTAAATCTTTAGGTATAGCCGCCATATTTAATGGTATAAACGGCGACTTTTCTCTAGGGCTATGCATGTGAAGCGCATGAGCGACAAGCTCCTTACCTGTACCAGACTCGCCATTAATTAACACGCTGATACTTGAACGTGATAGGCGGCCAATAGCTCTAAACACTTCCTGCATTGCAGGGGCTTCACCAATAATACCAACTGTTGAGGGAGCGACTATTGGGTGTTTACCTTTAGAATTTTTTTCTCTTGCATGTATTAATGCACGCTTTGCTAATGAAAGTGCTTCATCGACGTCAAAAGGCTTTGGTAAGTATTCAAATGCCCCTCCTTGATAAGCATTGACGGCACTGTCTAGATCAGAGTGTGCAGTCATGATAATGACGGGAATGTTAGGAAACTGTTGATTGACTTTACCTAATAATGTCATGCCATCAATATTTGGCATTCTTATATCTGAAATAATAACTTCAGGTTGGTTGTGATCGAGTGCAATAAGTAAATTTTCAGCGTTATCGAACGATGAACAGCTTATATTTTCACTTGATAATGCTTTTTCTAAAACCCACCTAATTGAGCTGTCATCATCAACAATCCAAACTTGTTCACTGTTCATTAGGTACTCCATTATCAATAGGAAGTAAGATTTCAAATTCTGTATGGCCAACTTCACTTGAACAAAATAGCCTGCCATTATGTTGATGTATAAGCGTTTGAGATATGGACAAACCTAACCCCGTACCATTTGCTTTACCCGAGACCATTGGATAAAACAGTGTATCTTTTAGTTTTTTTGGAATGCCTGGACCATTATCAATGATACAAATTTGAGCGCATAGTTTTACCCGTTTTCCATTAATTATTTTATTGCTTGCGGCTCTTGTTTTTAACGTAATTTTACCGCCAGACTCAAGCACTTGAATGGCGTTATTCACAATATTAAGTAATGCCTGCTGTATTTTTTCGTCGTCAAATGTAACATCGGGAATTGATGGGTCATAATCTCGAATAAATTGAATATTCGCTTTATTGCTTATACGGGCAAGCTGGTAAATTTTTTCCAAGGCCGTGTGAATATTATGCTGAGTCATTTTGGGCAGTTGATTGGGACCTAGTAATCTATCCACTAAATTTGTGAGTCGATCTGCTTGCTCAATGATCATTTCGGTATATTCTTGCTGTGTTTGTGATATTTCTTTACTTAATAGCTGTGCGGCGCCCCTAAGCCCAGCTAAAGGGTTTTTAATTTCGTGCGCTAAACCTTTAATTAAATCTCGTGCTGATTCCCACTGCTGCTGTTGAAATGCCTCTGTGCTGATACTTTTTTGTTGATCAATTTGTTTTAGCTCTAATAAAATATGGGGCGTGTTATTAAATTCAACCGAGGAAGCCGTTAGCTCAACAGTGATCATATAGTTTGTATATAATTCGAGTAGGACATCGCTGTCGCTAAATTCTTGGCCTGAAGTTAATAACTGAGTTAATCGTGAAGCGTCGATGGGATGATTAATAAAAAGAGACGCTATTGGCTGAGCGTATAACTTATTAAGACTTCTAATTAATAGAGCCTCTGCAGCGGGATTTGCATATTGAATCGTTAACTTTTTATCAAGTACTATGACGGCTGTTACCAACTGATTCGGAATTCTTTGCTGATATGCTAATTTTTTTTGTTTGATATTGGCCATAGAGCTGTGCATAAAACCTCTACGCACCATTATGGTGCAGTATAAATATAAGTTTATTCTTTTAAAATAAAAATATCACTACTTTTAAGCGCTTTAATAGAGATTATCTATGAATGAGTCGTCAGAGTGACTAATTTGCTTTATTTACTGAAGCTCTATGCATATAAAAAGTGATCAATTCAGACGATGCAATTACCTTGCCTTTTTTATCTACAAGATCCATTTTTATTTGGTGTTCACCCCGATCAATATCTCGAAGGACAAACATTGAGTGGCTTTGTGGCTTTAAATGAGGTTTCCCGTCAAGATACAAGATAATAGAAAAGCCTCTTTTAAAAACAGGTTTAATACGTCCTGACACATAAACAGAACCAGTATTATCTCTAATTGTTGCATTGTTTTCTGGTTGGGTGATTTCTACTTGGTATTTATTGCTAATTTCTTTAGGGGTTATGTCTAAAACTGAGGTATCAACAGATGAGCTGGAAATATTAGGATCTTGAATTTTTACTTCTTCAGCGCCAGGCTTAGGGCTATCTGAATACACTAAAACACCGTCAGCATTGCGCCAAACGTATACTTTAGCTGCTTCAGCATAGGCCTCGACGCCAAGTAAAAAGCAGTAAGTTATCAATATAATCCGTATAAAATAGCTCAATTAAACCTTATCCTTTATTGAGTTGCTTCTGTAATTTAACGAATATTTTAGTTTATAGCCACAAAAAAAGCTCACCAAGGTGAGCTTTTTGTTGTTTTATACAATTATTTGCTATTAAACGCTGTAATACATATCAAATTCAACCGGATGAGTGGTTGAATTTAGTAACTCGACTTCTTCTCGTTTAAGACCAATGTATGCATCAATCATGTCATTATCCATTACACCACCAGCAGTTAAAAACTCTTTATCAGCTTCTAAGGCATCTAATGCTTCTGTAAAAGATGAAGCAACTTGTGGAATAGCCGCCGCTTCTTCAGCAGGTAAGTCGTATAAGTCTTTATCCATAGCATCGCCAGGGTGGATTTTATTTTTGATACCGTCAAGACCAGCCATTAACATCGCAGTGAAACCTAAGTAAGGGTTCATTGTTGGATCTGGGAAGCGAACTTCAATACGCATAGCTTTTGGTGATGGTACCATAGGAATACGAATTGAAGCCGAGCGGTTACGTGCAGAATAAGCAAGCATTACAGGAGCTTCAAAACCTGGTACAAGGCGCTTATATGAGTTAGTTGAAGCATTTGTAAAAGCGTTTAATGCTTTTGCATGCTTAATAATACCACCCACATAATAAAGTGCAGTTTCAGATAACCCACCGTATTTATCACCAGAAAACAAGTTAACACCGTCTTTAGCTAATGACTGATGAACGTGCATACCTGTACCATTATCACCCACTAACGGCTTAGGCATAAATGTTGCTGTTTTACCGTAAGCGTGTGCAACGTTATGTACTACATATTTATAAATTTGTACTTCATCTGCTTTTTTCACCATAGTATTAAAGCGACAAGCAATTTCATTTTGACCAGCTGTTGCTACTTCATGGTGGTGTGCTTCTACCACTAAGCCCATTTCTTCCATCACTAAACACATTGCTGAACGCAAGTCTTGAGATGAGTCTACAGGTGATGTTGGAAAATATCCGCCTTTAACACCTGGACGATGGCCCATATTACCTTCTTCGTATTCAGTACCTGAATTCCAAGCTGCTTCTTTATCGTCAATTTTGTAGAAAGAACCACTCATGTCCGTATGGAAACGAACATCGTCAAAAACAAAAAATTCTGGTTCTGGGCCAATTAATACCGTATCAGCAATGCCAGTAGAGCGCATATATTCTTCTGCACGGTGTGCTACAGAGCGAGGGTCACGGCTATAGCCTTGCATGGTTGCAGGTTCTAAAATGTCACAACGAATGTTTAACGTTACTTCTTCTGTAAACGGGTCTAGCACGGCACTTTCTGCGTCAGGCATCATAACCATGTCTGATTCATCAATACCTTTCCAACCTTGAATTGAAGAGCCATCAAACATTTTTCCATCTTCAAAGAAGTCTTCATTTACTTGATGATGAGGAATTGAAACGTGTTGCTCTTTACCTTTTGAATCCGTAAAGCGTAAATCAACGAATTTTACATCATTCTCTTTAATTAGATCTAATACAGCTTGTGACATATTGCCTCTCCACATGGGTTATTCAGAATACCGAATTATAATTTAACTGGTTAATAAAATTAACTTCGTCAGGTATTTATTTAAAAATATTATTGAGCACGTTAAAGCGAATAGTGTGCCAATAGTAAACCTATTGATAATTAAAGGTTTTAATTAATCCTTAATACAATACTGCACTGTTGTGGTGCATCAATAGGATCATTGTGGTGCGTTTATTAACTTTAGTGCGCTGGCATCTAAAGGATTTCTACAATGAATTAAATAATGAGCGATTTGTTACTATATTTGTGGGTAATATTACTGTATAATCCGCGCCCAATTATAGCCCTAGTTATTTATGTTCGTGCTTTATATTAGCGAAATAACATAAGTAATGCTAACAGCGAGTAACGCCTGTGTTAGATAAATTAAGAAACGTGGCAATCATTGCCCATGTTGACCACGGAAAAACCACTTTAGTTGATAAATTGTTAGATCAATCAGGTACTTTAGACGCACGAAATGGTCTTGAAGAACGTGTAATGGACTCAAACGATATCGAAAAAGAACGTGGTATCACAATCTTAGCTAAAAACACGGCTATTAACTGGAATGATTACCGCGTAAACATTGTAGACACTCCTGGCCATGCTGATTTTGGTGGTGAAGTAGAGCGCGTAATGTCAATGGTTGACTCTGTGTTACTTATTGTTGATGCGCAAGAAGGCCCAATGCCGCAAACGCGTTTTGTTACGAAAAAAGCATTTGCTCAAGGTTTAAAGCCTATTGTTGTTATCAATAAAATTGATAAGCCAGGCGCTCGTCCTGAGTGGGTAATGGACCAAGTATTCGATTTATTCGATAACTTAGGTGCAACTGACGACCAGTTAGACTTCCAAGTAGTTTACGCTTCAGCAATTAATGGGTGGGCATCAATGGAAGAAGGTGTTGAAGGCACCGATATGACTCCATTATTCCAAACTATTGTTGATCAAGTACCTGCGCCAGACGCTGATGCTGATGGTTCATTCCAAATGCAAATTTCTCAACTTGATTATAGCTCTTACTTAGGCGTTATTGGTGTTGGGCGTATTACTCGTGGTTCAGTTAAGCCGAACCAACAGGTTACGGTTGAAGGCGCTAACGGAAAATTACACAACGGCAAAGTGGGTAAAGTATTTGGTTACTTAGGCCTAGAACGTCATGAAGCAGAAGTTGCACATGCCGGTGATATTATTGCTATTACAGGTTTAGGCGAGCTAAAAATTTCTGACACTATTTGCTGTCCAAACGAAGTTGATGCTTTACCTCCTTTATCTGTAGATGAACCGACAATTAACATGACTTTCCAAGTTAATACTTCGCCATTTTCTGGTCAAGAAGGTAAATATGTTACTTCTCGCAACATTAAAGACCGCTTAGATAAAGAGCTTGTTCATAACGTAGCATTACGTGTTGAACAGTTAGACGATCCTGATAAGTTTAAAGTATCGGGTCGTGGTGAGCTTCACTTAGGTATTTTGATTGAAAACATGCGTCGTGAAGGTTACGAGCTTGCTGTTTCTCGTCCTGAAGTTATTATGCGTGAAGTTAATGGTCAAACTGAAGAACCATACGAAACAGTAACTATTGATGTTGAAGAAGAGCATCAAGGTCCAATAATGGAAAAAATGGGCGTTCGTAAAGCTGAATTAACGGATATGGCACCAGACGGTAAAGGTCGTATTCGTATGGACTTTATCATGCCAAGTCGTGGTTTAATTGGTTTTCAAACTGAATTTATGACATTAACGTCTGGTTCAGGCTTAATCTACCACACGTTCTTGCAATATGGCCCTCATAAAGGTGGTGAAATTGGTCAACGCTTAAATGGTGTAATGATCGCTAATGCAACAGGTAAGGCGTTAACAAACGCAATCTTCAACCTTCAATCACGTGGTCGCATGTTAATTGGTCATGGTTTAGAGATTTACGAAGGACAAGTTATTGGTATTCATAGCCGTGATAACGACTTAACTGTAAACGCACTTAAAGGTAAGCAGTTAACTAACGTTCGTTCTTCAGGTACAGATGAAGCACAAACACTAACACCACCAATTGTTATGTCGTTAGAGCAAGCGCTTGAGTTCATTGATAATGATGAATTAGTTGAAGTAACGCCAGACAGCATTCGTATTCGTAAAAAATTCTTGAAAGAGTCGGATCGTAAGCGTGAAGGTCGTGACGCTAAAAAATAATTAGTATCAAACTTATTAAAGCCGCTTTAATTATTCATTAAAGCGGCTTTTTTATTCCAATATGGAATAAAAAAGCCCTTTCTATTCTTTTTCTTTTGAACAAACAACGTCTATATTTGCCTCATTAATTTGGAATGGGCTAATTGACACTATGTTGCCAGATCAACAAAACTTAAATCAAACAATGTTAGATGCTAATCAACTAGCGTCTTTACAACAAACTATTGGCAGCTACTCTCCATTGCAACTTGCATGGGCCAGTGGCTATTTAGCGGCCAAGGCTGAAGGATCTTCTGTTGCGGTACTACCGACAGCAAGCCTTACACAAGCATCAACTACTTTGACTATACTTTTTGGTTCTCAAACGGGGAATGCAAAAGGTGTTGCGAAGGCTTTAGCTGAACAAGCACAAGCGCAGGGCTTAACCGTTGATTGTAAAAGCATGGGTGAATTTAAGCCTAAAAGTATTAAAAATGTTACGCATTTACTGATTGTTGCGAGTACTAATGGTGAAGGTGAAGCCCCTGATGATGCGATTGCTTTACATGAATTCTTAGCCTCTAAAAAAGCCCCTAAGCTTGACCATTTACATTACAGTGTTTTAGCGCTTGGCGACACGAGTTATGAATTCTTCTGTCAAACGGGTAAAGATTTCGACGAGTATTTAGCAAAACTTGGCGCAAAACAGATTGCACCTCGCGTTGACTGTGATGTTGATTATGATGATGCCGCGAACGATTGGTCAACTGAAATAATTGCTAAGTCTAAAGAGATGCTAGGTAATGTAGAAGGCCCAGCTAATGTTATTGCCATGCCTACAGCCGGAGCTGTGAGCCAATACTCGAAGAATAACCCGTACACTGCAGAGCTGAGCATTAGCCAAAAAATTACAGGGCGAGATTCTAAAAAAGATGTTCGTCATATTGAAATCGATCTCGGTGAGTCTGGTATCACTTACCAGGCAGGTGACGCTTTAGGGGTTTGGTTTAACAATGATCAAGCACTTGTTAGTGAACTAATCAGTGCACTTGGTTTTTCTGCTAACGATAGTGTGGAAGTGTCAGGTAATACTTTGTCACTAGAAGCAGCATTAATATCAAGGTTAGAAATAACCCAAACGGCGGTTAACTTTATTGGTTTTTGGGCTGAGCAATCAGGCAATGAGGCATTAATAAAAATAGCTGAAGATAAAAATGCTGCGCGTGAATATGCCGCTAACCATCAGGTAATTGATGTAATTAAAGCTGCACCTGCGCAAGTTGAACTACAAGTATTTGTTGATGCACTTCGAAAAATTACCCCTCGTTTGTATTCTATAGCATCAAGCCAAGCTGAAGTTGAAGAAGAAGTACATTTAACTGTAGGTTTAGTTGAATATACCAATAACTCACATACCCGTACGGGTGGTGCATCAGGCTTTTTAGGTAAGCGCCTTGAAGAAGGTGGCGACGTTAATGTGTTTATTGAACACAACGATAACTTCCGTTTACCTGCTGAAAAAAATACACCTGTGATCATGATTGGACCTGGTACAGGTATTGCGCCGTTCAGAGCCTTTTTACAAGACCGTGAAGCGAATGAAGCTGAGGGTGATAATTGGTTGTTTTTTGGCGACCAAACCTTTACCCAAGATTTTTTATATCAAGTGGAGTGGCAAGGCTATTTAAAGTCGGGGTTATTAACTCGTCTTGATTTAGCTTTTTCTCGTGACCAAGCTGAAAAAATTTATGTGCAAGACCGTCTTCGTGAAAAAGCGAAAGACGTATTTGAATGGCTTGAACGCGGCGCTCACCTATACGTTTGTGGTGATATGAGCCGTATGGCAAAAGACGTTGAATTAGCACTGACAGACATTATTGCAGAGCAAGGCAACAAAACCATTGAACAAGCACAACAATACTTAAAAGATTTACGTGACGCAAAGCGTTATCAGAAGGATGTATATTAATGACTGATTTAACCAAAGAGCAAGGGCCATTAGTTGTCGAAGGTAAATTGGCTGATAACGAACGTTTAAAACGAGAAAGTAACTTTTTACGAGGCACCATCGAGCAAGATTTATCTGATCAAGTAACGGGTGGCTTTAATGGCGACAATTTTCAGCTAATTCGTTTTCATGGCATGTACCAGCAAGATGATCGCGATATTAGAGCCGAACGAACGAAGCAAAAGTTAGAACCATTGCATAATGTTATGTTACGTGCGCGTATGCCTGGCGGTATTATTAAACCTGAACAATGGTTAGCTATCGACAAATTTGCAACGGATAAAACCATGTACGGCAGTATTCGTTTAACCACTCGCCAAACATTTCAGTTTCATGGTGTATTAAAGCCAAATATTAAACTAATGCATCAAACATTAAATAGCATTGGTATTGATTCAATTGCCACCGCAGGTGACGTTAATCGAAATGTATTGTGTACCACTAACCCTGTTGAGTCAGAGCTTCATCAAGAGGCTTATGAATGGGCAACAAAAATTAGTGAGCATTTATTACCTAAAACCCGCGCATACGCTGAAATTTGGTTAGACGGTGAAAAGCTTGAAGAGCCAGAAGGTAAAGCAACCGAAGAGCCTATTTTAGGAAGTAACTATTTACCTCGTAAATTTAAAACAACGGTTGTTATTCCACCACAAAACGATGTTGATGTTCATGCAAATGACTTAAATTTTATTGCCATTGCGGATAACGGCAAACTAGTTGGTTTTAATGTGCTAGTAGGCGGTGGATTAGCCATGACACATGGCGACAAAGCGACTTATCCGCGTAAAGCAGATGACTTTGGTTTTGTACCATTAGCGAATACCTTAGCTGTTGCAGCAGCCGTTGTTACTGTACAGCGAGATTGGGGTAATCGTGTTAACCGTAAAAATGCCAAAACTAAATATACCTTAGATCGTGTCGGCACTGACGTATTTAAAGCGGAAGTTGAAAAGCGTGCGGGCATAGCGTTTGAAAACTCTCGTCCTTATACATTTACTGGCCGTGGTGATCGTATCGGTTGGGTTGAAGGCTTTGATGGAAAGCATCACTTAGCGCTATTTATTGAAAATGGCCGTTTGTTAGATCATCCAGGTAAACCGCTTAAAACAGGTGTTGCTGAAATCGCTAAAATTCATAAAGGCGACTTTAGAATGACAGCGAACCAAAACCTAATTGTTGCTGGTGTGTCATCGGAAGACAAAGATCAAATTGAAGCAATAGCTCGCTTACATGGCTTAATGGACGATGGTGTTTCAAAGCAACGCAAAGACTCAATGGCATGTGTTGCGTTCCCTACGTGTCCGTTAGCGATGGCAGAAGCTGAACGCTACCTACCAAGCTTAGTTGATGATGTTGAAGGTATTCTTGCTAAGCATAATGTTGCTGATGAAAGTATTATTTTACGTGTTACGGGTTGTCCAAATGGCTGTGGTCGCGCAATGTTGGCTGAAATTGGCTTAGTGGGTAAAGGGCCAAGTAAATATAATATGCATTTAGGCGGCAATATTAGCGGTACTCGTGTACCTAAAATGTATAAAGAAAACTTAAATGAACAAGATGTACTCGCTGAAATAGACAGCTTAGTGGCACGTTGGTCTACGGAGCGAGAAGTGAACGAAGGCTTTGGAGATTTTGTCATTCGCGTAGGTATTATTGCCGAAGTTAAAGTGAGTAAGCGAGATTTTCATGACTAATATTCCTTCAACTGCACAAAAGCCTGTGATCAATAACCGTTTTCCAGCGTCATTACCTGAGCCTTGGTTAAATCAATGGAATGAATTACTTGAAGAACAAAGTGCGATTGCTCGAGTTGAGTGGGCAATGGAAAACTTGCCATCACACTTTGTGTTGTCTTCAAGCTTCGGTATTCAGTCGGCGGTTATGTTGCACATGCTTACGCAAGTTGATGCGAATATTCCTGTATTGTTAACTGATACTGGGCATTTATTTCCCGAAACATATCAGTTCATTGATACCTTAGCTGAACGACTAAAATTAAATTTACATGTGTTTAGCGCGCAAGAAAGTGCGGCTTGGCAAATGGCAAAGTATGGCGAAGAGTGGGCGAAAGATGCTACGTCATTAAAGGCATACAATCGCCGTAACAAGGTAGAACCACTTGAACGAGGGCTAGATCAACTAAGTGCAGGTACTTGGTTTTCTGGTGTTCGCCGTCAGCAGTCATCGCATCGGGAAGGCTTATCTGTGGTAAGTATATTACGTGGCCGTTTTAAAGTGCATCCAATTATCGATTGGTCAAACAAAGACGTACACCAGTACTTAACCAAGCATAACCTGCCCTATCATCCGTTATGGGATCAAGGATATGTGTCGGTAGGTGATACCCATAGTACCAAGCCATTAACATTAGGTATGGATGAAAGTGACACGCGCTTTTCAGGCATGGCTCGAGAATGTGGCCTACATACAGACGGTGACGGTATATAACTGACTTTTAGTGACTACTAAAATGAGGTGACAATGTTTCTTTCACAGTCTGTAAATATTGTTCATCAATAGTGTCACTAATTAAACTTGCTAACTCAGCACCAATAGCAGTGAATTTGTAGAAACTTAATAAGCAATTACCTTTATTTGCTGTAAAGGTAATTGCTTCATTATTACCATAGAAATGAAACTCTTCGCCTAGTGCAATTGGGGCCGATTCAGTTTCTTGTATAAAAAGCAGATGATTATCTGCCAATGTTAATAGCTCCGCATAAGACAAACCGAATTTACTCAAGTTAACCTTTTGAATACGTTGCTTGCTAAAAAAATTCAACATCCCTGGTAATTGAGACGAACCTGAAATTATTCTAAGGTTTTTGCGCGAACTATCTTTAACTGTAATTGCGCATGCTTTAGCAAATAATTTAGCTTCATTAATACTCATGGTTCTAAAGGCGGTTAATGTTTTTAATGAAAAGGACCCCGGTTTGGTTACTTCAAACGCTAAAATTTTCGCCCATAACTCCTGCATACTCGGATTGCTAACGCCCTCAGCAAATTCGGTAAAGCTATTAAACCAGTCAACATCTGCTCTATCTGTTATTTTGTTATCTGAACAATATTGAATCGCTTTCTGAATAATTAGTTCAAGGTTTTGCTGCTTTCTTAAACGAACATAACGTTCGTGTTTTTGTGTTCTTTCTTCAAGGGGAGATTGTTTATTGGCAGGTATTAACGCACCGTCAATCATAAATTGCTTGGCTAAATTAAGTAATTGTACCTGAGAAGAAAAGCCTGCCTTTGATTGGGTATTCGTAGATTTCTGTGTATTGTCACTACTTGTTGTTATGTTTGTCTTTTCTATTTTACTTGCTGGGGTTACAGGAGAAATGGAAGTTTTTGAAATTTTCATACGCCCGTACATCCCTTATTTAATAAGCCAAAAGAGTGAGTAAAATTATAAAATACAAATATTTAATAAAAAAATGAAGAAATAAGTGTAAAGGTTAAAATAATTACCTAAACTTACAGCAATAATGTCATATTGTTGAAAGAATTCAATATAAATTGAATAGTTAGTTGAATAATATTTCGCTGACTTTTATGATGTCATTATAAAAGAAATTAAAATAATATTTTTAGCGTGAATTTTTATGAAAATTAACTAGTGTTTTAGGCTAGTAATTTGAGGGTAGTATGCAAGAATCTGAAGATACCAGCGAAGATTTTTTGTTTATCGACGATAGTGATGAAGATGAAATTCTTGATGATTTAACAAATGGTACGTGGAAAGTATTAATAGTTGATGACGATCCTGAAATTCATTCTGTGACTCAGTTAGCATTATCTGATCTCGTTGTGCTCGGCAAACGACTGGAATACGTGCATGCATATTCAGGACGAGATGCGAATCAACTTATTGAGCAACACCCAGACGTAGTATTAGTACTGCTTGATGTGGTGATGGAAACTGACGACGCGGGCTTAAATGTTGTTAAACACATAAGAGAAACACTGGATCGCGCTGATATTCGTATTGTTTTAAGAACGGGGCAGCCTGGTTATGCACCTGAAGAAAGTGTCATTAAAGATTACGACATTAATGATTATAAAACGAAAACAGAATTAACCCGCCGAAAATTAGTCACTACGGTTTATGCCGCCATTCGCTCTTACCAACAAATAGATACTGTTACCCAAAATCGTCAAGGTTTAGAAAAAATTATTGCGGCTGCAGCGGAGCTATTAGAACTACATTCGGTTCATAAGTATGCAGCAGGTGTATTAAGCCAACTGACTAATTTAGCTGATATTAAGCAAAGTGTTTTTTGTGCTAGAGGGCAAGGAATTGTTGATTCCGCCGATGATCTTAGTTTGCATGTCCTTGGTCAATTAGGATTAAGCGATGATGTAGTTAATCAAAAAACAGTTGCTCTAGGCAATGAAAGTACAGAAGAGTTAATTAATCGTAGCTTTCAGCAAAAACAGCATCAACTTAGTACGCATGAGTCATGCTTTTACCTGTCAAGTGGTGGTTTCCGTGCCGTTATTTATATTGAATTTGAAACGCCATTATCTGAAATTGATCAACAGTTAATTGAAGTATTTCTCACTAATATTTCAATTGGTTACGAAAACGTACACTTATTTCAAAAACTTAGAAATGCAGCTTATAAAGATTGGTTAACAGAGTTGCCCAATAGACTCGAGTTTGTAAACTTACTTGATCAATTTGGTCAAAGTGATGATCAAACGCAAGTTGCTGTTTTACTCGATTTAAACCAATTTAGCGATATTAATGATGGTTTAGGACAAGATTTAGGTAATCAGCTATTAATGGCAGTTACCGCTCGTTTGAAAAAGCTTTCGAGTGCTTGTCAAATAGCACGTGTTGGCGCCGATGTTTTTGGGATAATTGGTCCACAATCATTGGTTAACCCTGAGCATTTAAATGAATTGTTTGTTGAACCTTTTTCTGCAGGCGAACAAAATTTGCCTGTTAAAGCTTGTTTTGGCTTATGCCTAAAAGAAGATGCTGGTTCACGAGGTGTTAAAGTATTAAACCAAATTAACATCGCCCTAAATTTAGCGAAAAAGAGTAGCCAAGAGCACTTTGTTTATTACAAACAAGAAATGGAAGAGCAAACGTTATGGCGCTTAGGCATGATCCGCCAGTTGCGTACAGACTTCGCTGAAAATCGCTTAGAGCTTTGGTATCAACCACAGCTAAACTTAGCGACTGGTAAAGTTATTGGTGCTGAAGCCTTACTTAGGTGGCGTACTGCTGATGGGAAATTTATTTCTCCCGCCGTATTTATTCCCCTTGCAGAATATTCAGGGTTAATTATTGATATTGGTGATTGGGTTATTAATCAGGCATGTAAAACTATTAAAGTGCTTGAGTCTCATAACTTTAATGACGTTGGCATCTCGGTAAATGTTTCTATACCGCAATTTAAAAAAGACAACTTTGTTGAAAGCATCATTGAAACAACTAAGAATCACCAAGTAGTAACTAATAAATTAGAATTAGAAATCACTGAAAATATTTTGATGGACGAGCCACAAGTGGTTGTAGATGCACTTACGCAATTAAAAGCAGAAGGCATAAATATCGCATTAGACGACTTTGGTACAGGCTATTCGTCAATGAGTTATTTGCAAAAACTGCCATTAGATCGTTTAAAAGTTGATCGTTCTTTTATTACTCATATTGCAGAGCCGGGCCAGTCAATTATTGCTGATACGATTATTAATTTAGGTAAACAGATGAACTTAACGGTGATTGCTGAGGGTATTGAAGAAATCGCTCAGCAAGAACATTTAAAAACATTAGGCTGTGATGAAGTGCAAGGCTTTTATTATGCGAAGCCTATGCCCGAAACTGAATTTTTAGCTTTTTTAAGAGAAAATAGTTAAAGCGAGTTTTCGATGTGCTTATGGCGCATTAATATGAAAATAAAAAACTAATAAAGGTAGTAATGCTATGCGTTGCTACCTTTTTCTTTTCCCTCTAAATATTTAAACTCGCAGCCAAGTGATGGGGTTGTAGGAATTAAATGCGATAGCACTAAAGAGCAACACGCAAAAGCAGCACCCACATAAAAAACCCATGATGAATTTATTACCCACACAACACCTAAAATTGCGGGTATAACAACTGCAGCAATATGATTGATTGAAAAGCTAACCCCTGCGGTTGAAGCTATATCTTCAGGCTTGGCTATTTTTTGAAAATAGGTTTTTATTGCAATGGCTAAAGCAAAAAACAAATGATCAATCACATAAAGCACTGCCGCTATGGTGCCATTTTCAACTAAACCATAAGCAACAAACAAAAGTATTAAGCCGATGTATTCAAACTTAAGTACTTTACGTTCACCAACTACACCAATAATTTTGCCAATCTTGGCGGCGAACAACCAATTAAAAACATAATTAATTAAGAATAAAGCACTAATGTCAGCAACACTATAACCAAACTTTTCCACCATTAAAAAGCCTGCAAAAACGACGAATATTTGCCGTCTAGCGCCACTAAAAAAGGTTAAGGCATAGAACAACCAGTACTGCTTACGTAATACTAAGTGTTTATTTTGTTCAGTATGTTGGGGGAATTCTTTAAAAGTAAGTGCTAACAATAGTGTGAATACAAGCCCTAAGCCGCCAAATAAGGCATAAGTGCTTTTATAGTCCCAAGCAAGCTTTTCCATTAATAGCCATATGCTACTAAATGCGAGTAAAGAGGCGATTGACTTAGCCGACAGCACCTTACCCATAAAGTGAGCGGTTTTATCTTTATCAATCCACTGTAAAGTTAACGATTGATTGACTGTTTCAAAATAATGAAAGCCGACCGACATCACAATTGTTGTAATATATAGTCCGTATATCGTAGGAAAATAACCCGTTAACGTAACGCCTAATGCGGTTAAAAATAGTGAAATAATCGCTAATTTTTGTTCTTTAACAAATAGTAACAAATAAATTACAGTGAATGCTAAAAAGCCAGGTACTTCACGTAAGCTTTGTAACATTCCTATTTCTTTACCTGTAAATTGTGCTTTTTCAATAACAAAATTATTCAGTAATACCATCCACACTGAAAACACTAAAGGCATAATAAACGCCATGGCAAGCAGTAAGTTTTCAGGTTTATTAATGCGATTAATAAGTGACATAAGAATAAAAATAGTGATTGTATAGGTCTTACATAATACGCTAATTTATCTGCTGTTTCGCGCTTTTAATTACTCGATTTTCCACTAAGTTTAGCTTGTTGTGGGCGATATTCCCAAATTGGTTATTGCGGCTGATTGTGTTTGAATTTTGTAGCAGGTATATTGCCTGCAGCTTGAATTATTACGAAAAAATAGGAAGCCTGAATGATCAGGGTAGAAAATATTAGCCGTACATACGGAAGTGGTGAGTCAGAAGTTAATGCACTTAAAAATGTAACATTGACTATTAAAGAAAATGAGTTTGTCGCGATTATGGGAACCTCGGGTTCGGGAAAGTCGACATTAATGAATATATTGGGCTGTTTAGATACGCCAACAGCAGGTGAATATTTTCTCTCAAATGAGTCAATTAAGAGTATTGACGACATAACACTCTCGAAAATTCGTAATAGTAAAATAGGCTTTATATTTCAAACGTTCCACTTATTACCTCGATTATCAGCATTGCATAATGTCATTCTACCTTTAAGGTACAGCGATATTGAACAAGAAGCAGCAGAAGCTAGAGGTAACGTCATGCTTGAAAAGGTTGGCTTGTCGTCTCGTTCTCATCATAAGCCTTTTGAAATGTCGGGCGGGCAACGCCAACGGGTTGCTATTGCACGTGCTTTGGTTAATACACCTAAAGTTATTTTTGCCGACGAACCTACGGGTAACCTAGACTCTAAAACTTCATACGAAATAATGGATCTGTTATGCGACTTACATAAGCAAGGCCAAACTATTGTTATGGTGACGCATGAAGAAGATATTGCCGCTTATGCACAGCGTGTTATTCGTATGAAAGATGGCGAAGTTATAGGAGATACCTCATGTTAAAAATAGTTGGATTGGCTTCACTTCTTTTACTTTCAACAAACTGCATGGCTAGCACGGCATTATTATTATCAGGTGAGATAAAAGCGTCAGACAATCAAACCTTTTACTCCCCTAAAACGGATAATTGGCGTGTCCAACTGCAGTGGATGATCCCAGAAGGAGAAGTGGTACAAAAAGGTGATTTAGTTGTTGTGTTCGACAGTGGTGCTATTCAAAGCACTATTGAGCAAACCGAAGTGAATGTTATTGCCGCTCAAGAAGAGTTAGAGCGTGCACAAAGTCAAGCTAAGCAACAATTAATGGAAAAAGAGTTTGCACAAAAAAGAACGGAATTATTACTTGAAAAAGCGCGTGTAGATGCGTCAATTTCGGTTGAACATTTAAGTCAGTATGACTATGAAAAATACCAATTAGACTTAGAGAAAGCATTATTAGCTAACGCGAAAGCGAAAGATGAACTCGCACAACAAAAAGTTGTTAATAATGTGAATATTGCCAAGCAGCAATTAACAATTGAAAAGCATCAGTTTGATCTTGATTATAATCGTAAAAAACTGTCAAAAATGAGCCTGTATGCCGAGCGTTCAGGCCCTATTTTATATGCCAACCACCCTTGGAATGGCGAAAAAATATTTGTAGGTATGACCGCACAGCCTGCATGGAAAATAGCTGAAATAGCCTCAATCAACGGCTTATATATTGAAACATGGATACATGAAGTTGATTATAAAAAAGTGGTAGTGAATGACAGTGCAAAATTAGTATTTGACGCCTATCCCGAGAAAAATTTTACCGCCCAAATCACCGAGTTATCAACTCAGCCTGAAGAACGCAGATTGTGGGGAGAAGATGTTTACTATCGCGCCATTGCAGAATTTACTATTGAAGACGACATTACATTACTACCTGGTATGAGTGCTCAATTAGAATTTAAAGGAGCCACCAATGAATAAATTACTTTTACTTTTTACGACCTTAACTTTATTTGCTTGTGAACAAGCGCCTTCGGTAACGGTAAAGCAGGAGTCTGTCGATATTTTAGTTAAAGCAAGCGCTGAACTTGAGTCTAAAAGTACTGCACTTATCGCTCCACCTTCGGTTTCACAAATGTGGCAGTATCAAATTAAAAAGCTGATCCCTGAAAATAGCAAAGTAAAAAAAGGTCAGGTGATCGTGTCATTCGATGACAAAAAAATAACGGAAAGGTTAATTGAACAACAAGGGCAATTAGCGCAAGCGAAAAAAGAGTTGGCCAATAAAAAAATTAAAGAGACAGAAAAAGAGCAAGAACTTGTACTAAGCCTTGCCGAAAAAAAAATGGAGCACGACAAAGCCAAGCGTATAGCTGAAATAGTGGATCATAGCCGCTCAGCTAATGATCGTAAAAAAAGTGAAATAGACTTTACTATTGCTAATAATGACTGGGTACTGGCTAAGCGAAAACTTACCTATCATCAAACCAGCACCGCACTTAATTTAAAGCTGGCCGAGGGCAAGGTTGAAAGGTTAGCAGCGAAAGTAAACAATTTAAAAGGCGACATTGAGCGCCTTAAAGTGAAGGCGCCAATCGACGGCATGGTGATATATCGCAGTAATTGGGAAGGAGAAAAACCAGCTGAAGGAGAGTCCGTTAATTTTGGACAACCGGTTGTGGAACTATCGGTACTTGAACAAATGCAACTTAAAGCCCAAATTCTTGAACCGGATAGTGGGCGAATTGCTATCGGACAACGTGTAAAAATAACCTTAGATGGCACGCAAGAAATCGTTACATGGGGTAAAGTAAGTCACTTAGGAAAAGTGTTTCGCGATAAAACCAATCAAGACAGAAAGCGAATTTTTGATGCGATTATTGAATTTGACCAAATAGACCTGAAAGTGATGCGCCCAGGTATGACCGCGCGCGTTGAAGTGATTGCAAAAACCATTACAGATGCCTTAACACTACCAGCAAGTGTCATTAATACGATTGACCATGCACATTATGTTACGCGTATAGATACATTAGGCGAGTCACAAGTTGAAGTCAAAATAGCCGAAGTCACCGGTAATAGCGTTATCGTAAAACAAGGCCTGAAACAAGGAGATGTGGTCGCATTATGAAAAAATTAATTAGTGGGCTAGCCGTTTTATTTTTATTAGGGTGTGCCGACCCTCAACCAACTCCTTTGCTTTATCAAGTTAAACAACAAGAATTTGATGTCTCTATTCCTGCAAAAGGTGAACTATTTGCGGCGCAGGCGACAGTGATCAGTGCACCAATGTCGCGTAATGGCGTACAAGTTGTTTCTTGGCTTGCGCCTGAATATTCACACGTTAAAAAAGGTGATGTTATTGTGCGTTTTGACGGTGAGTCTATGCAAATACAAAGCAAAAATAAACGTAATGAATTGGCGAAAACACAGCAAGATATGCTCAATAAAAGTGGTGAATTAAAAAAAGACCTTAGTGGTATTAACAAAGATATTACTATGGTCGATCAAGAAAGAATCTTTGCAGAACAATTTTCAATTGAAGATGAGCGTATTCGTTCGAAATTAGAAATTATTGAGTCATTACAAAATGCCGAATACTTAGGGACGAAGCAAAATTATCTTAATTGGAAAAACGACAGCTTTAGTGAAAGTGCTAAGGGTGACATGGGCTTGCTTAAAATGAAGCAGCAATTGCATCAAGCTAAACTTGATCAGCTGAGTGCAAGTTTATCGCAGTTAGAAATTAAAGCACCACATGATGGATTACTCGCGTATAAAATTAACTGGCGTGGTGAAAAAGCGCGAACAGGCCAAACTATGTGGCCAGGACAAAAAATTGCCGAATTACCCGACATTAGTGTAATGAAAGCAAAATTAAGAGTGATCGAAAACGAAGCGATTGATTTGGCAAAAGATAAGCCAGTGAACTTTCGTTTAAATGCTAATGCGGAGCAAGTATTTACTGGAAAAATTGAGTCTATCGCGCCTTTTCCTAAAACAATTCGCCGTGGCGACCCTCAAAAATATTTTGAAGTGGTGGTAATTTTAGATCAGCAACATCCGGAACAGTTTGTACCTGGACAAAAAATTGAAGCATCGATTGAGATCATGGCTAAGCAAGCCAAAATGATAGTGCCTAAACAAAGCGTTTTTTCAGATCAAAATGAATCGTTTGTTTATCTGTATCAAGGTGGTGACTTTGTTAAAACTAAAGTTGAAGTTGGACAAGCAAGTTTGAGCCATATTGAAATTAAGTTGGGGCTAACACTCGGGCAGCAAGTATCACTAACCTCGCAGGAGAAAAGCTAATGAAATATCTTGCACTAATTATTGATACGTTTGACGAACTGCTACAGCATAAACTCAGAACATTATTAACTCTGCTAGGCATGATATTTGGTGTTGGTGCGGTTATCGCTATGCTTAATATTGGTGAAGGAGCAGAACGCGAAGCACTAAAAACGATTAATACCATGGGGCTACAAAACTTAATTATTGAAAGTAAGTCGTTTGAAGAAAAAGAGCTAAAAGAGCAGCGTAAACACTCAAGAGGGCTAACGATTCGAGATGGTGAAATAAGCACTAAGTCGTTACCCTTTGTTGTTGACTTTAGCGCGCAAAAAAATGTTGAAACATACGCTATTTTTAGCGCATCAGGTAAAAGTGACGGTGAAGCGGTTGGAGTGAGCCCGAGCTATTTTTCACTATCTAAATTTACCTTAGCAAAAGGTCGGGTGTTAACCAAAGAAGATAACGCGGCTTTTGCACAAGTCGCTCTGCTAGGCTCATCAACAGCGAAGCAGCTTTTTCCGTTAGGCGGAGCGGTTGGTAAAAATGTTAAAATTAATCACTTATGGTTTAAAGTGGTGGGGGTGTTGTCTCCGCCATTTTTAAAGAAAGATGAATTTCAAGGTATTAAGCTCGGTGGTGATCAAAACCAAGTGTTTATTCCACTAAAAACTGCGATTCATAAGTATGCGAGTAAAAACTTAGCTAGCGAAGTCAGCAGCTTAAAACTGAAAGTAGCCGATACGGTGGACCCAATTCAAGCAGCTGTTGCCATTGGACATTTATTAGATAGGCGCCATAATGATGTTGATGATTACAATATTGTTGTTCCCGCAGCATTGTTAGCTCAGCAAAAACAAACACAGCAAATATTTAATATTGTGATGTCGTGTGTGGCAGGTATTTCATTACTTGTTGGTGGTATTGGTATTATGAATATTATGCTGGCTACCGTATTAGAACGTACTAAAGAAATAGGCCTACTCAGGGCGGTGGGCGCCACTCAAAAAGATATTCAAATTCAGTTTATTGCGGAAAGCTTTACCATTTCAATTATGGGTGGAGTATTGGGGGTTGTTTTCGGTATTTTGTTATCTGAATTAATTTCAATATATTCTGAATGGGCTGTGTCGTGGTCAATTAGCGCGATTATTTTATCCTTTAGTATTTGTGCCATGGTTGGCTTAGTTTTTGGTGTTTATCCTGCAATAAAGGCATCAAAACTTGATCCGATAGATGCACTACAAAGTGATTAATAACATACGATATATAAGAATGGTGAAAGCATAATGATGTCTGTTTTTTTGGTCAATAGCTTAATTATTGCAATTGCTGTTCTTATTCATTACGAATTTCTTTATCGACTTGCTCGATATATTCCTATAATGAAATTAAGTCACCGCTTTAAGTTATTACTGGCAGTTTTTGGGACTTTTGTTGCCCATGTGATTGAAATTTGGCTGTTCGCGTTTGCCTATTACTGGATGAATGATGCAAAAGGATGGGGAGAGTTAAGTGGCAATTTTAATGGCAGTTTACTCGACTGCAGCTACTTTTCATTTACTGTTTATAGCACTGTTGGTTTTGGTGATATAGAGCCGATGGGGAGTATTCGATATTTAGCGGGTATTGAGTCGCTAGTAGGATTAGTACTTATTGCATGGTCAGCTTCATTTTTATATATGGAAATGCAGCGACAATGGCTAACTAAATAGCGTTTAAGGGAATACATAAGCACCGCTTATCAGGCTTTTACGGCACCAACTCCTCCATCAATAAGATAATTAACACACCCAATTAAAACGCTTGTTTAAAAAGTTTGCATTTATATTTCTTTCAAGGCACACTCAGTCAACTATTATTATAAGCAAGTCATACCTAATTCCCGTCTCAAAGTATGAATTATTGGGGCGCAGTGGGTATTTATTCTAAGTTAATATGAGGAGACTAGGCATGTTATTTCAAGGTAAAAGCCTTTCCGCCGAGTTATTGGAAAATGGCATCGTAGAATTTAAATTTGACGCTGAAGGCTCAGTAAACAAATTTGATCAAGCAACATTTCAAGACTATAAAGCTGCAATAGCGGCTATCAATCAATGTGCAGAGGCAAAAGGTGTATTAGTTACCTCTGGCAAGTCTAACTTTATTGTTGGCGCAGATATTACTGAATTTTTAGAAACCTTTAAATTACCTGAAGAAACGTTAATACCGTGGATTAAAGAAGGCTCAGATGTATTTGACTCATTTGAAGACCTTAACATGCCAACGGTGGTTGCCCTTAATGGTTTTGCTTTAGGTGGCGGCTGTGAAATGAGCTTAGCTTGTGACTACCGTATAGCAGACACAAGTTGCTCTATTGGTTTACCTGAAGTTAAGCTTGGTTTAATGCCAGGTTTTGGTGGTACGGTACGCTTACCTCGATTAATTGGTGCAGATAACGCGGTTGAGTGGATGTCTACAGGCAAAGCGCATAAGCCTCAACAAGCATTGGCTGTTGGCTTGCTTGATGCTGTAGTAGCCCCTGAACATTTACGAGAAGCAGCACTTAACATGCTGAATGACGCTATTGCCAATAAATTAGATTGGCGCGCTAAACGTCAACCTAAGCTGGAAGCACTCAAACTTAGCCCTGTTGAAACAGTGATGACTTTTACTACGTGTAAAGGGATGATCGCTGCTAAAGCGGGTAAACACTACCCAGCGCCAATGGAAATGGTAAAAACTATTGAAGCGGCAGCTAGCCTTGATCGTACTGGGGCAATGGCGCTAGAAAATAAAGGTTTTGCCAAACTTGCGAAAACAGATGCAGCCACTGCGCAAATTGGCTTGTTTTTAGCGGATCAAGTGGTTAAAGGTAAAGCGAAAAAAGCAGGTAAATTAGCAACTAAAGCAGTAAATAAAGCTGCCGTATTAGGTGCTGGCATAATGGGTGGCGGTATTGCTTACCAATCGGCCTATAAAGGCACGCCTATTGTAATGAAAGATATTAACGACCCTGCGTTAGACCTAGGTTTAACCACAGCAGCTGGTATTTTATCTAAGCTTGCAGACCGTGGTCGTATTAATGCGAAAAAAATGGCTGGCGTGTTAAATAATATTACGCCAACGTTAAGTTACGACAGCGTAAAAAATGTAGATATTGTAGTAGAAGCGGTGGTTGAAAACCCGAAAGTTAAAGCAGCAGTGCTGGCGGAAGTTGAAAGCTATGTTAGTGAAGACGCAATTCTAACTTCAAATACCTCAACCATTTCTATCGACTTATTAGCGCAAAGTGTTAAACGCAAAGACAAATTTTGTGGTATGCACTTTTTCAATCCAGTCCATAAAATGCCATTAGTTGAAGTGATTCGTGGTAAAGATACTTCTGATGAAACCGTGGCAGCCGTTGTGGCTTATGCTGCTAAAATGGGTAAATCACCTATCGTAGTTAACGACTGTCCTGGCTTTTATATTAACCGTGTTTTATTCCCGTACTTTGCCGGCTTTAGTCAGTTAGTACTAGAGGGAGCAGACTTTACCGCGGTTGATAAAATCATGGAAAAACAATTTGGCTGGCCAATGGGGCCTGCATACTTACTTGATGTTGTGGGTATTGATACTGCTGATCACTGTACTGGTGTAATGTCAGACGGTTTCCCAACACGTATGGGTAAAATTGATGGTGACCCAGTAAGTGCATTATATAACGCTAAGCGATTTGGCCAGAAAAACGGCACGGGTTTCTACGATTATGGTAAAGATAAACGTGGTAAGCCAACAAAAGTTGCAGCACAAGCGGCTTACGATTTATTTAACGCAGATGCTAAAGCATTTGAAGCCGACGAAATTATTGCTCGCTTAATGATCCCTATGATCAATGAAGTGATACGTTGTTTAGAAGAAGGCGTAGTCGATACTGCCGCTGAAGCTGATATGGGCTTAATTTATGGGCTCGGCTTTCCTCCATTTAGAGGGGGCCCAATGCGTTATTTAGAAACATTAGGTTTAGATAATTTTATTGCCATGGCAGATAAATATGCCCACTTAGGTGAAATTTACCAAGTAACTGATGGTTTGCGCGAAATGGCCAAATCAGGTAAATCTTACTTCACAACTGACGTAAAAACAGCTTAAGCCGAGGAGAAAACCATGAAAGAAGTCGTAATTGTCGATTGTATTCGTACACCAATGGGACGCTCTAAAGCGGGTGTTTTTAGAAATGTGAGAGCAGAAGGGCTTTCAGCACATTTAATGCAACAATTATTGGTGCGTAACCCTAATTTAGACCCTGCGTTAATTGAAGATATTATTTGGGGTAATGTTAAACAAACCAAAGAACAAGGTTTTAACATTGCGCGTAATGCTCAGTTGTTAACAGACATTCCTAAATCAACGGGTGCTGTAACGGTAAACCGTTTATGTGGTTCGTCAATGCAAGCATTACACGATGCATCTACCAACATTATGGCAGGTCAAGGTGACGTGTTTTTAATTGGTGGTGTAGAACATATGGGCCATGTGCCTATGATGTACGATGTTGATTTTGACCCTGCATTAAGTAAATACATTTCGCGTGCAGCAGGTAATATGGGCTTAACAGCCGAATTACTCGGTAAGCAACATGGCGTAACACGTGAACAACAAGATGCGTTTGGTGCGCGTTCACATCAACGGGCACATCAAGCAATGCTTGAAGGCCGTTGGGCTAACGAAATTGTGCCAACGCTTGGTCACGACACGATGGGCGCACTTAAATTAATTGAGCACGACGAAGTTATTCGCCCTGAAACTACAGCGGAAGGCCTAGCGGCGCTACGCCCAGTATTTGACCCCGTTAACGGCACGGTTACCGCTGGCACGTCATCTGCATTATCTGACGGTGCATCAGCAATGCTTGTTATGTCAGCTGATAAAGCGAAAGCGTTAGGGTTAACACCTCGCGCTAAAATTCGTGGAATGGCGGTTGCGGGTTGCGATCCTTCAACAATGGGCTTTGGCCCAGTACCTGCCACTAAAAAAGCATTAAAACGCGCTGGCTTATCAATTGAAGATATTGAACTTGCTGAGTTTAATGAAGCATTTGCGGCACAAGCACTTTCATGTGTACGCCATTTAGGTCTTGAAGATAAAATGGACGATATGATCAACCTTAACGGCGGTGCTATTGCATTAGGTCATCCACTAGGTTGCTCAGGCGCGCGTATTTCAACGACATTAATTAATTTAATGGAAAGTAAAGACGTGAATATTGGCCTAGCGACTATGTGTATTGGTTTAGGACAAGGTATCGCCACTGTTATTGAGCGTGTATAAGTATGAAACTTATTGGTTTTAACTTATCGAGTCTAAAGCTAAAGTGGAATCAATTAAATAAAATTAATCGTAGTATTTAAACATAACTATCGATATATCAAAGCCAATCAATAGTTTATTGATTGGCTTTTTTTATTCTTCGTCGCTTTTTATACACTGGCTTTTGTGTAGACTTAACACCTTGTAAACTTATAGGTAATTGACTTGACGCGGTTGTAATTAGTTCAGTTAATGTGTCTACTAGCGGCGTCATAAATTGTTGATAACTTGTTGCTTGTTCACCAATGTCATTTAATGTAGCTTCCCATTGTGCGGTCATATCGGGCTTGGTACATTGCTCGGGCAGTGCATTAATCAATCCTGTACCGACATCTGTTGCCTGTATTTTTTTACCTTGTCGTTGTAAATATCCTCGCTTAAAAAGCAATTCAATAATACCTGCACGTGTTGCTTCGGTGCCTAAACCGTCTGTGTCTTTTAGTACAGTCTTAAGAGTTTTGTCGCTCACAAAGCGATTAATTCCCGTCATCGCTGCCAGCAAGGTAGCATCGGTAAATGCAGAAGGGCATTGGGTTAATTTATCGAGCAAGTTTCCTTTTAGGCAGTGTAATTCTTCGCCTTGTTTTACATCAGGTAATAATTGCTGTTCGTCACTAGCTTGCTGTGTGGTTGGTTTACTCGATAACGATTTGTATAAGCATTTCCAGCCTACCTGTGTTGGCACATTAGCACTTACTGTAAAAAGTCCACCAGCAATGTTAAGCGATATTTTACGATGGGCGTAGCGGTATACAGGGTAAAATTGAGCAAGGTATTGGCGGATAATTAATTGATACACATTACTTTCAAAGTTATTTAAATGGCTATTGGTTACTGGTTTTTCGGTGGGAATAATGGCGTGATGAGCGGTCACTTTTTTGTCATTCCATGCAAAGCTTTTTAAGCTCGTATCAGCACCTTTTGCGGCGCCGCTGAGTGTTGTATTTGAATGTTCAATATGAGCAACAATTGATTTTGCTTGGCTGTGTTGATCTTTTGGCAGATAACGACAGTCAGATCTTGGATAGGTAATCAATTTATGCTTTTCGTATAACGACTGACAAACATCTAATACCAGTTTGGCATTCATCGAAAACTGTTGCGCCGCAGCTATTTGTAAAGCTGATAGGTTAAAAGGTAAAGGAGGTTGCTGCTTTTTATCTTCATTTTTTACCGCGCTAACAACTGCGGGTTGATCGGCTATTCGGCTAATAACATTTTCAGCTAAACTCCTCACTAATACTCTGTTGTCTTCGTCCATGTAGGGTAAGCAAGCTTTGCTGGGTTGCCATAGCGCACTAAACTTTTCATTGTTTGGAGTGGTTATATCGGCACTTACTTGATAAAAAGGTTTAGCAACAAAGTTGGCAATTTCAGTATCCCGATTAACCACTAGTCCCAACACTGGGGTTTGTACCCGCCCAACTGATAATACCCCTTGGTAACCTACTTTTCCGCCTTGAATAGTGTAAGCGCGCGTTAAGTTAATGCCGTATAGCCAATCAGCTCGGCTACGCGCTAATGCTGAAATTGAAAGTGGTGCAAATGCTTGGTTCGGTTTTAGTTGTTTTAATGCTTTTTTTACTGCTGACGTGTTTAAATCATTCACTAATAAGCGCTGAATATTTTTCTTTTTGGTTGCGCTTACTTTTAAGTAATCAATAACCTCATCAACCAAAAGCTGTCCCTCGCGATCAGGGTCGCCAGCATGTATAAGCTGATTTGCTTTTTTTACTAGCGTACGAATAACGGTTAACTGACTTTTCGTTTTATACTTTGGTTTGAGTTGCCACTGTTGAGGAATAATAGGTAAATGTTCGAGCTGCCACTTCTTAAATTTTGGGTCATACGTGTCGGGTTCTACTTGCTCTAAAATATGACCAATACACCATGTCACCACATCACCATTGCCAGCTTCAATATAGCCTTGTTGTTTTTTATGGGGTTTAGGTAATGCGTCAGCAATTGCGCGCCCTAAACTGGGCTTTTCAGCAATGTATAAATTCATGAGTGTAATTAATAAATATACGAGAGAAGCAGATAGACAATAGTGTAGTCGAATACTGTTTTTATATCCAGTGTTTTATGGTGAAGGAAAATGGCCGTAGCTTTAACGGCCATTAATATTACGTGTTAATAAGTTATTTGGCACTACTTAGCGCTAAGCGTATCATCTCTTTTAGTGAAGGTTCTTTGCCGTACATTGACATGCCCATTTTAAATAAGCGTGCCGCCATAATTCTAATAATAATGCATAGCGCAATACTAAGCGCTAATGACAGTAAAGGGTGCCAAAGCGGTACATCAATAAGCGACATTTTTACAGGCATAGCAGAAAATGCAGTTAATGGGAAAAAGCTTAAAAACGTTAATGCCCAACCTGACGGGCTATCCATTGTTAAAAAGGTAATAATAATGGGCACTAAAGGCAATAACATAATGCTGGTTTTTGCACTGTGATTAGGATCGTCTATCGCGGCAGCAATAGCCGCCATAAATGCGGTACAAAAATAAACGCCAGTAATAGCAAAAACAATTAACCAAGGCAGTAACGACCAATCAATAAAGCTAAAACTTAGTGCGTCGCCTTCTATTATCACGGCGATAAAAGCAAACACGAGTAAGCTGGTGATCGCGGTGGTAAACATTGCTTTAATAGAGTGTAATATTTGCCCGAATATTTTACCGTCTATCCACGTTTGAGGGCTTATTGAGGAGTAAAGTTGCTCGGTTACTCGTTGCTGTTTTTCGCCAGTAATACTGACAAATAACTGACCAAAAGAAGTGAATACACCTACCGCGATAAGAATTATCATACCAATAGCGGTAGTAGAGCCGGGGCTGTCTTCCGACTTAATATTTTTGTCTAAATATAAATAGTTGATGATTGCTGGCTCATTTAGTAATGCCAGTTGCTGCGGCTCAAGCCCCAAATTTTTCGCAAAAGTAACGGTATAGTATTGCATTAACTGTTGTTGCAAGTCTTGTTGCCAACTTTGTTTGTCTTGGCTATAAATTTCGACTGATTTGGTACCATTTTCAGCGCTGTTTTCAACAATTATTGCGTCCCATGTTTGCTGTTCGGCCATTTCTTTTTTTAGCGTGACAAGCGATTTGTCAGTTACCACAAAATTAAAGTTTTTAAGGGGGGGGGCTAACGACACCGTACTAGGAACGGCGATTTGATAAACAGTGTTAAACTCGCCTTTAACTTGTTGCCATAGCATGACCATAAGCCCGATAGCGATTAAAATAAGTTTTGATACCAGTTCCTGCTTCCACTTGAAAAAATACATAAATTCCCAAGAGGTTACTAGCCAAGTTTGCTTGAGCTTATTATTGTTAGTCATTTGATGAAACTCCATGGTTAGCAATAGCGTTTAGGTAAAGTTGATGTAAATCGGCTTTTTGACTTTGTAGCGACTGCAAGGTACCTAGTTGCGTTAATATGTTGAGCAATTCATTCATTGATTGCTGAGCAGACAAATTGATATTAAGCGTATTTGGGCTAGATAAACTATGCGATATTTCGTTTAAACGTAGCGAAATTTCGGTAGGTTCAAGTGGTTTATCGAAAGTAGCAATTAAGCTTACGGCGGTATTCGCTTGTTGTTGAATACTTGCTAAGTCACCATAAAAAACGCATTCGCCTTTATTCATTAGTAACATTCGGTCAGCTAATTTTTCAACCATTGCCATTTGGTGAGCACTTAAAATTACGGTCATGCCTTTGGCTTTTAGTTCAGATAAAAACACAACAACCTTTTCTTGATTCACAGGGTCTAATCCTGAAAAAGGCTCGTCGAGGATCACCCATTTAGGCTTATGAATTACGGCGGTAATCAGTTGAATTTTTTGTTGATTCCCCTTTGATAATGACTTTAATTGATCGTCTTTTCGCTCGGCTAATTCAAAACGTTCTAACCAGTAGC
Organism: Thalassotalea sp.; assembly: GCA_049613795.1. Lineage (GTDB taxonomy): Bacteria > Pseudomonadota > Gammaproteobacteria > Enterobacterales > Alteromonadaceae > Thalassotalea_B. The sequence goes on along the minus strand of JBMZCX010000007.1, from coordinate 22,936 downwards.
TGGCTTCTATAAGTGCCGACTGCTTTGTCATGCCATTTAATTGAGCAAAATAAAGTAGGTTTTTTATAATACTTTTTTCTGGGTATAAGCCACGGTCTTCAGGAAGGTAACCTAAGGTATGGGAAGGAATAGCCGAATATAGCTCGCCATCCATTGATAAGCTAATACTCCCCGCATCTGGCTGCGTAAATCCTGTTATCATTCTAACTAAAGAAGACTTGCCCGCACCATTTGGTCCGAGCAATGCAAAAATTTCACCTTCGTTCACGGTAAACGATAACTGTTTTATTGCGGTAACGTTAGCGTATTGTTTCTTTATATTGGTTACTGTTAAATCCATGTGGCTTCCTGAAATATCAGCGCCTAGCTTTGCAGGCGATGAGCTTATAAAAGTAAAGTGATCAGTATTATTGCAGGCGAGATACACACGCCTTAATATATAGTCGTATGAAACGATAATTTATTACGGCGCAGGTATTAAATTTTTAGTTTACAAAAATGGAAAGCTGAATTTCTTACTTTTTAACTTGATAATAAACAACTTCTGTCTCAAAAAGCGGGTCTTTATGGGTATAAGTTTTTACGTATTCCATGCCTATTTTTTTCATTACACCAACAGAAGCGATATTGTCTTCGTCGGCAATCGCACTAAAGCTTTTAATGCTATTATCGCCGCTTAATTGTTGCTTAATATGTTGAGCGGCTTCACTGGCATAACCTTTCCCCCATGTTGATTGGAAAAAGCGCCAACCGAGTTCTAAATTATCAAATTCAGGATTCTCTGAAAAAAAGTACATGGGACGAACCAGTACCCAGCCTAAATATTCATTTGTTTCACTCAAGTTTATTTGCCAAAGTCCCCAGCCTTTATCAGCATTGCGATAGCTCTGCATACGAGGAATAAACACATCATTTATTTGTTCCATTGACGAGGGCACTCCGCCATTAATAAAGTGCATAACTGCTGGGTCTTGGTCAAGTTCAAACAAGGGCGCACTGTCGTTTGAGTTCATTAAGCGATAACTAAGGCGCTGGCTGTTGGCTATTTTCATGGTGTTTTCCTGGTAGGTGTGGAATTGGCTGATGACGATAAGAGTATCATATAAAACAAAAAACTCAGCCGTAGCTGAGTTTTTAATGTGTAAGTAATTTAGTAAGAAACTAACGTTACGCTAATGACTCTTGTAATGGCGGTACCACTTGTTTTTTACGCGACAATATACCGTCAATCCATACACGTCCGTCAATGGTTGCTTTACCATAAGCTTTTTCGGTTAAGTCGTTATTATCACTTACTACTAAAAGCTCTGAGCCTTCTTTCATAATATCGGTAAGTAGTAAAATAACACTATGGCGATTGCCTTCAGCTTTCAATGCGGCAATGTCGGCTTCTAGCTCGGCTTTCATTTCGTCAAAAATACTTAAGTCGATTACTTCTAATTGACCAATGCCCACTAATTTACCGTTCATGTTAAAGTCTTTAAAATCACGCAATACCAGATCACGCACTGGCGTGCCTGCAACCGCTGATTTTACTTTGAACATTTCCATACCCAAGGCTTTCGGGTCGTCTATACCTGCAATTTCAGCTAATGCTTCAACACATTTTATGTCTGCTGTAGTACAGGTTGGCGATTTAAAAATAACGGTGTCACTTAAAATAGCGCACATCATTGCTGCGGCAATGTTTTTAGGAATTTCAACATCGTGAAAGTCATACATCATTTTAATAATGGTATTAGTACAACCTACAGGGCGCACCCAAATTTCTAATGGTGTAGACGTAGTAATGTCACCTAATTTATGGTGATCAATAATGCCCAGAATAGTGGCGTCGTCTATATCGTCAGGACCTTGAGTACGTTCAGAATGGTCAACAATATATAAGCTTTCGCCAGCATAACTGGTTTTTAATTCAGGCTGTTCAAAGCCAAATTTATCCAAAATAAACAAGGTTTCAGGTGATAATTCACCTAAACGAGCAGGTACTGTCTCTTCACCTAATGTTGTTTTTAGGTATGAAAGGGCGATAGCTGAGCAAATAGAATCTGAGTCAGGAATTTTGTGTCCGACAACATAATTAGGCATGGTAAATGTCTCTTTCGTAATTTGCGGCTATTCTAGCAAAAAGTAATCGGTAAGGTAAAAATTTACCGACTCTTTTTATGCTATTTTCATTTTATTTATAAGTGTCTGTTTACGCTTAATGCCACTAATTAATAATTTAACTTAGTTGTTTTCCCCCAAAACACACGATAAGAGAAAATGGTGTAAGCAATAATGGTGGGCAGCACAATCACCGCGCCAACAAAAATAAACATCAGTGAATTACGTGCACTTGCCGCTTCCCATATGGTTATTTTTTGCCAAACAATATAAGGGTAAAAGCTATAGGCTAAACCTGCAAAGCATAGAATAAAAATTAATGTGGCACTAAAAAACGGATACCAGCAGCCAGTATCACCCTCCATTGGTACTTTATTGAGGTAAATATGCACAGTACCAAACAAAAATACGAAGAGAAAACTCAGCGGGATAACCATAAATATTTGCGGAAAGGTTAACCATTTTTCCATAATGGTTTGATTAAACCACAGGTTAGTTAAACAAACGGCGAAAATACCGATTGCCATTAAAATATTACATTTTATTGCCCAACGAGCCGCCTTTTTTTGCAGTTCACCTTCAGTGCGCATTACCAACCATGCAGCGCCAATAAAACAGTAACCTGCGGTAACACAAATACTGGCAAGCAACGAAAAGCTGTACCCGAACAGGGTATCTTCAAAACCAGTAACATAGCGCCCTAACATATAGCCTTGGCTAAGCGTGGCAAGTAGCGAACCTGCTTTAAAGGCTAAGTCCCATTTGGTTTTGTTTTTACTGGGTGCTTTGGTTCTAAAGTCGAAAGACACACCACGTAAAATTAAACCCACTAGCATTAATGCCGTCGGTAAATAGAGCGCTTGTAAAATAATTGAATGCGCTGCGGGGAAGGCGATAAGTAATAAGCCAATAGCCATGACTAACCATGTTTCATTCGCGTCCCAAAATGGGCCAATCGAATAAATCATCATGTCGCGATGCTGCTGATTATTCTGCAGAGGCGTATCTCTTGGCAGTAATACGCCAACACCTAAGTCGTAACCGTCTAAAATGGCATACACTAAAAATGATAATGCCATTAGTCCAAGAAATACGGCGGGTAACCAATCGTTTTCTGGAATATTCATGGCGCAGTCCTTGTTGGTAGTGAATTAGGGTCTTCAAGTAATTGGTCGTTTTGCATATCTGAACGGGCTAAATCTTTTTGTTCTAAGTTAATGGCTCTGTGCGCCATAACAAATAAAGTGCTTATATAGGCAACTAACACGAAGGCATAAACCAGAGCATAAATAGTTAACGATATAGCAATGTTTTCGGGGGGCGTAGTGGTTACGGCATCTCTCGTTCTCAGTAAGCCACTCACAAGGTAGGGCTGGCGTCCTATTTCAGTTACATACCAACCTGCAATAGTGGCAACCCAACCTGAAAATGTCATCGCAATCGTGCTTTTAAGTAGCCACGCAGGGAATTGTTTTTTATAAATAAAAAAGTAGCAACCTATCCATGCGGTTAATAGCATTAGCACACCAACGGCAATCATAATGCGAAAGCTAAAAAATACAGGTGCGACAGGAGGATGCTCACCGATAAATTCATTTAATCCTTTAACTTCACCATTAATGTCATGCGTTAAAATAAGGCTGGCGAGGTTTGGAATAGCTATTTCAAAATGATTCTCACGTGTTTCTTCATCGGGAATGGCAAATAACACTAACGGTAGGCCTTTTTCGGTGTGCCAAGCTCCCTCCATTGCTGCAATTTTGGCCGGCTGGTGTTTTAAAGTGTTTAAACCGTGCAAGTCGCCAATAAAAATTTGTAATGGAATAATAACGGCCGCAACACCAACGGCAAATTTAAGTGCGACTTTAGCCGATGATTTATTGTCTCCTTTATGAATTCGATAAGCTGAAATACCCGCAACAAAAAAGGCAGCGGTTAAGCCTGAAGCTAATAACATATGTGACACGCGATATGGCATAGACGGGTTGAATATAACTTCCATCCAGCTAGTTACATAAGCCACGCCGTTAATCATTTCATAGCCTTGCGGCGTTTGCATCCAAGAGTCGAGCGCGATAATCCAAAATGCCGACATGGTGGTGCCAATCGCCACTAAGAACGTTGCTATTGTATGAACGCGCGCTGACACTCTTTCACTCCCAAAAAGCATAATGGATAAAAAAGACGCTTCTAAAAAGAACGCGGTTAATACTTCATAGCCCAGCAAGGGGCCGGCAACATTACCTACGGTTTCCATGTAGCCGGGCCAGTTGGTGCCAAACTGAAACGACATCGCAATACCTGTTACTACGCCAATGGCGAAGGTTAAGGCAAATATTCGCACCCAAAAGCGGTAAATACGCAGCCAAGTTTGGTCTTGTGTTTGGTTAAAGCGCACTTTAAAAAACAGAAGCATCCAGCAAAGTGCAATATTAATAGTAGGGAACAGAATGTGAAAACTAATGTTTAAAGCAAACTGAATACGAGAAAGCATAAAGCTTAATTCATTTGGATCCGCGGCAATATCAAGCATGGCGGTAATACTCCGTTATTTTTTAAGAAACTTGTCTTTAGCATCGAGAATTTTGCCCACGCCTGAACCGAGCTTGAGCAAGGTTGATAATTTGTCTGACGACATATTCTGCAGTTCTTGGCTCCAAATAGTGACCATTTCCATTAAGTCGTGCATGTCTTGCACGCGTTGTTGGGTGTATTTGTCGGCCTCATTGGCAGGGTCTTGTAACAGCGCATCTCGAAAGGTTGATAAGGTTGGGTCAAGCTCGCGCTTTCTTCGTTCAATAATTAATGTGCGAGCAATTTCCCAAATGTCTTTTGGTGCTGAAAAGTACTCCTTACGATCACCCGGAATATGATGCAGCTTAATTAAATTCCAAGACTTTAGCTCTTTTAACCCCATACTGACATTGGAACGAGAAATTAATAAGGCATCGCTAATTTGGTCGGCGTTTAGCGGGGCTTCAGTTAATACAATAAGAGCATACATTTGCCCTAGTGTACGATTTAAGCCCCAGCGAGAGCCCATTTCACCAAAGTGAGAAATTAATGATTGCTGCATTGGAGTGACGGTCATGTTGTTAGCCATAGTGTTGAATGTTTGATCACTGCAACTTAATTACAATGATTTTTGAATTTTCAGTAATTTCTGAAAATTGTAAACCTTTCTTGATTTATGTCAATACAATTGCTTTATTTTTGTGAGGTAGATTTTAAAGAAAGGGGTAGGTTGGTAGAGAGATATAAAAAATTTACCTTCAGAGGCTGAACGTTAGAAACGTTAAGAAAGGCAACAAGTTATGTAGGTCGGTATTTATGCCGACGACAGTAAATCGTAGGTTGGTTTTACGCCCACAAGCCTGATAGGCTAAAGCCTAACCTACACTGGTTATCAATGTCCCTTATAACCTAAGGGACATTATTTGACGACATCAGTGCCGACCTACAATTTAAATAATGGTAATAGGTGATAAAACCTAATTACTTCTTAATGTCCAACGTATAATTATTACTGGCGATAATACGACAAACACTGTTCAACTTCGTTTTTAGAGCCCATGATCACTTCAACACGTTGATGAATGTCACTTGGTGCAATATCCATTATACGCCCTTGCGAAGTCATGGCTAAGCCACCGGCTTGCTCAATTAAAAAGCTCATTGGGTTTGCTTCATACATTAAACGCAATTTATACGGTTTGTTTGAATCTTTTGAATCGGCAGGGTAAGTAAAAATACCGCCGCGACATAACACACGATGAATATCACCCACCATGGCGGCAATCCAACGCATATTAAAGTTCTTGCCTCTTGGGCCAGTATCACCGGCGAGCAAATCGGTAATATAGTTTTGCATTGGTGCTTGCCAAAAGCGTTGGTTAGACATATTGATGGCAAATTCCTGCGTGTCGGTAGGCACTTGTACATTACGCTCAACCAATAAGTATCCGCCATGGGTGCGGTCTAATACATAAAAATGTGTACCGCTACCAGTGGTCATTACGAGCATGGTTGATGGGCCATAAAGGACATAACCTGCACATACTTGGCTGTTGCCAGCTTGCTTAAATTGGTTAGGATCTGCGGAATCTAACTCAGGCTTTGCTTTATGAATAGAGAATATTGTGCCAATAAGCGAGTTTATGTCGATGTTAGAACTGCCGTCTAAAGGGTCAAATGAGACAATGAACTTACCGTCTTTTTCACCTGCTACCGATGTATCTTCTTCTTCAGAAGAAATGGCTTTAACAAAGCCAGACTCTAATAAAATATCTTTAAATAATTCATTAGCGACCACATCGAGTTTTTTTTGTACTTCACCTTGAATGTTTTCATCTAAAGTTGAGCCCATTAACCCGCCTAGCTGTGCTTGGCTAACACGAAATGAAATTTCTTTGGTGGCGGCGAGTATGGTTTTAATTAATGAGATTAAATCTAGTGGAACGTTGTCTGCTCGTAGAGATGGCGCGAGTCGTTGCATTATGATACCTAATTAACGTTGTTGTTTTTTATATTATATTTTATGCTGCAAGCAGCAGGTGCGTTTTAAATAATGCGATGTAATACTGTTGAAAACTTACATTCATCATTTCACGCTAATTATAACAACAAACTCACTTTCTTCAGTAGAATATATTGATATAAAAATAAAATAAGGCTGTATATGAAATTTTTTCGCTTTCTATCGCTAGTGTTACTCTCGTTTGCTTTTACTTCGCAAGCGGCTAATAACTATGCGGATTTTGTTAAAAATAAAAAAATAGCGTCGGGCTACTTCTCTTTTTATACTGACGAAACAACAGATAAGGTTTATTTAGAAATTGATAAATTTAACCAAGAATTCCTCTTTCAAAGTAGTTTACCGCACGGTATTGGCTCTAATGACATTGGTTTAGATCGCGGTCAGTTAGGCGACACTCGTTTAGTACGCTTTGAAAGGGCGGGCGATAAAATAATACTGAGGCAATTAAATACTTATTATCGAGCCGACACTAATAACGTACTTGAGAAGAAAGCAGTAAACGAAGCTTTTGCTAGCTCTATTATTTGGGGCTTTAAGGTTGAAAGTGAAGACGTTAAATCAGCTAAAATACTTATCGACTACACACCTTTTCTTTTATCTGATATTCATAATTTAGCGGATCGTTTGAAAAGCAGAAAGCAGGGCAATTTTTCAATTGATAAGAGCCGCAGTTTTGTTTATCAAGCGCGCAGTAAAGCGTTTCCTAAAAATACTGAGCTAGAGGCGACGGTTACTTTTAAAGGGTCAGGCGCTGGTAGTTATTTACGTAGCGTAACGCCTGACGCTAAAGCGATAACGGTAAATCTACACCATTCATTAATAAAGTTGCCAGATAATAACTACCAAACGCGCGCGTTTCATCCTTATAGCGGTTTTTGGTCACAAAGCTATGCGGATTATGCCAGTGCAATTGATCAGCCATTGGTTAAACGCTTTATTCCTCGACATCGTTTAGCAAAAAAAAATCCTAGTGCCCAAATGAGTGAAGCGGTTGAACCCATTGTTTACTACTTAGACGCAGGTGTACCCGAGCCCGTAAAAAGTGCTTTGTTAGACGGGGCGCGTTGGTGGAACCAAGCTTATGAAGCCATAGGCTATAAAAATGCTTTTCAAGTAAAAGTATTACCTGCCGATGCCGACCCAATGGACGTTCGCTATAATGTTATTCAATGGGTGCATCGTGCCACACGCGGTTGGTCATATGGCTCATCAGTGATCGACCCAAGAACAGGAGAAATTTTGAAAGGCCACGTAACATTAGGTTCGTTACGCGTAAGACAAGACTACTTAATTGCGCTGGGCTTAACATCGCCATTTACTAATGAAAAAGCTGATACCAGTGCAATGAAAAACATGGCGTTAGCGCGTATCCGTCAATTATCGGCACATGAAGTGGGGCATACGCTAGGCATCGCGCATAACTTTGCTGCTAGTGTTAACGATCGTGCATCGGTGATGGATTACCCTCATCCGTTTATTCAGCTAAGTGATAATAAAATTGATTTGTCGAATGCTTACGACGACAAAATAGGTGTGTGGGACAAACACGTTATTGCTTATGGTTACGCTGATATTCCAGCAGAGCAAGAGCAACAATACTTAGCCGATACGATTAAAGCAGCACAAAGCAAAGGGTTACTCTATGCGTCAGATCCTGATGCCAGATCAAGCGCCAGCGCACATAACGCCGGGCATTTGTGGGACAATGGTGAAAATGCCGCACAAGAGTTAACACGCGTATTAACTATTAGACAAAAAGCGTTGGCTGATTTTGGCTTAAATAGCATTCCTGTGAATACGCCGTTGTCTGAGTTAGAACAAATATTAGTGCCTATTTATAATTTTCATCGTTATCAGGTTGAAGCGGCTGCGAAATTAATTGCAGGGGTTGACTATAGCTACCAAGTAAAAAGCGCAGAACCTCAACAAGCAATGCAATGGGTGAGCGGTGCGCTACAACAGCAAGCAGTTAATAGTTTATTGCACAGTATCAGCCCAAAAGTACTTACTTTACCTGATCACATTGTGAAACTTATTCCCCCTAAAGCCTATGGCTATAGCCGTAATAGAGAAAGCTTTAAAGCAAATACGGGCATTACTTTTGACCCTATTTCTGCGGCCGAAGCAAGTGCTAAAAAAGCGCTCTCGTTAATGTTTAATGCGCAACGTTTAGCGCGTTTACAGCAACAAGCGGTAATGGATAAACGTATTTTGTCGGTGGCTAGTTTATTTGAGCAAGTGACTAATAAAACCATTAAAACTTCACCGCAATCTGGTTTAGCTTTATTAGTACAGCAACGCGTTAATCAACAAGTTATAGAGCAGTTGTTAGCCCTGTGGCATAGAAAAGGCTTAGTCAGTGAAGTAAGAGCAGAGGTATTTGTTACATTGAATGAACTAGCAAGCTGGTTAAATGCTAAAAGTACCTCACGAAAATACAAACCAATGGCAGCGCAATTTACTTTATTAGCTAATCAAATTAACTTTAGTTTAGCGCAGGGTAAATTAGTAACACCAGCGTCAACTATTAATCTGCCACCGGGTTCGCCAATTGGTAATTAATCTACTGCTATTTATTTCTACTTAGGTAACGAGTAAAGATAAGTATGAAAGAAAAAGCGGCATAGTAAGGAAGGAATACTATGCCGTAGTGCATAACACTTAATGAAAGTGGCATAAAATGTTGTTCGCACAAATTTTGTTGTTTGGGTTGGTATTAATGTTGGACAGTATAAATTCTTTTTGCTGTAATAACATGTACAGAAAAATAGAAATGAAACCTATACAGTTATGCGCTTATTAGATCGTACTTCGTCAGACTACCTTTATCAGCAAGTTATTGAATTTATTGAAAAGCAAGAAGGCAGTGGCGCGCTAAAAGCGGGTGATAAATTACCAAGCTTACGCAAACTGAGCAGCCAATTTGGTATTAGTGTACCAACGGTTAAGCAAGCGTATATTGAATTAGAGCGTCAAGGCTGTATTTCTGCTCGCCCTCAATCGGGTTATTATTTAAAGGCTAAACAAGCAAAAACATTGCTGCCAATGCGAGCCAAATGGGCTTGCTGCCCACCAGTAGAAGTATCTTGTCGTCAGTTAATTGAACAAGTGTATGAAGCCATGCATATTCCAGATACAGTGGCGCTTGGTATTTCAAATCCAATACTCGCACATCCCTCTGATAAAGCACTCGCGCGACTTATGCGCTCAGTGCTAACAAAAGTGTCTGAAAAGGCGGTAAGTTATGGTTCAGTAAATGGCGATGTAAAGCTAAGGTTAAATTTAGCAAGTCGTTATCAAGAATTGGGTGCTGACGTTAATCATCAAAATATGTTAATTACCAATGGCGCACAAGAGGCTTTGTCAATTGCATTACAGTGCGTAGCCAGTAAAGGTGATGTTATTGCGATTGAGTCACCATGCTTTTTTGGCATTATCGAGCTTATTGAAAGTTTAGGTATGAAAGCGTTAGAAGTTTATACCTGCACAGAAGATGGCGTTAGTATTAGCGAGCTTGAAACTACGCTGGATGAACATAATGTAACCGCTTGTTTATTTTCTACCGCTATTAACAATCCGCAAGGGTCTATGATGACCGACAAGCAACGACAACAGCTTGTTTGCATGCTTGAACAACGAAATATTCCGTTGATTGAAGACGATGTTTATAGTGATTTATATTTTACTGAAAAGCGACCTATTCCTGCGCAGTATTATTCTGAAAAAGGACTGGTAATGACATGCTCGTCATTTTCTAAAACAGCCGCGCCGGGGTATAGAGTAGGTTGGTTAATACCTGGGAAATTTGAAGAGCAAGCAAAGCGGATAAAAAGAGCGCAGTCATGTTCAACGGCGATGTTGCCACAGTGGACGTTAAGTGATTATTTAATGAGTGGTGAGTACGATCGCCATTTATTAGTGTTGAGGAAAAACTTACGTTATAACTGCGAGCGAATGAAGGCGTTAATTGCCGAACATTTTCCCGCCGAGGTCTGTATTTCTGAACCAAGTGGTGGGAGTGTGTTATGGGTGAGGTGTCGTTCTCATGTCAATACCAGTGACTTTTTTCATCAAGCAATTTCACAAGGGGTAAGTTTTGCGCCAGGGCAAATATTTTCACCCTCAGGAAAATATAAAAACTTCATGCGAATTAGCTACGGCGTTAAATGGAATGAAGATATTGAGTCTGCAATTAAAACACTCGGTAAGCTGGTGTATCAATATTCTAATTAGATTATTTTATTGATTATTTATTAAGACTGATTTTTAAGTACGTCTTGCTGTGCTTTCAGTTCTGCTTGTTGCAGGCGCCATGCTTTTCTTGCAGCGTAATAAGTATCCCAAACGCAAGGGGTACAAGCGCTATCGCAACACTCATTTTCCGTAGGAGGCTCTGGTTTTTCTAATAAGTCAGTCATTATTCTTGCTTGAATTGTTGTTACATCAGTGACGTTAGTATAAATAAAAAAGCTCTGCATGTGCAGAGCTTTCATCGTCAGGCTTCATTAACGGTCAGCTATATATCGCAACCGTTATTCAGATTCAGCTAATTTCTTTTCTAAATAGTGAATATTTGCGCCACCATTTACAAAACCTTGATCGTTTAAAATGTCTTTATGCAAAGCAATATTCGTTTTAATACCATCAATAACTAATTCATTTAACGCGTTACGCATACGGGCAATAGCTACATCGCGGTTGTCACCGTATGTGATCAGCTTACCAATCATAGAGTCATAATGCGGTGGCACTGAATAGTCAGCATAAATATGAGAGTCCCAACGAACGCCCATTCCTCCTGGAGGGTGGAAGCGTGTAATTTTACCCGGCGAAGGAATAAAAGTACGTGGATCTTCAGCATTTATACGACATTCAATAGAGTGGCCTGCAATTTTTATATCTTCTTGAGTGTAAGATAATGGTTGGCCCGCAGCTACACGTAGTTGCTCTTTAATTAAGTCAACACCTGTGATCATTTCAGTGACAGGGTGCTCTACCTGAATACGGGTATTCATTTCAATAAAGTAGAACTCACCATTTTCATATAAAAATTCAAATGTACCTGCACCGCGGTAGTCAATTTCGATACAAGCATTGCAACAGCGCTCGCCAATTTTTGCACGCATCTCTGGAGTAATTCCTGGTGCGGGTGCCTCTTCAACCACTTTTTGATGGCGACGCTGCATCGAACAGTCACGCTCACCTAAATGGATAGCACCACCTTGACCATCGGCCATAATTTGAATTTCAACATGGCGAGGGTTTTCAAGAAATTTTTCCATGTATACCATGTCGTTGTTAAATGATACACGTGCTTCAGTTTTGGTTAATTGTATTGATTCAAGTAACTCTGATTCTTCACGAACAACACGCATACCACGGCCACCGCCGCCGCCAGAGGCTTTAATAATTACTGGGTAGCCAATGCGTTTGCCATGCGCCAAATTAGCTTCGGCATCATCAGTAAGTGGGCCATCTGAGCCAGGTACACAAGGAACTCCCGCACCTTTCATTGCTCGAATCGCTGCTACTTTATCTCCCATTATGCGAATACTTTCTGCTTTAGGCCCAATAAAGGTAAAACCAGATTGCTCTACTTGTTCTGCAAAATCAGCATTTTCAGCTAAAAAGCCATAGCCAGGGTGAATAGCTACTGCGTTAGTGACTTCTGCGGCGGTTAAAATACTAGGTATATCTAAATAACTTTCAGTTGCTGGTGCTTTACCAATACAGATAGTTTCATCAGCTAATAATACGTGTTTTAAATTTCTATCTGCGGTTGAATGAACAGCAACGGTTTTAATACCGAGCTCTTTACAAGCGCGTAGTATTCTTAATGCAATTTCGCCTCGGTTGGCGATAACGACTTTATCTAACATAGAATGACCCTTTATTTGTTGGGCTTATTCAATGATGAATAGCGGTTGATCAAATTCAATAGCGTCTTCATTTTGCGCTAATATCTCTTTAACCACACCTGATTTATCGGCTTCTATCTGGTTCATCATTTTCATAGCTTCAACAATACAAAGCGTATCGCCGGCATTTACATGCTGACCTACTTCAACAAAAGCAGGAGCGTCAGGAGAGCTTGATGAATAAAAAGTACCCACCATAGGAGAACGAACCACATGACCAGAAATGGCAGCAGGTGCCGCATCTGCAGCAACAGCTGGCGCAGCAGCGATAGGTGCAACTGCAGCAGGCGCTGCTTGCATCATAGGAGCGGCAGCAACTACTTGACCTCCACGACTAATACGTACTGACTCTTCACCCTCAGAAATTTCTAATTCGTTAATGCCTGACTCTTCAACTAACTCGATTAGCTTTTTTATTTTACGAATATCCATAATACACCTTTCATTGTGTTAAATTTTATAAATAGCTGAATGCAATTAATACTATTCAGCTAACGTTTATTGGTACTACTTTTCTGTTAAGTATTGGTTGGCAGCCAATAGCGCATATTCATACCCTTTAGCGCCTAAACCGCAGATAACGCCAACAGCGATATCTGATAAATAGGAGTGATGTCTAAATGCTTCCCGCGCATGTACATTTGATAAATGTACTTCAATAAAAGGGATGTTTACCGCTAATAGCGCATCTCTTATGGCAATACTGGTGTGAGTATATGCAGCAGGGTTAATTATAATAAAATCAATTTTTTCGTGAGCTTGGTGAATTGCAGTGATTATCTCAGCCTCAGAATTCGACTGTAAATCAGATAAAGTGACCCCTTTATCATTGGCTACTTGTGACAAGCTTTCAATAATATCGCTGAGAGTTTGTCCACCATAAACGTCAGGTTCGCGCTTACCTAACATGTTTAAGTTAGGGCCGTTAAGCAATAAAATATTAAATTTAGCAGTCATATTCGTCAATAAAGCTCTTAAAGTTCGTTATTGTGTTAATCATTACATAAAAACAAAGTTGTTGGAATGAAACCTAATTAATTAAGTCGTTTTCTAACGTTTCATGCATATTATAGACTTTTCACAGAAATTAGCAGCAAAATAGTGGTCTAATCTGTTGGTTTGGCTTAGTCGTATTTAAAAAGGTGATTAAAGTCAGTAAATTTTATGGCACTTTTAAAACTATTGACTAGACTTTACTTTAGGTGAACTATTTTTATCTATATGAAATTTAAATAGTAATTTATAGATATTATTAGTAGAGCATTGTAAGCTTTAGGTATTATATTCTCGCTAATCATATCCTTCAGATAAGGAAGTCATTATCACTCGCGTTGTTCATATGATGATTTTCATGCTTTGCTGCTTGATTTCGTCAAATACAAAAGCAATAGAAGTTATTACGCACCCTTCAGTGAAGGTGGCGAGCCTTACCACATCCCAATTACGACGAATTTACTCTATGCGACAGGTAAAATGGTCAAATGGTATACCTATCGTTGTGTTTGTTTTGCCATCAAAAAATCGAGTGCATGAAACTTTTTGTAAAGACACGTTAAAGATATTCCCTTACCAATTAGATCGAATTTGGAACAAACTAACATTCTCAGGGCTTGGTGTTGCTCCAACAGTAGTAAAATCAACGGCAGAATTAGTACTAGCAGTTAAAAGCACCCCCGGTGCTATAGGCTATGTTCAAAATAAACTTAAGGAAGACGATATTAATGCTATCACTATTAAAAAATAGTCCGTTTAAGCGGTTTTCTCTTTATGCCAGTTTAGGTGTAACTCTCGCTTGTCTTCCTGTGGTTGCTATAAGTGGTGAAGTACAAAGTACTGACTTTCAATTTCATGGCTTTTTGTCACAGGGACTTATCGCTGTTGACGGTAGCGACTTTGTTAGTGATGAACAGAGCATGTCTCCTGAGTTAACAGAGCTAGGGATTAATGCTTCATATCAACTTAGCAATAGTTTTCGTGTCGCAGGGCAAGTGGCTTATTTAAATGGAGGAAATCGTTATAACGAAGGCGTGAGAATAGATTATTTGCTACTGGATTGGGATCTCTATAGTGGTGAGCAGTGGAGTACTAATATTTATATTGGTCGATTTAAGAATTTTCACTGGCTTTATTCAGCAACGCGAGATGTGCCGATGACGCGTCCAAGTATTATATTACCTCAATCCGTTTATTTTGACGCAACAAGGGATATGTCGGTAGGCGGTGATGGCGTTGCCATTAAAAGCACATACAGTAGTGAAGCCTTAGGTGATTTTGACTTCAATATTAGTTCAGGTCGGTCTCCCACCTCAAGAGAGCAAACACATATTATTATGGGACGTTTTTCTCAGGGAGGTTTAAGTCATGATGAAGACCTTCAAGCAAGTATTTATTACCATCCGAGTTTCTCAAACTGGCGCTTTGGCATAGCATTAACTGATGCCGAATTTACATACACCGCGGGAGATAAAGATAATTTTGTTGATGGCGCACTTTCATTAACACGTTACTATGCTAATGCTGAATATCAAGGTGAACATTGGACGTTAAGCGCTGAATTAGTACAAGAAAAAATCGCTTTGTCTGATGTGTTATTTCCTGGGTTTAAGCGTGATAGTGTGGGGCAGGGGGGCTATTTTCAAAGTCAATATAGGCTTAATCATCGAGTGCAGCTATTGGCTCGATATGAACATTATTGGGCAAATAAGGATGATAAAAACGGCAGCCAGCTTGAAGCTAGTATTGGAGGAGCTCCGCATTACTTTGGTTATCAGCGAGACTTTACTGCAGGCTTAAGTATTGAGCTTAATCAAAATTTAAAGTTGCAATTAGAACAGCATTGGATAAAAGGGACTGCAAGGTTAACCCCTGTGGTTATTCCTGATCCCACAGTAAATACTAATGAATATTGGCAAATTTCTAGCTTGCAGTTAACGTACTGGTTTTAATAATGAAAAAAGTTTTCATTAGTGTTCCAACAAAATTATTACTATTGGTGATCAGTGCGCTTATGTTATTAAGTGCAGGTATTTCAATAATGTCATTGTCTCGTTTAACTCAAGAGTTTCAGCAATATCAAGTTGAAACATTAAAGCAAGGTGTGGCGCAGTTTAAAATTCACAGTGATATTTCTCGAGAAAAATTCAGATTATGGCAAGAGTCATTTGTTGATATTGTGGATGTAAAAGAAGAAAAAAATTTTACTAAACTTGCAAATGAACTTTCAGGACAATTTGATGCATTACAATTTAATTTGAATGTAAAAAATGCATGGTTGATGACTGCAAATGGTAACGTTTTATTTCAAAGTGACCAGCTGCCATCTTTTGTTAAAAGTAGTATTGCAACTGCAATGATACAAGAACAACCTGTTTATCAGCTTTATTGTAAACAAGCTTGTGAACAAATAATTATTTTACCTATTTTGAATTACGATGGTGATGTGGCTTATTTGGCAATGACGGTATCGTTAGTTGATATTATTTACGCCATTAATCAGGCTATTAAGAGTGAAGTTGCGATTGTTAGCTTTTCTAATTCACCAGAAGCAACTATTGCAGAAGTAAAGAAAGTAACTGCATCGAACACGCCTCTTTTAAAAGATTTATTTATTGAGCATCATGAAAATGGAACGCAAGTTGATATTGTTTTAAAAGAAGGACTGCAATTAGACAGTAAAGAAAAAAGTTACCTTATTAATTTAATGCCGCTATATGAAGGGAAGAGTCAGCATTATTATATTATGCTGATTGATGAAGTAACCCAGCTTAAAAAAAGTTATACCGATTATCGTATGCAATTTTTACTCTCAGCCTTACTTATTTTTATAACACTGGCTTTATTTGTTTACTTTGTGACAAGTCCTTTTACTAATCGAATACTGACTCTGTCGAATGCTTTGCCATTATTAGCATTAAAAGAGTTTGAACAATTTAGGGGGATAAAGTTAAGTCATCAGCGAATATTTTCAGACGAACTTGATGTCGTTGCCAGTGCCGCAACCGAACTAAGCTTTGAATTAGAGCAGTTAAATATAGAAGTAGAGCAAAAAACTAAAGAGCTTGAAAATATTGCGATGTACGATATTTTAACAGGGCTTCCTAATCGTAATATGCTGAATTATCAGCTACGTAAAGTGGTTGCTAATATGTCGCGCTACCAACGAGGAGTGGCGGTTCTTTTTCTTGATTTAGATGACTTTAAAAAAGTAAACGACAGCCATGGCCATGGTGAAGGTGATAAGTTACTCATTGAAGCGGCCAATAGGGTGCGATTAAGTGTACGTAATATTGATGTCGCTTGTCGCTTTGGTGGTGATGAATTTGTTGTGGTATTAGGGCATGTTGATGATGTTGATGATGCCGTTGCTGTCGCAGATGAAATATTAGAGCGCTTTAAAGCACCAATTAAAATAGGCGGTAGCATTTTTTATGTCTCTACCAGTATTGGTATTGCCTTTAGCCAAGACGAAACAATAAAGCCCGAGCAGCTTATTAGCCATGCAGATATTGCAATGTATGAGGCAAAAGATGGTGGTGGTGCCCAGTATCACGTTTATCATGTTGAAATGTATCAACGTGTTGCCCACCGTGTAATGCTTGAAAGCGAAGTAAGGCAAGCATTATCTAAAAATCAATTTAGTTTAAGTTTACAGCCTCAATTGTCAGCTCAAGATAAAAAATTATGGGGTTTAGAGGCATTATTACGTTGGCACCACCCAGAAAGAGGTATGGTTTCACCGGATGACTTTATTCCTCTAATTGAAAAATCAGAGCACATGATTGAACTAGGATATTGGGTTATTCGTCGGTGCTTTGAATTAAGTAAAGAATTAAGGTCAAAAGGCTATCGTGATATTCGTATTGCAATAAACTTATCTGCAGGGCAGTTTATTGATATTAATTTAACTAATTATCTTACTATTTTACTTGAAGAATTTGCTATACCCGCTAGTGGTTTTGAATTAGAGCTTACCGAGCAAACTTTGGTGACCGATATGGAAAAAGCCATTGAAACTATGAATAACTTAAAAGCCTTAGGGTTTACATTTGCTATTGATGATTTTGGTACGGGTTACTCGTCGTTAGCGTATTTAAAACGAATGCCAGTTGACGTAATTAAAATAGATAAAAGCTTTGTTTTTGGCATGCTTGAAAACCATTCTGATTATCAAATTATTATGTCAACAATTGCAATGGTGAAAAACCTAGGCTTAATGGTGGTTGCTGAAGGGGTTGAAAGTAGTGCACAGCTGCGTAGCTTAACTGAGAGTAAGTGTGACATTATTCAAGGTTATTACTTTGCTAAACCTATCCCTGAAGTGGAGTTATTTAGTTTTCTTGATGGTCAGATTGTTGATGGATATTGGAAAACTAAAGCGTATTAAGTACTTTAGTTTTCCTAATCTAACACCAATGGATTAATCTATTGGCGTTAAAGTATTTTATTAATATGGGCAGTAAAAGGCGCAGCTCCCATAAAGCCAGTTACTCGTTGCTGCGTTAATTCTTTACCTTTAGCATTAAAAAATAAAATAGACGGTAGACCAAAGACATCAAAATGTTGCATTAATGCTTTACTGCTAGGGCTACCCGTATCAGTTAAATCAATTCGTACTAATACCGTGTTTTGTAGCGCAGTCATTACTGCTTTATCTGGAAAGGTATATTCTTCAAACTCCTTACAAGCAACACACCAGTCAGCATACAGGTCAACCATTACCGACTTGCCTTGTGCGCTAGCATTCGCGACAAGTGCATTAAGTTCGGTTAAATTTTTCACATCAACAAAACTATTTTGTGAAGCTTGAATAACCGTACTTTCTTGGGTTGGCGATACCACATTAATAGCTTTTTGTACGCCATAATAAAGTACTGAAAAAATAATTAGGCTACGCACAATAAAAGCGGCATTAACTTTACTGCTATGATTGACGAGATAGAAATATCCCCCTGCAATAATGAATAAAGCCGCCCACAGTAATTGCACAATATCTTCGCTTAGTAATCGTTCTAATAAGAAAATAGGTACAGCAAGCAGCAGCAAGCCAAAGATATTTTTGATCACGGTCATCCAGTTACCCGCTTTAGGTAGTAGTTTACCTCCAGAGCTACCTAAAATTAATAATGGTACACCCATTCCTAGACTTAATGCATAAAGTGCAGATGCACCTAACACGACATCACCAGACTGAGAAATATAAAGCAAAGCACCTGTTAAAGGAGCTGTGGTACAAGGTGATGCCACTAAACCTGAGATCACTCCCATGGTAAATACACCAAACGATGAACCACCTTGTTGATTGTTGCTTATATTGTTCAGCTTATTTTGCCAGCTACTAGGTAAAGCAAGGTTATAAACACCAAACATTGATAACGCTAATAACAAGAACACAACACTTAAAGTAATTAATACCATAGGGTGTTGAAACATTGCTTGAAATTGCGCGCCAGCAAGTGCCACTACAATACCTAACGCGGTATAGGTAATTGCCATTCCTTGCACATAAATAAAAGATAATTTAAATGCTTTTTTATTTGAAAGCTTATCGCCTTGTCCGACAATTATTCCCGTTAAAATAGGGTACATAGGAAATACACAAGGGGTAAAAGCGAGAAGTAAGCCACCAATAAAAAATGCAATTAAGGTGATAAGAAGGTTGTCACCTTTTAACATATTAGCAAGCTTATATTGTTCGCTGTCGTTTGCACTTATAGCCATTTCTTGCTGCTCGTTAGAGCTAGATTTTTGTGTTTGGCTGTTGGTTAACGCGTTTAATACAGCTGTATTGGTACTGCTTGCGGTGTTTATGTCGTTGGTGATAGAGGACAATTCAATAGTTTGTATTTCAGGAGGGAAGCACAAACCTTTAATAGCGCAGCCTTGATAGCGAATTGATAGGGTGCCAGACTCAGTTACTTTTGTTAAATCAATAACTAGATCAATGTCTTGAGTATATATTTCTTGAATGCCGAAAAATTCATCTTCATGTTCAAGCCCAGTTGGTAATATAGGTTTATTAAACTCAGCAGCCGTTGCGGTAAATTTGAATTTATCTTTATAAAGGTAGTAACCATCAGCAATTTTAAAGCTGATATTAAGTTTATTGCCTTGTTGATAAAAGCTAAATTGAAAAGCTTGTTCAGACTTAAGAAATTCATTTTCATTGGAAAATAAAGATGATGACGACGTGTCAAAAATTGATTGCTGTGCATTACTTGGTGCAGAGCTAAACAGACTAACCCACAGGCTAATACATAGTATAAATAGTTTTTTCATTTACTTTAACGACTCATTAATCCAGTTTAAATACTGCAAATTGCCTTGCTGAATATTTAGCGCAACAATTTCAGGAATATCATAAGGGTGCAAAATATTAATGCGTTGTGATAATAAATTAAACTTTTCTTTAGTCGTTTTTATTATCAACTGCACTTCATTTTCGCATTCAACTTTGTCTTGCCAGCGGTAAATAGAGGTTACTTGGGGTAACAAGGTTACGCAGGCGGCTAATTTTTCTTCAACTAAGCTTGTTGCAATTTGCTTTGCTACTTGCTCATTAGGACATGTACATAATATTAATTGGAACATTATCTTAACTGCCTTAACGTTTACTTAAGCTAAATATATTGCCTAAGGATACGTTAATCTACGCCTACTTGAAATAGACCGACCAACCCCCATATCTGTTTCATAAAATTATTATGGAATTTATTTATGTTTAGAGTGTTATTTCTCTTATTTATTATTATTCCCATTATTGAAATTTCGGTATTAATGCAGGTTGGTGCATGGTTTGGCTTATGGCCAACGATTGCCATTGTTATTATTACGGCTTGGTTAGGCGCAAAATATGTAAAAGAACAAGGCGTTGCCACGTTGCAGTCGGTACAAGATAAAATGGCGCAAGGCCAAATGCCCTCTGAAGAAATTGTAGAAGGGTTACTATTATTAGTGGCCGGTGTTGTATTAGTCACGCCAGGTTTTGTCACAGATATTGCTGGATTATTGCTCTTAATACCTATAGTGCGTAAAGCGTTGGTAAAACAAGTGCAACAACATGTAGTGGTAAGCGGTGACACATCAAGTTCATCACACTTTTATCATAGCTCGTCATCAACCGAATCGCCTTTTGAGCAGAATAGTGTGCACCATCAAGGGAAAACACTTGATGGCGAATTTGAACGTAAAGAGTAAAAAAATTAACGAATGGGCTTGTGAAGTATTAATCAATCCCCATCTTTGAATCATAGAAAAATTAACCCTTTAAAATAGTCTCAGGAGACAATAAATGAGCATCCGTCCATTACACGATCGCGTAATTGTTAAACGTAAAGAAGTAGAATCAAAGTCTGCTGGTGGCATCGTCTTAACTGGCAGTGCAGCTGAGAAATCTACCCGCGGTGAAGTTGTTGCTGTTGGCAACGGTCGTATTTTAGAAAACGGCGAAGTAAGAGCATTAGACGTTAAAGTTGGCGATCAAGTTATCTTCAACGAAGGCTACGGTGTTAAAACAGAAAAAATTGATGGCGAAGACGTATTAATTTTATCTGAATCAGACATTCTTGCGGTTGTTGAATAATTAAGAACTTAACTTGTCACTAAAAGAACACGATAGCGGCATTAGAAATACTTAAGCCCTTTAGCTTAAGTGAAGTCTTAATAAAAATAGATAAAAACAGTGTTTAAAGTAATTGTCATTAGACACTGTTCACAAACAAATTATAGGAACATAAGAAAATGGCAGCAAAAGACGTATTATTTGGAAACGACGCTCGTGCAAAAATGCTACAAGGCGTTAACGTATTAGCCGATGCAGTAAAAGTAACGCTAGGGCCAAAAGGTCGTAACGTAGTATTAGACAAGTCATTTGGTGGTCCAACAATCACTAAAGATGGTGTGTCTGTAGCGAAAGAAATTGAATTAGAAGACAAATTTGAAAACATGGGCGCGCAAATGGTAAAAGAAGTTGCGTCTAAAGCTAACGATGAAGCGGGTGACGGTACAACTACTGCAACTGTTTTAGCACAAGCTATTGTAAATGAAGGCTTAAAATCGATCGCTGCGGGTATGAACCCAATGGATCTTAAACGTGGTATCGACAAAGCCGTTATTGCGGCCGTTGAAGCACTTAAAGGTTCTTCTCAAGAATGTGCAGATAACAAAGCAATTGAGCAAGTAGGTACAATCTCAGCGAACTCAGACGAAACTGTTGGTCAAATCATTGCAACAGCAATGGACAAAGTAGGTACTGAGGGGGTTATCACCGTTGAAGAAGGTCAAGCATTAACTGACGAATTAGATGTTGTTGAAGGTATGCAATTTGACCGTGGTTACTTATCACCGTACTTCATCAACAACCAAGAAAGTGGTTCAGTTGAATTAGAAAACCCATTCATTTTATTGGTAGATAAAAAAGTATCAAACATCCGTGAATTATTAACAACGCTTGAAGGTGTTGCTAAAGCGGGTAAGCCATTATTAATTATTGCTGAAGACGTTGAAGGTGAAGCACTTGCAACGTTAGTAGTAAACAACATGCGTGGCATTGTTAAAGTAGCAGCTGTGAAAGCACCAGGTTTTGGTGACCGTCGTAAAGCCATGTTACAAGACATTGCTACATTAACTGCAGGCACAGTAATTTCTGAAGAAATCGGTATGGAGCTTGAAAAAGCAACATTGGAAGACTTAGGCCAAGCAAAACGTGTTGTTATTTCAAAAGACAATACCACAATTATTGATGGCATTGGCGAAGAAGCAGACATTCAAAATCGTGTAGCTCAAATTCGTGGTCAAATTGAAGACTCATCGTCAGATTACGACAAAGAGAAGCTTCAAGAGCGCTTAGCTAAATTAGCAGGCGGTGTTGCAGTAATTAAAATTGGTGCAGCAACTGAAGTTGAAATGAAAGAGAAAAAAGCACGCGTTGAAGATGCACTACACGCCACACGCGCCGCCGTTGAAGAAGGTGTTGTTGCTGGTGGTGGTGTTGCACTTGTTCGTGCAGCTGACGCTATTAAAGATCTTGAAGGTGCAAACGAAGACCAAACACACGGTGTAAATGTAGCCATTCGCGCAATGGAAGCACCACTTCGCCAAATCGTTGCTAACTGTGGTGACGAAGCTTCAGTTGTATTAAATGAAGTACGTAACGGTGAAGGCAACTTTGGTTACAATGCAGGTAACTCTACTTACGGCGACATGTTAGCAATGGGTATTTTAGATCCAACTAAAGTAACACGCAGTGCATTACAATTTGCTGCATCAGTTGCAGGCTTAATGCTAACAACCGAAGCAATGATCACCGACGCACCAGTTAAAGACGCTGGCGCACCTGCAATGCCTGATATGGGCGGCATGGGTGGTATGGGCGGCATGG
>JBMZCX010000006.1:0-54896 GCA_049613795.1 Thalassotalea sp. | reverse complement strand
TCGAACTGGCGACCTACTGATTACAAGTCAGTTGCTCTACCAACTGAGCTAAGTCGGCACTACATTAAGTGGAGCGAATTCTAGTGTAATGTTTTGCCCCTTGCAAGAGCAAATGCTAAAAAAAATTAGCTTTTTAGCTGTTTGACGTTTTTTTATTCAAGTAAAGTCTAAAATCTTCAATTTTAAAGGTGCTCTAGTTACTAAATCGCTGCATACCGATAAAGACTAGCTCATCGATTACATGGTGCGAGTAGTCAATTAGTGAAGCAATGCGCTGACTATTTCCGCCAGTAATAATAATTTCTAATTCAGGATAAAGCGCTTTAAGTGACTTTTGTTGCAATGCTATTGCACCAAGTGTGAGAGCCCACGCCCCATTGTTAACGCAATCACTGGTAGATTCCCCCAATAATAAGCTCGGTATATTATTTTTAGTTGCATCTATTTTATTAGTATTATCAACCAAGCTGTTAAACAGTAGTTCAATACCGGGCATTATCCAGCCGCCAAGGTGCTGCCCTTGTGGTGAAATAACGTCAAGTGTTGTTGCCGTACCTGCGTCAATAACAAGGCATGCCTTTTGAGGAAATAAAAAACTTGCTGCTAACATGACTAACCATCTATCAATACCGAGCTTGCTCGGGTTTTCATACGCACAGGTTAGCTCAAACTGCTGATGGCAAGTATTCAGTAATTGAAATGCAATGGCTCGCTTATCTGCCCAAGAAGAAATAATATTACTTATTTCATCATCGTTCACATTCGCTAGAATAACTTCAGTGGCCTCTAAAAATGTTTCTGTTAGCCAGTTATCAGCTATTTTATCATTCTCACAATAAGTAACCTGAGAACGCTGACCTTGAAAAACAGTAAGGTATTTACACCGCGTGTTACCAACATCAATCAGTACTAACACGGTCTTAAGCTCACTTCACCACCATAAATGGGCTTAATTTGACGGTCAATTTCAAGTAAAAGCGCCCCTTGGTTATTAATGCCGCGACAAATACCTTGGGTAATTTTTTCGCCTGCAATTAATTGCACGCCTTGGTTTAAATACAAGTCTAATTGCAACCATCGCTCTAGCATGTTCACTATGCCGTGTTCTTGGTGTTCATTTAAACGCGCAGTGAGACGGCTAATAATTTCAGCGATTAATATATTTCGATCAATTGGTGCGGTGCAATGCGTTTGTAAATCGGTCCATGGTTGGTCAATCGAGTGCGAGGCTTGTACTGGCATTGACACATTGACCCCTAAGCCAATAATACAATGACACGGCTCAAGCGCCTGCCCTTCTAAATCAATTAATATGCCAGCTAGTTTTTTACCTTCAATATAAATATCGTTCGGCCACTTAAGTTGCACATCAATTTGATAAAGTGTTTTTATCGCGTCACTGATCGCAATAGCTGCAACCACGCTTAAGCCCATTGCCGCAGACATGCCTTGCTCTAAATGCCAATACATCGACATATAAATATGCGAACCAAAGGGTGATATCCATTGCTTGCCACGTCTACCGCGCCCTGCACTTTGATGTTCGGCTATGCACACTTGGCCCTGTTTGATATGTTCGGGTAAGCGCCTTAACAAATAATTATTGGTTGAGTCGATTAAACAATGTACCTCAACTTTACTTGCTAATGCTTTAGCCGATAAGTTTGCTAATATTGCGGTTTTGTCAATTAATGCAATCGGTTCAGCTAAACGATAGCCTTTACCAGTCACACTATAAATGTCTAGCCCCATATCATTTAAACTAGCAATGTGTTTCGACACCGCCGCACGGCTTATGCCTAACGACTCGCCAATTAACTGGCCAGAAACAAATTTACCTTCCGCTAACTGTCTAATTAACTGCTCTTTTATTGATTTAGCCACTAAAGTCACCGTTATCTACAACGCCACTTTCAGATACAAGCCGCACTTCGGGTTGCAAATAAACACCAAATATTTGATGCACTTTTTTATTAATTTCAAGCGCTAACTGATAAATATCTTGTCCACTGCCATTGTTATGATTAACCAGCACTAATGCTTGTTTGTTATGCACACCGACATTATTTTTTATTATGCCTTTATAGCCTGCTTTTTCAATAAGCCAACCTGCCGCCAATTTAACTTGCTGATTATCTTGTATATAAGCAGGAATATCAGGGTATTGCTGGAGCAGGGTTTGATAATACGCGTTAGTAACCACAGGGTTTTTAAAGAAACTGCCTGCATTAGGCTTTACTTTAGGGTCGGGCAATTTACTTTGCCTAACCTCAATAACACGTTGATACACTTGCAGAGCTGATACATTATTACCGAGAGTATTCAAACCATTATAACCAATATTAGCTTGCCATTTTTTTGGTAGTTTCAACGTTACTTGGGTGATAACACCTTGGTCTTTTAAGCTATTTTTAAAAATACTGTCACGATAGCCAAATTTACACGCTGTTCGCGTGAATTGATGCATTTTTTGAGTCGAAAACTCATACCAACAAACACTTTCAAGAAAGTCTGCAACTTCAACACCGTAAGCACCAATATTTTGAATGGGCGCTGCACCAACGCTACCAGGAATTAAGGCTAAATTTTCAATGCCTGAATAACCCTGCTCTACACAAAAACTGACTAATTGATGCCAATTTTCGCTGCTACCTGCAGTAATAATATAAGCATCATCGCCTTCTGCAACCGTAATACCTTTAAAATTAGGTTTAATAATCACAGGGGCTTTATCTGAAAGAAAAAGCGTATTACTTCCTTCACCAATAATATAAAACGCCGTTAATCCTAATGCACTTAATTGCCTTAAATCATCAGCGGATTCTGGCGAATACAAGCAAGGTGTAGTGCTTTCAATAGCGAAGCTATTACTGGACTTTAAAGAAAAGTTTAACTGTGAATTCATAAATAATGGTTTTGACAATTTTTACCATTATAAACAACTTTACGGAAGACGACAGGTGCACCATAAAAAAATCCCTTTATATCATAAATAATATAAAGGGATTTATAATGTATTCGTCAGGTTAGCTAATAGGCTACAACCACAATCGACAAGAGTAAGGCTTTTTAAAGTTCGCCTAAATAAGATTTCATTTTTGGCTTTTTCAACCAAGCACTAATATCTTTTCCCATCGCTTTAACGTCACGCCCTAAAATTGAGCATGTACCTTTAAACGCGCCAAAAGCGCCGCCTCCAGAAGTTCGTTGCACTTTAAAGGTTCCAATGGTTTTGCCGTTTTCAGTTAACTTACCAACCGCATGTACCATTTTACCGCCACTCCAAGCGCCACCTCCACTGCCACGGACTTCATCTATTTCAACAAATAAGCGCTTACTCACGTCTTTTGCTTTTTCGTCATTACTTTTGATGACCGTGAAACCTTTATTTTCTGCATATTCTTTAATAAAACGCGCAAACTTTTGTTCTAACTCACACTCATCTTTTACTGCATCACGAACACGAGCATCTTCTGCATAAGGCACTTTACTATCAATAACAAGTGACTCAGCCATAGTTACTGACGAAAAACTCAGTGCGAATACTGTGCCTACAATTAATTTAGTTTTCATTGAACAATCCTTTTCTTCAGTTGTGATTATTTAGCTATTTCGACTAAAGTACCTTTTAAGGTAACGCCTGCCATAATGTTGCCAGCACCACATTCAAATTCCGTGGCAGAAATAAAATCACGTTTTTTATAATAAGACTGAATGTTAACAACCGCATTCATGCCTTCTCTTTTTGCACGTTCTTGCAACGCAATAAGCGCACTTAACATTACCCATTCACACGCTTCAGTGTCTGATTTCATAAACGCATTTGTTTTCTTATTGGACATCACTTCGCCATAAGTTTCTGCTGCTTTAGGATAAGATTGTTCGCCAAAATATAGGGCAACGTCGGCTAATAATACTTCTTTTGCTTTGCTTGATTTTAATAAAGACTCAATCGAGTATTTCCCTACATCATCTTTCGCTTGTGCATTGAAAGAAAATAAAAATAATGTACTTGCCAATAAAACCAATAGTGTTTTTAGTGTTGTCATCATGACTCCTTGTTTTTATAAAAAATCCATATTAAACCAATGCCTGCGGCCCAGCCGCTTTCATCAGTTAAAAGTGGACTATTAATTTGCTCACTTTGTTTGAATGAATAGTATTTAACAAATCCGCCTACCCAGAAAGATGGCAATTTCATCATCATACCTGACGATATATCAATCCCTGAAAAACCCGACTTATTTTTAAATAAATTACGTTGTGGCGTTTGATATTGCGCTTCAACCCCATAATAATAATCTAAATAGGTCGCATTATTAAAGTTAATATTCGCTCTCGTGCTCCATTTAGTTGGATAACCAAATAAAATTGTCTCTTTTTGTATTACCGTCGCTAAGCCACTACGCCAACCAATATCATTAAATGATGAAAAATCAGTTGCTACCGCTTTATGAATAAAAGCTTCGGTAAAAACAAATTGCTTTGCCTTAGGGGAGCCTTGCCAATAGTATTTCGCTGATGTGCCGAATTCAACTGCCCAGTCAATGTCTTGCATACCTTTACGTGCTTTGTTTTTCTCACTTTTTACCGGTACGCCAGCGGATCCTGACAAGTCAAAATATAGATTGTTTTTTTGCCACAATGACGACGTAATACCTTGGCGATTAATTGAAACCTTATCGTCTTGATAATAAATATACGGTAGTGGTACTAAATATTCTCTTTGCTCGTTTGACCCTGGATAATCAGGCATAGATAATGCAAAAGCACCGATTCCTAAATCAAGCTGGTAATCGTCTTTAGCACATACACTTACGCTTAAAAACGACAGCAACAAACAAGCAATAAGGCGGTTAATCATGGTAACGCTTAAAAATTAATGAGGTATTAATACCACCAAAAGCGAAGTTGTTAGTCATAATATAGTCGGTATCAATGGCTCGGCCTTCACCTTGTATATAGTCTAACGGCGCACACTCATCATCAACGTCGGTTAAGTTAATAGTGGGTGCAAACCAATTTTCTTTCATCATATTAATACACGCCCATGCTTCAATAGCACCACAAGCACCTAACGTGTGCCCTAAGTAACTCTTTAATGAGCTTATTGGTTTAGCACCTAGCATATTAAATGTGGCGTGTGTTTCTGCCACATCCCCTCGATCGGTTGCTGTGCCATGAGCATTCACATAACCAATATTGTCGGCTTCAAGATTGGCATCTTCTAATGATAAACGCATTGCCGTTTGCATGGTCGCGGCTGTAGGCTGAGTTACATGGGTGCCATCTGAATTACTACCAAAACCAACTAATTCCGCTAATATAGTTGCACCACGTTCTTTTGCATGTTCATATTCTTCAAGCACCAGCGTACATGCGCCTTCTCCAATCACTAAACCATCTCGGTTTCTGTCGAAAGGGCGTGGCGTTTGCTCTGGCGTGTCATTTTTAACACTGGTTGCATAAAGGGTGTCAAATACTGCAGCCTCACTTGCACAAAGCTCTTCTGCGCCGCCAGCTACCATCACCTTTTGCTTACCAAACTTAATAGCTTCATAGGCATAACCAATACCTTGCGAGGCTGAAGTACAAGCTGAACTAGTGGTAATTACACGCCCTTTAAGCTCAAAATATACGCCAACATTAACTGCTGTAGTATGTGCCATCATTTTAATATAGCTTGTTGCCGTAACGCCTTCCATTGAGCCCGTATCGAGCATTCGACCAAAAGGAATTATTGGGTCGGTAGAGCCAATTGACGAGCCATAAGCAATACCAGTATCGCCGTTAGTTAAACAGGCTTGATCTAACAATTGGGCTTGTTCAAGTGCCAGCTCTGTCGCACGTGTCGCCATTAACGACACTCGCCCCATAGAACGCACTTTTTTACGCTTATAATGCGCAGGTTTTACAAAGTGTGTAACAGGTGCGCCTAATCGCGTATTCATACCGTCAATATAATCCCACTGAGGCATAGTCACTACGGCATTTTTTCCTGCTTGCAGGCTTTTTTTAAATTCAGGCCAACTATCACCTAACGCGGTAATTGCCGACATACCAGTAACAACAACGCGCTTCATTAAACTATTCCGCCATTAATTGAGATCACTTGACGAGTAATATACCCCGCAGGCTCTGACATTAAAAAGGCAACAGTTGCCGCCACTTCTTCAGGTTGTCCCATGCGTCGTAAAGGGATCATTTTTAGCATTTCGTCAACAGGCAGTTCTGTGGTCATATCGGTTTCAATTAAGCCTGGAGCAACGCAGTTAACAGTTATTTTTCGTTTCGCTAACTCTAGTGATAACGCTTTGGTTGCGCCAATAATACCAGCCTTAGCTGCACTATAATTCACTTGGCCACGATTACCCGCAATACCCGAAACAGACGCCATTGTCACTATACGCCCACCTTTTCGGCGTTGTATCATTGGCATAACTGTTGGGTGAACCACATTGTAGAAACCTTCTAGCCCTGTTTTTATTACCACATCCCAGTCGTCGCCTGTCATTGCAGGAAACGCCATGTCACGCGTTAAGCCCGCATTACAAACAACGCCATAATAAGCACCGTTATTTTCTATGTCTTGCTCTATTGCGGCTTTAGCTGCCTCACGATCACACACGTCAAACTGCAAAATATTGGCTTGTTGGCCTAATGCTATAATTTGTTCGCTCACGTCTGTTGCTTGATCTATTCCACTACGGCAATGTACAACAATATCAAAACCTTGTTGTGCTAGCTCAAGTGCAATTGCTTTACCAATACCACGACTTGAACCTGTCACTAAAATTCGTTTGTTCACTCTTGTTCCTCAATAAATTCTTTCGGCTCTGACGGTTGAAATACATTCACCTTCGCTTCTGCCACTATTTCATCGTTGGCACTAATACTGCAACCAAAAACACTTAAACCTGATTCTTCGCGATACAGCTCTTCTACATTCACGGTTAAACGTGTGCCTTTAGTAAAGCTACGAACTTTAGTGGTCATTTTTCTTGCTCCCAACAAAAAGCCTATTTTTACTGTTTGTTGGTGATCTAATGCGTTCGCCCCTGCATAGGCAGCAACCGTTTGCGCCATGTATTCAATGCCAACATAACTTGGTACACCATTTAGCGCTGAATTATAAAAAGGTGAATGTTCATTAATATCCACCCAACAACAAGCACGTATATCGTCATAATGGTTTAATCCCGAAATTAAAATCATAGGATCTCGATGCGATATGACTTGTTCAATACTGTAGTTAGTCATTAACCTTACCTAATAAAAGACTAATATTATTACCACCAAAAGCAAAAGAGTTTGATAAACAATAATTTAACTTCTTTAGTGATTGTCCTTGCGATAAATGAATTGGTGCTAATGTTTCATCTACCATGGCTTGCGCCTTATTTTTAGGTATTTTACCATCAATATTATAGTCAGATAATAGCAGCCAACAAATTCCTGCTTCTATTGCACCTGCTGCACCCAATGTATGACCCGTAAAACGTTTAGTTGAACTGGTTGGCACTTTATCGCCAAATAAGGTTGCTATAGCCTGCGCTTCCATTTCATCATTCTTCGGTGTTGCCGTGCCATGGGCGTTTATATAGTCAATATCAGTCGCTGCTAAATTGGCCGTTGCCAACGCATTGTTCATGGCACTAATTGCCCCTTTACCACTCGGCTCTGGTGCCGACACATGATAAGCATCTGAACTTTCGCCCGCGCCCATTAATTGTATAGCGGTTTGATTATTTTTTGATGTAAAATAAGCTTGTTTGCTCATGACAAACAATGCCGCACCTTCACCAATATTAATACCATCGCGCCCTTGAGAAAAAGGCTGACAATAGTTTTTAGCCATTGATTCTAATGCTTGAAAGCCATTAATAGGCAAAGCACTTAGCGAGTCGACACCACCACAAATTACCACATCGACAATGTTGCTAGCCAATAACGCTTGTGCACTAACTAATGCCTTAGCGCTTGAACTACATGCTGTAGAAATGCTGTAACAAGGCCCTTTAGCATCAATAACCTTCGCAATAAATTCAGCAGGTGCTGACATTTCTTGAATCGCATAGTTAAAATTAGCTGGCATAGTGCCTGTGGTTGATTTTTCTTGTCGGGCTATCTCACCTTCTAAAATGCCCGAAGTGCTGGTACCTATAATTACCGCAACTCGTTGTTTTGGCAGATCACAGATTAACTTGGTCACACTAGCTGCAATTTGCTGAAAAGCAGCATACGCTAATTGGTTATTACGACTTTGTAAATGCTCATCGAAATCTTCAAGCGAAGGCAATTGCTGGTTAACACGCCCTACATAAATAGGCTCGTCTGCTAATGATAATTGCTCATCTTTCGTTAAGGTTTCTTGCTCAGGTTGATTAAGCAAGGCATTAACGGCAGACACTTTATCCTGCCCTACCGCACATATTATGCCTAAATCATTTAAATACACTGACATCTGTCTTACTCAAGGTTTGTTACGGTAAATTGATAATTTCTAACTAAATGTTGATAGCTTATTATGTTGCCATTTTTTTCAATACGAATAATCGGCTGGCTATTTTGCATAACAACACGCTGCCCTTCAACGTTTTCAACCAAGGAAGTACCTTCAGACAACTGATTATTTAACTGTTGCAGCGGCCAATAAACCAGTTGTAAATCGGCAAGCACATATTCAGGAGACAAGCCGTCAATAGGTAAGTGCTTAACCACATTAATTTGCTTGTTCTCATTAAAGTTTAATTCAAATAGCGGTATACCTGCAGGCGTTAAAGCCACAATACCAATACTTTCCGCATTAAAAGCGGTTAATAAAATAAGTTGATGAACATTATCCCCGTAGCGTATTTCCATTTGTTGGCTCAACTCAGTATTCCATAGCGCTTTACTCGGCAAAGTAAGCGAAAATTGAGCTTGAGGTGCAATGTCTACATTAATCTGAGTACTAATACTCGAATGGGTACACCCAATTAAAAAGAGCAATAACAGCGCAGCAACTAACTTTATGAACGACATACTTCCACCAATGCACTAAAACGACGCTCACTTTGTGCTACATAAGGGTTTTCAGTATCCCACGCATAGCCTGCCAATATTGAACAAATCATTTGCTTTATTTTATCGGTTGATTGCTCAAAGAAGATTACATCTTGAAAGCCACCTTCATACCAGCTCGTTACAAACGTTTTAAAACAATTAACGCCTGCACTTAATGGCTGAGCAAAGTGTTGCTCAAAATCAACGGTTTCACCTTTTAAAAACTTGTCAATTTCAGGGCATATTAATACCGCTGAACTCAAGGCAATAGTGACTCCTGAAGAAAATACAGGATCTAAAAACTCCCCAGCATTACCTAACAGGGCATAGTTATTTCCTGTCAGTGATGACACATCTGCTGAATACCCAGTAAGCGTTTGTGCAGTGTTCGCTATCGTGGCATTACTCAACAATGACTTAAGATTAGGCGCTTGTTTAATAAAGTCGAAGAGTACTTCTTCTGTACTTTTTTCACCTTGGTTAAATTGCTCAGGTTTAGCTACCACCCCAACACTGCAAGTACCATCAGCAAAAGGAATAGTCCAATACCAAATATCATCATGCTCTGGATGCACGGTAATTAATATTTTATTACGGTCGAAGTTTGCGTCGGTAATATTGTCATTAACATGTGCAAAATAAGACTGCCTTACGGGAAAGTTTGACGGTTTCTCTAAATTCAGTAAGCGTGGCAACACTCGCGCAAAACCACTGGCATCTAATAAATATCGCCCCGTTACTTGATAGGCGTTTTGTGCTTCGTCGAGTACGGTTAACTGAGGTTGTTCACCATCAACATTAACCGTTTCAACTTGATGGCCGTAACGAATGTCTGCACCTTTTGCTTGGGCACCATCAGCAAGTACTTTGTCAAAGGCGGCACGTTTTACTTGGTAAGTTGTGCCCGGGCCTGATGAAAACTTGTCGGTGAAGTCAAACTCGGTATAGCTATTATTTTTTTGAAAAGCGGCACCATTTTTAAATTGAAACCCCAACTCGGCGGCATGGTCATGAACATGTTGCTCGAGCCCTGCAAGTTTTAAAAATTCCATACATTGTGGTAATAAACTTTCGCCAATAGAAAAACGCGGAAAATGCTGCTTTTCCAACACTAATACTCGCCACCCTAAATTTGACAGCATTGCCGCAGAAGTTGCACCTGAAGGGCCTGCACCAATAATTACCACATCAAATTGTTCATTTTTCATATTATTCCTTTCCCTTATACGGGGCGATTATTGGTGCAAATAAATAGATAAAGCTAATCCCAAACATTACCGTAATACCAAAGCTAAATACGGCGGGTGTTTGACTAAAAGAGAGCATACCGAACACTAAAATTGACGAAATAGCCGACAAGGTAATAGCAAGCACGTTAGGTTTAAGTAAACCTCGCTCGCGATAAAAAATAAGGTAGTCAATGGCAAGCGCCAAAATCAGCATAATAGCAAAGACATTAAAAATATTAAGCGTTTGTTGCACTAACATTGACGCATACAGCGACAGTGCAATAACCAAGATAAGAATAGCACCACTCTTTAGTGCATCTTTCACGGTAAAGCGCAGTGAAAACATTAATAAAATAACAATAAAAAACAACACAAAGCCCCAATATAATTGCAGCCTAAACACAGTTAATACTTTAGTTAATGTGCCCGCTTTGTCTACATACACAAGGTGCTGAGGGTATTTTTCAGTTAACTTTGGTAACAGCTCGGCGAGCTGAGACTGAGTGAGTTGTTTTACTTCCATTAGTGAAACATAACCTTGCTCATTAGCAAGAGTTGAATTGCCACGATAAAGCTTGCTGGTCACAATAGTCGACAACGGAGAATGAGTAAGTTCCGCTTCCTCTAAATAATTAAGTTGATCGAAGCTAATAGGGTAGTCAAACATTGTGGAGAGCTGGTCAAATACACCGCTTTGTTGAGCTGCTGACAAAATACCAAAGCTTAGTTGCTGCTTTTTCTTAGACGGCACCCAATCGCTTAACGTGTTTACTTGCGCATTGGGTAACTGCTGGTTTATATCTGCGCTGATCTGCTCTTCTTTTTCCAATAGTGCCTGAAAACTAGTTGCCACTACATAAAATCGATAAACATTGGTGTTTTGTAATAGCTGCTGATGGGTTTTCTCGTTTGCTAGCATTTGCTCGCTGCTGGCATTTAACAAACGAATATTGTCATCAAACTTCAAAGGCACTATTGCATAAGCAATCACTAAAAGTAGGCCTAGCAGTAACGTAATTTCACGCTGGTGGTGTTGAATGTGCTTAAACAACCGAATAGCATTTTCAATAAATTGCATATTACCTTTAGCCGTTACGCCGCGCACCATAATGTGCGGCAATATTAATAATGAAAAGGCAACAGCACCAGCCAAGCCAGCAATAACAAAAGTTGCTATTTGAGGCATTAAATTAAGCGGCGCAAAGGCAAACACTAAATACCCTACAGCCGTAGTAACAAACCCTAAGAGAATTGACTTAACCACTTGCTGATCAGGTTGCTTTTTTGACGTATTATTCGTTGCTGTAGTTTCCGTCGTTTGAAAATACTCCACCATAATATGAAAGCTGTAATCTATTGCGATACCAATTAAGGTAATACCAAAAACAAAGCTAAGCATATGCACCGTAGGAAATAACCACACCAAGGCGACAAAACCAGCTAACACCGCATTAGCAATAGTAAGCAACGCACCAATAATGGGAAAAACACTTCTAAAAACCACAATAATAAGTACTAACATGCCCAGCATACTAACGCCGCCAAAAAAGCTCATTTCAAATTCAGCTTGAGCCGCATTTTCAGCCGTATGAAAAATAATGCCTGAGTGAACAATATCAACGTTAGGGTAGCTTTGTTTAACATTGTTAAAAAAACTTAAAAGCTCGGTACTGGTTAACTGAGAATTAACTAAACCTGCTGCCGTTTCAGGTAACGTTAATACTAATAAGTAATGAAGATTTTCATGACTATTCATACCAGCATCGCCGTTAATAACCAAACGCCCTTCTTTAACAGATACAGCGGAATGTTGGTCAAACTGCTGCTCAGCAAAATCTGCCACTGATAAGCTTGGGTCTTGGTTAAAAGAAGCACCAACGAAAGGGTCTGCCGTAGCGGTTAATTTTTCGGTGGCAAAAGGCACTAACTGTTCGGGCTGTTCTAACAGTGCCTGGTAGGACTTGGTCAGTAATGCCCCTTGATATTGGGCATAAAATTGAGTAATTTCGCTTACGCCTAGCGACTGTAAGCTCTTGTCTAACCACTGTTTTTCACTCAATAAAGTATGTAATTGGTCGTGTGCTTCAATTGCGTTATCACCCGACAATGTCACCATAACGCGTGTTTTATATTGGTCGAAAAACCATGTTTCAGCATCTTGAACTAAAATCGATTGCTCACCCGCAGGCAATATACTTAATAAGTCGGCTTGAAAGTGAGTGCGCTCTTGCTTAGTTGCCACCGCTAGCAGCGCCAGCAATATCAATAATTGAATAATCCCTAACCACAATTTTATTCCTTTCACTGTTTATCCTTTAAAATTAGTGGTTAGTTGACTCATTGGTAATGTCAGCCGCTTGCTCATAACTCAAGGTAATATCCGTGGCGTTTGCTTGCGGATCATACAAGCTAATAGTTGAAATATTACCTTCGCCACAAAGTCTGATTTGTTTGAATACTTGCGCAAAACTGTTGTTAGTGGCAAGTAGCACTAAGCAAGGCTTTTGTTCATCCGTATAAGTGGTTGCTGTTATCGAAAAATACTGGCTTAGTTGTTTAAATTGCCCTGACAATAATTGCTGCATTAAATAGCCAATATTTTGCGCCTTATTTTGTTTACTTAACTCGCCCTTGGCATTTTCCAAATAAAGGGTATTGTCTTTAAAAATTACCGCACTTTTAATTGGCGTGAGTGTGCGCCAAGTAAACTGTTGATCATTCACATTAAATTCACCCTGAGAAATAAAAGGTTTTTTTAATATTTTGAAATGTTTTTTCTGAATAAACTGTCCACTAAGCGCCAAATTAGGTGCTAGCTTTAACAGGTTAACGGCTTGCTCGGCGCTTAAAAATTCATTAGCGCCTTTTTCTGCATTAGGTTCTTCATTAAGTTCTGCTTTCGCCGGACTTAGAGTTATCAAAAACAAAAAGCTCGCCATTAACGCTATTATTCGCATTACGCTAATACCCCTTGAACAAGATCAAGTAGTACCTGCGGACTTGCGTATTGCATTTCTTTACTCGCAATATCCACCGCCACTTGTGTGGTAGACGCTTTTGATAATTTGTCACCTGTTTTTGCGTCGGTGATAACATAGTCAATTTTCAAGCAGCTTTCATATTCTTTTAAATAAGCGTCAACTCGTATTAACTGCCTAAATGTAGCAGAGCTAATATATTTCAAGCGCATATCAACTATCGGCCACATGTAGCCAGAGTCATTCATTTCGAGGTAGTCGTAGTTAAATTTACGTAATAATTCACAACGCGCAACTTCTAAATAACGCGCGTAGCTACCATGCCACACCACATTCATAGGGTCGCAGTCGTGAAATGGTACTTCTATTTCTACAAACGCTGAAATTAACGCTTTTCTACTATTCATATAATGCCCATCGCTTCGTTTGAATGGCGTCTATTGTTTTTCTTAATACACCTTCAAGCGGTCTGTCTTCTATTAAGTTGTCAAAATAACCGCTAACATCATCGTACATCGCCATCACATTAGGCGCTAACGTGTCATGATTTAAATCACCTTGTTCAATACGAATTCTCACCCCTTGCACTGCTGCAAGTAAGGTGCTGGCTAATACTTGTTCGGTGAGCTGTAATACACGTAAAGCATCACGCGCTGCAATCGTGCCCATACTCACTTTGTCTTGATTGTGACATTCGGTAGAACGTGAAAAAACACTCGCTGGCATGGTAAGTTTCAATGCTTCCGCAGTATAAGCCGACGCGCCAATTTGTACCGCTTTAAAACCGTGATTAATATAGCGGCGCTCATCGCAACTTGCTGATAAATTTGAAGGTAAGCCATTGTTATAACGGGTATCAACCAAAGACGCGATTTGTCTGTCGGCTAAATCCGCCAAATTCGCAACCGCTGTTTTCAAGTTGTCCATGGTCATGGCGATATGGCCACCATAAAAATGCCCGCCATGTAAAATATGTTCACCAATACCGTCAATAATAGGATTGTCGTTCGCTGAGTTTAATTCATTTTCAATGGTGTTTTTAAAAAACGGTAAGCTGTCTTGCAACACACCAATAACGTGCGGCGCACATCGAATAGAATAACGATCTTGTAGGCGATCAGAATTGCGCGGGTGCTGATAATGATTTAAGTCTTCACGGATCCAACTGGCAATTTGTTGTTGCCCTGCATGGGGTTTAACCGAAAACAAAATATCATCAAAGTGATGACTATTGCCTTGCAGCGCTAAGCTACTTAACGAGGTTATGCGACTGGCTAAGCGCGATAAATATTCAGCACGATCGTAAGCTAAGCACGCTAAAGCTGTCATTACGGCGGTACCATTCATTACCGCTAACCCTTCTTTCGGTCTAAGCATTAAAGGTGTTAATTGTAATTCCGCCATTACGGTTGCACTGTTTTTTACTTCACCGTTGAAGTAAACATCGCGCTCACCTACCATCGCACCCGCAACATAAGAAAGCGGCGTTAAGTCGCCACTTGCGCCAACAGAGCCTTCTTGCGGAATAACAGGGACTACGTCTTTATTAATAAAGTCAGTCATTAAGTTTAATAATTCCCAACTTACGCCAGAATAGCCTTGGCTTAAAGACGCTAAACGTGCGGCTAAAATTGCACGCCCTTGCGTAGGGCTAAAGTAGTCACCTAAACCACAGCCATGAAAACGCGTTAAATGCAGCGGTAATTCACGCACAAGATCAAGCGGAATATCAACCGTTACCGAGTCACCATAACCTGTGGTTACTCCATAAATAACGCCGTCTTCTTTTAACAAAGTATCGAGAAACTTGAGTGCTGAATCAATTTTTTCAGCAAAGTGTGCATCGTCAGTTAATGCGACCGATGCGTTTTGATTAGCAATTGCCACTACATCATCAATTGATAGTGGCTGCTTGCCAAAAATAATGGTATTTCCTTGATTCACTTTACTGCTGACTCCGTTTTGATTCTCGTGATACTTGTTCATCTTTTTGCCAAAAATTAAAAAAGTTAAACCACTGATAAGGATATAAATTTGCGTAATAGCTCAAGCGTTGCGCGTAGCTATCAATAATGTGTTGTAATACTTGCTCTCTGCGTTTGCGCGGCATTTCTATTTTGTCAGCGACATGTTCAAAAATAACATTGTATCGCCCTTGCTCTTTCAAACAAAATAACCAATAAACAGGGCATTCTAACACTGATGCAAGAATAAATGGTCCCTGCGCAAAAGCGGCAGGTTTACCTAGAAAATCAGCGTAGTTTACCCGTCCAGACGCGCTAACACTTGTTCTGTCGCCAACAATAACTATAATTTCGCCATTATCGACTTTTTCTTTCAGCGAAATAGCCAAGCCGGGACTCATGTCGCTTATTTCAATTAAATTAACGTTGACGCGGTTATTAACACTTTGCAAAACACGATTAAATTTTGCCGCATTTTGCGTAAAGGTTAACACATTGATAGGGCTGTTGTAGCGGCCATCGCTAAGTGCCCGACACACTTCTAAGTTACCTAAGTGCGAGCCGATGAGTATCGCCCCTTTTTTGTTTTCTACTATGGTTGAAAACTCACTATCACCACCATATTTAATGTGCTCGAGCGTTATTTTCCCGAGCCACGCATCTATTTTGTCAAATGCAGAGTTAGCAAAGCTGCAAAAAAGCTTAAGCCCTTGCCAAAAGCTGGCTTTTTTTTTCTTGCCATTATACGCATTTACTTGGCTGAGAAAACGTTGCGACTCAACACGACCTGTTTTACCACTAAGGTATAAATAAAACACCACAGGAAAGAGCGGGATCCACAATAAATAACGGCCAAGTACCCGATAAACAAAAAAGAGTATTTTCATACCAACAGCTGAACCACGTTCGTCGATACCAGCCCAATGGCTTTGATTATTCGGTTTACTCATTTGATTGTGCTTTTTCGGGAATTAAATTTACGCGCTAATAATATAGGGCTACGGAGCAGCATGCCGAAAAATAATCGCGTGTGCATCCATGAAATAAGCACATTGTCTGCAAACGCATTAAAATGAGAAACGCCGCCTTCAGGATAGATAACTTTCGTCGGTAAAAACTGAATATCAACGCCTTGCCAATATAAGCGCACCATAATTTCGGTGTCAAAGTCCATACGTTTACCAATGTTCACTTTTTCCAATAACTCAACACAAGCTTGCACCGGATAAACCCGAAAACCGCACATACTATCAACTAATGAAAATGACAGGGTTTCAATGTAAACCCATACATGGGTAATATAGCGCGCCCAATAACGATGTTTTGGCACCGACTCGTCATACACTGGGTTGCCGCTGATCATCGCACCTGGCGCTTGCT
The DNA here is from genome assembly GCA_049613795.1 of Thalassotalea sp. Taxonomy (GTDB): domain Bacteria; phylum Pseudomonadota; class Gammaproteobacteria; order Enterobacterales; family Alteromonadaceae; genus Thalassotalea_B. The sequence goes on along the minus strand of JBMZCX010000006.1, from coordinate 38,300 downwards.
GCGACATAGCTAACAAATGCTTAATATCGTTCAGCGAATGCTGCCCATCTGCATCTACTTGAATCGCATAGTCATAACCTTTTTTAGCCGCATGGCTAAAGCCTGTTTGGACAGCAGCGCCTTTACCTTGGTTATTTTCATGGTGTAATACGGTTAACAGCGGCGTTAATGATAACAAGTTGTCTAAGTACGCAGTCACTTCAGCGCTACTACCGTCGTTCACAATAATAATAGGTAAATTAAATGGCAATAATTGCTGAATAACATCGCGGATCACCGCACTATGGTTGTATAGTGGAATTAAAAAACTGTATTGCACTTAGCTATTCTCAAAAACAATACGACCTGAGGCATGAACCCCTTTCGCAGAAATGTATTTAAATGTCGCCTTATGAGCAGACTTTCTTTCTAAATGTAAACTCACCACCAAGTCAGGACTAAGTACTACTTGAAACTTTAACACCTCAACATTCTCTACTAATTGCTGCTCGTAGCCTAAATGTTGCTGAATATACTGTATTGCCCAATCTAATTGCACTACCCCTGCTAAAATAGGCACTTCAGGAAAGTGGCCTTTAAAATAGTCTAATTCAGGCTGTAACCGTAATTCCATTATTACGCTATTCTCTAATTTTTCGATATTAAGAATATTCGGTTCGGTTACTATTAATTTATTCAAATAATGCCTCCAACGCACTATGACTTAATTTACCTTGGCTATTATACGGTAATTGGTCGAGGTAGCGCCATTTTCTCGGTAAACAAACACGCTCAAAGCGCTCAAGTAAATGCTGTTTTAAGCGTTGATTAAAAGCAAAAGCCGACAATGACTTTTTTAATGCCAGCCCTTCTTCGGTTAAAGACACCACTGCTGCTAATGATGAACGGTTATTTTTTAACACCATAATGCGGCACTCATTAATCAATGGTGAAAGTAATAAATGCTGCTCAACTTCATCTAAATTAAGCCTTTTTTCTTCTAACTTAATAGTACGATCGACCCGACCTAATAAGCTAAACTGACCGTTATCAAACAGCTCACCTTTATCGTCAAGCAGCATATTGCTTTCAGAAACATAAGGCGAATTAAGACGAAAACGTTGGGTATTAGGCTCTACCGCTAAACAAATACCGCTAAATACTTGCCATTTGGCTGCTGGTAGTTTGTTAACCGACCGATAGCCAATACCACCTGTTTCAGTACTGCCGTAGACTTGAGTGATGCTTTTAGAAAACTGCTGATACAATTCAATTGCATCGTTGTCAGCTAAAGGGCCACCAGATGAAAATATTTGATGAAAGTTACCCTTTTGGCTCGCTAGCACGTTATCAAGCACTAATCGCTTTAAAAATGCAGGACTTGAAACCAACACGACAGAAGTAAATTGTGTTAGCACTTGAATACCATGTTCGGGGTATTCAATAGTTTGTGCAATTTTTGCTCCTTGGGATATCGGCCAAAGCAAACGAAATAACAAACCATAAATGTGTTGATGCGAAACCGTTGATAAAAATACAGTGTCCCTTTCAAGCACAAATGTGGTATTTAATGTCGCGAGCTCTATCGATAATTGCTGCCATGATTTTTTAACTAGCTTTGCTTGCCCTGACGAGCCCGATGTTGAAAATATAATGCTGCTATTAGTTGGCCATAATAATGTTGTGGTCGTTCGTTCGCTAGCTAGCTTAAGTGGATCTGCTTGATAACCTTCAATTGAAGTAAAAGCAATATCACGTGGAAAGTCGCCAGCAATAGCGTCGGCTATAGGAAACAAACCTTCAAGCGTTTTTGATTGGCCATTAGCAGGTAATATAACAGTAATTTTTTCTGCCGCTAGGGCGAATAATCGCACCGAAAACTGATAGACATCAGCATGAAATAAAATCACTTGAGGCTGTGACTTAGCTTCTCGAGCTAAAAAAATAGGGCTACCAATAAATGTTTGAATTTTTTGACGATAATGCGCAATGTCATTTAAAAATTGCTCGCCACTTATGCTTTTTTCATTAAGGCAAAAAAGGGAAGATTGCTTAGATAAACAGCTAAGGTTAAACACCTGTATTCCTTTTCTTTACTGCTTTTTTTACACGTAAACGCACCACATACTCTACTGCCATTAAAGACCCCATCAGCACATACGAAATTAAGCCGTTGTAAAGCATCCATTGCTCAAGCGTAGCAAATAGTGCCGTATATAAAGCAACACTGCCATTAATGATAAAAAATACGCACCACACTTTTGTTACTTTACGGCAATAAGCAACACCACTTTCATCTAAATTAGGCTCTTTTATGCGGGCAAATGTTTCAATAATGGTGGGAGACTTTATTAATGAATAAGCAAAAACAAGTAAGGTAACTAAACTTATAACTACGGGATAAAGTAACATCCCCATAGATTCACCTTTCATCGCCGAATAGGCTAATACCAAAATACCTAGCAATGAAGCGGGTTTTAGCCATGGCATTTTTTGCCACAGTGCTTTACTAAAAGACAGCCTGAATAACACCAAAATAATTAACGCTATCGCGATATATTGAGGTGTAAAATACTGCATCCCTAAATAGACCAGTACAGGATATAAAACGGCTAAAATAGCCAGTAAAGTGGTGATAATTACTTTCAAAATGAACAGCTATACCAATGTGATTAGTTTGCCATTAGCTTTTCAATTTCATCAACAACATCGCCAACTGTACGTACCGCTTTAAAGGCTTCAGGGTCAATTTTTTTGCCCGTAATGTCTTTTAATTTAACCACTAAATCAACTGCGTCAATACTGTCTAGGTCTAGATCTTGATATAAGTGCGCGTCGGTTGATAAGTCGTCACGCTCTACTTCAAATTCTTCAACCAAAATATCGGTTAATACTTGGTAAATTTCTTCTCTTGATTGCATAAAAAACCCTAATTACTGCTATTTTCTTCAATAAAGGCACTTAAGTTATTTACTGAACTAAAATGCTGTTTTGTGTCTTCTGAGTTCGCATCAATTTTTACATTGAATACTTTTTTAATCGCAAGCCCTAATTCGAGTGCGTCAATACTATCTAGCCCTAAGCCATCTATAAATAACGGCTCATCGTCTTTAATATCGTCATTACTAATGTCTTCTAAATCTAACGTCTCAATAATTAGCGACTTTAACTGCTCTTTTAACTCACTCATATTTTTGTAATTCCCCAGTAAAAAATGATTGCAGCTCTCGTGTTAACACGCGAGAAGCTTTACTTAATGTCTTATCTGTATTTGCCGCCATATTGGTAAATACTGGCGCAGCAAATAAACTAAATTCAAATTTTTTCTGTGGCACTTGATACCACTTTTCAGATTTTGTTAGCGTTGACGGTGATACCTTAACAATAAAATTGGTAATTGGTGCCTGACATCGTAATGCTATGTTAGCAGCACCCCGTTGAAAGCTTAGCGCTTGCCCTGCTGTAGTACGTGTACCTTCAGGAAAAACAATTAAATTATTACCTTGTGCCAACGAACGGCTACATGCTTCAACTAACTCATCGGGATGGCTATTACTAATATATCCCGTGTTGTTAATTACCCCGCGTATAAAAGGATTTTTAAATAAATGGGCTTTAACAATACAATCAGCATTGGGCATTAATGAAATTAATACCACCACATCAATTAATGACGGATGATTAGCAAGTACCAACTGCCCTTGCAGCTCTTTAAAATAATGCTTATTAGGCACATTAAATGAACCAACGCCTGTAATACTCATTAACCCTATAAAAAACTTAAAGGTATGATGAACAGTTAAACGAGCAACCGCTTGTCGTTTATTAATATCGCGATAAATAAGCTTTTGCAGCGGAAAGCAAAATACAGTTAACACAATTCCGCCCAAACCAAATACTGAAAAGCACAACCCTGTAGCTAAAACTCGCCAACAATAGTTAATTTTGTTTAATAATGCCTTCATACTTAACTATTTATTTCCAATCGGTGGAACAAAGCTGTTGTTCAATCAGCCACTGCCCTAAGCGCAACGCTTGTGGTGTGTTATTTTCGTTGCTTTCAAGGGCTGACGCTAATTTAGCGAAATCAATTTCAATGCTGTTATCTGTTAATCTTCGTTCACCTAATATAAATGCAACCGCATGATCAATCTGGAGTTCATCGGCATAAGGAAGGTAAATATCTGGCAATGCTTGATCACAATGCACTACTAACATTTGATCAACCAACCCCGATTTAATACGCGCATAAGCGTCTAATACGGCCATTAACAAGGTGTTTTTACCTGCAACCACGGTATTAGTCGCTTGCTGATTTTCAGTTAAGATAGTGAAAAGTCCAGATACCGCATTATGTACCGATAAACTAAAGGCAGTTGGCGATAATGCCTCACCTTCCGCTAAATCATCTAATAACATAGAGGTTTTATGCAAATCGCCATGACGAGAAGAAAAAACACTTGGTAGCGGCTTTATTTCTCCCGCGGCTTGATGCGCGCAATATAACGCCATTTTAGCGAAAGGGCTTAAGCGCCTTCTTTGCATTGGTTTCACCCAATCTAACTTAGGTAACTGCGTTTTTTCAAATCTAGCAGGTACTGTTAGTGGCACTTCATCATTAAGTGAAGTGTTCGCGCTCAAGCTTACCCAATTATCAATAAAAATATGCTGTTGCATGACGAAACCATCAATGTAGGTTAATTGAATTTTTCCCAATAAATAACAAGATCCTTTCAATAACACTCACTTAGCAGGAGGTAAAATAGCAAACATAATAAATGAAAATGCTGTTGAAATCCGTTCTTTACAATATGGGATGATCGATACAATATAAAACCTGCGTATTAAACTAAAAAACAGCCTTTAACTCAATGTTTTTTCATTATTTTAGCTAATTATTTACTGTTAAAAAATCAATAATATCTAAGAGGTACTTAACAAATTTTCAACATTTATAAAATGAATTTTTTTAAAATCAAAGTCTTGTGGGTAGAGTAAAGAACCAATATAGTTATTTTTTACAAACGTACAAAATTTATACATCTTATGACGATATTCTTCTTTAATATTCACACTAAGGACTTTTGCTAAACTTTGATCAGTTACTTTCACCCAACATTCTTTCAATGTCCACAACTGATAAAAAGAAAAACGTATCTCGGATGATTGTACTAAAGCATTGTACTCATATGTAGAAAAAGCCTGCTGCGCAATCTTTAAAAAGTCTCGCTGCTTAACTAAACATTCTAAATCTACGGCAATTGTCACAGGCGTTAATGATATAGCGATTAATAACTGATCATTTTTATGACTAATTGAAAGGTTAAAGGGTAATTTTTCACCTTTGTTATATGCTTTAATTTGCTGAGAGTGTTCATCAAAAGCAATGGTAATGTTTATCACTTCACATATTAAATAGCGAGAAATTAGCTGTTTTAAGCAATAACGACTTGCCAAAAAATTTATTCGTTGCTGCCCCTTACGTTTAGCCAAAATTTGGTATTCTTGCGTAGATAACCACTCTTCAGCATGTTCGATAATTGATGAAGGTAAAAAAGAAGCCCTTAGCTGTAGTACAGAAATATTACCAGACACTAGCGACAAATCAGCTAATGAATCAATCGAACTCCAATGAGCTGTATTTGTTTGAGTATTATACATAAACGCCTAAAAAATAAGTGGTTGACCTTATATTAAAACAAGAGGATGATAAATTAATTATTACAATCTATTAACAACAATAAATTACCTAACATTACATGATAACTGCATATACTAGCAATAATGAGCCCTTTACCGAAATACTAAACAATTGGGTAGTAAATAACGATTTACATAGCGCTAACCAGTTACACGCAGTATGATATATCTCCTTTTCTAACACATTAGTGTTAGCATGCGTAATTACTGGCGCTGAATTTTTTTTTGGGGTTTCTTCTTTTGCTTTTTCAGACGATGACCCACCACAAGCAGCCATTCCTAAACACGTAAGAATCGCCAATGCAATTTTAGACTTTTTATTCATAACAAACACATCCCTTCAATTAAAATGTAACGTAATAAAATTTCACACATTAGCTTTTCAAGAATAAAGGGATAAAAACAGATAAGAATGTTAGTGTAATTTTTCCAAAAAAAAAGTTTATTACTTAATAATTTTTAGATTTAATGTGACGAGATTCGTTGGAGCTATACAAAAGAATTGTTATTAATCCAATAAGTTTCTAAATAGACCCTGTCACAAACTTTGTTACAGGATCTATTTAAGTTAACGGTGCCAGTAATGACGTTAAAATATCGTCAGTTAAGCTTAATTTATTGTCACTGACTTCTTCAGACAATAACGCTTTAGCGAGTTCAGCTTTATTTTGCTGTATCTTTTGAATTTTTTCTTCTATTGAATTTTCAATAATATATTTATAAACGAATACAGGCTTGTCTTGCCCTATACGGTAAGCTCTATCAGTTGCTTGATTTTCCACAGCAGGGTTCCACCATGGGTCAAAATGAATAACGGTATCAGCAGCCGTTAAATTTAAACCAACACCGCCTGCGCGCAAACTAATTAAAAACACAGGTACTTCACCTTGTTGAAATTTATCAACCACTACTTGCCTTTGGGTGGTTGCCCCCGTTAATTTAACAAAGTCAATATTAGCTTTTACTAGCTCTTCTTCTATTAACGAAAGCATGCTGGTAAATTGTGAGAAAATTAATATTTTACGCCCTTCATCAATTTGTTCAGGCAGGGTTTCCATTAAGTAATCGAGTTTAGCCGATTGATTGATTTTTTTAGCCCCACCAAGTGACAATAACTTAGGGTGATTACAGACTTGCCTTAGCTTTAATAATGCATCTAACACTTCTATTTGACTGCGTTTTAAGCCTTTATCGGCAATAATATCTTTCAAACGGCTGTCCATTGCCAAGCGTACAGATTCATACAGCTCAGCTTGCTTTCCTTCAATACGTAACGTTTGAATTATTTCAGTTTTTGACGGTAGCTCGGTCGCTATTTTGTCTTTAGTTCGGCGTAAAATAAATGGTTTAATACGTTGATTTAATAGTTGTTTACGCTCTTGTTCGCCGTGTTTTTCTATCGGAGTTCTAAAGAGCTTAGTAAATTGTCGCTGTCCGCCTAAAAATCCAGGGAGTAAAAAATTGAATTGCGCCCAAAATTCACCGAGATGATTTTCCATTGGCGTGCCCGTTAAACACAATTTATGTTTAGCCTTGAGCGACATAAACGCTTGGTATAATTTGGTTTTAGTGTTTTTTATGTAGTGAGCTTCATCGAGAATAAGGTAGTAAAACTGCTGACCACTATAATGTGCCAAATCTTTAGTAATAAGGGCGTAACTGGTAATAATAATATCGACAGACTTTTTAATGCCATTAACCTCTTCAAGGCAATTAAAGTGCTGCTTACGTTTTATACCATGTAATACCTGATAAGAGAGCTGCGGCGTAAATTTTTCTATTTCATTTGCCCAGTTAAAAATAACACTAGTGGGCGCCACAATTAATACAGGTTTGGTCAAACGACCTTGCTGTTTTTCAATGAGTAAATGCGCTAAGGCTTGAATAGTTTTCCCCAAGCCCATGTCATCAGCCAAAATACCGTTTAATTGATACTCGCGTAAAAACTGTAACCAATTGAGCCCTTGGTGCTGATAGGTTCTTAATGTTGCATTTAAGCCATTGGGTATAGGCACGGTGGTGACTTGTTGAAAGTCTTTTAATTTATCTGCTAAGGATCTTAATTTAGTGGTGCCTGTTGCTACCATTCCTTGATTGTCTAGCATGTCTAACGTTTGATGGCCTTGAAAGCGTGATAACTCCATGGTGCCATCTTTAGTTAATGCGTTAGGCATAAACAATTCAATAAACTGTTTGAGTATTGGCTCAACACTTTTATACCGTAAAGCAACAAAATTTCCATCGTCTAAGTCTACATAAATAGGCGATTCGGGTGCTATCAGCGATGATTTTTCATTATCTGCAGACTCAGCTCCTGCACCTTTACGGTTAAGTAGTGCTGATTTTGGTAGTTGCTCAATAGCACCAAGTAAAATAGGAAATGCAGGCATTTTTTTGCCATCAATAGTTAAATTTAATCCTAATGAGAAAAAGTCATGATCATCTGTTTCAGTTATTTCTGCGTCGAATATGCTATCAGTGGTGAGCGCTTTATAATAAAAATTATCTGCAAAGCTAATTTGCCAACCTGAATTTTTAAGCGACTGTAGTTCTTGATCTAAAAAGTGATGCCAAAAGTAACGACCTTGCATTAACATCAAAAATTCAGGCACCTTATTTTTTCTCAAGAACACTTCATTCGTATAATTTTTACGCTTAGGCTGAGTAATGAACTTTAAGGCGAGCAATTTATCAATAACCATTTGTTCAAAAGCTAAATCTCGGTATAGCTTTACTTTGCTACCATCCATATTTGATAGAGTAATCGTAACATTTTCATTGTGAGGGTTAACTAAAGTCCCTTGATAAGAAAAACGCACTCTTACATAACCCGTTTGTGGATCTGCTTTTGAAGGAGTTGAAAAATGCAAATAAACGTCAGGCTTTGAAAGCTCTTGAGAATATTCAGTTTTAGGCTTAGGTAAACGCTGTACCGCTTCACCTAACGACATAGATAGCTTATTCAACACCCAAGGTAGCTTATCTTCTTCAAAGATAGGAGAGTTAAGCAAATCACTTTCAAAATTGCACTGTGTATTCGTATTAATTTTCCCAAAACTATTATTTTTTTCATCGTAATAGCAAAGTGGTTGAGCTTTTATAATGTGAATGTTGCTTGAAGGCTCGTCTAAAACAAGTTGTAATGTATGTAAGTTATTATCAAGTGCTTGCCACTGCCATTGTGCTTCTAGCGGCTGACCTAATGATATTGCGTCGTCTAAATTAAAGTTGCTATGCCAAAAGCAGCGATTAGTTTTTATAATGCGTTCAAATAAATCAAAATATTTAATATTGTCGCCAAATTGATTTGTCCGCATTAACTCAGTAATTACGGCAACATCTTCATTCGTTGCGTAGGCACTATTAATTAAGGAACTGGCCGAATATTCATTTCCAAGCGAGCTACTCCAACCTCCACTTTTTTTGGGACGTGTTGACTTAATGGCTAACGTAAAATAATCAGCCTCGTCATAGCTATTGGCCTTTATAAAATACAACAGCGATTTTTGTTGGCTATTAGGCTGATATCGACTTGGTTGCGCTTGAAAATTACTCAGCCACTTATCAATGACTCTTTCATTGGAAGCAACACTGTTTTTATCAAAATGTTTATCAATAAAATACTGTGCTAAAGCAGCCCCATGTTTGCAGTCGCGGCCGACATAGCAATCACAATAACTGGCAAGTCCATCATACTTAATATTTAACACCAAACGCGTTAGATAGCTTATATCGCGTGAACGCTCACTAGAAACTACACCGCGAATTATTTCGCCATCAAGGGCGCAAGTTTTAATACTTTTCGCATGAAGAATTCTTGTGCCTTTTTTCCATTCACTTTTACTAAAATGCCGCTCAAGTAATTCAGGTGTAAACGTATTTCTTGCCATAAACTTTGCTTTGAGATCGCTTAATGATTTATATTAATTTAGCCCTATTTTGCCTGAAATTGGCAGCCATGTCATTGTGTTGTAATCGAATAAAACTGAAAAAACAGGAAAATCCGACATAAAAAACGTGTGATTATTTTTACTATTAATGGCAACTTTGGCCGTTATTATTTCAATTATTAATAACAAATTACTTATGGCGTTTCACTGGCACATACCACTAAAAGAACTCTTATCATGCATTCACAAAAAACCAGTACATACATAAAAATAAAAAGAGATAAAAAAACCCCGAAAAACGAGGCTTCAATTAAGTGTTATGACTAGTGATGCAATTATTCTATATTCTGGATCTGCTCACGCATCTGCTCAATTAACACCTTTAATTCCACTGCTGAATTAGTAATGTCTGCATTGATTGATTTTGAACCTAACGTATTCGCTTCACGATTAAACTCTTGCATCATAAAGTCTAAACGACGGCCTTGTGCGCCACCTTTTTTCAAAATGCTTTTTGTTTCTTTTACATGGCTGTATAAGCGATCTATTTCTTCATCTACATCCATTTTTTGAGCAAGCATCACTAACTCTTGCTCTACACGCGTTGATTCTAATTCAATTTTAGCATCGGTGAACTTGTCAATAATACGAGTGCGCTGCCATTGAATAACCTCTGGCATGTGGCTTTTTACTTTTTCAGCTTCTGTAACTATCGCATCGAGGCGCTGCTCTATTAAGGCCTTCATATTTTGACCTTCGCTAGCTCGAGCCGCGATGAAATCTTTCAATGCTTGGTCAAAACCTGCCAAAATATCCGCTTGGATTGAGTCCATGTCGGCTTCTTCAGCTTCCATAACACCAGGCCAACGCATAATTTCTAACGGGTTAACTTTACTGTTAAGCGTTTTGTCATTTAGCCAATTGGCATGTTCTAATAATTGCTCAGCTAGGTCTTTATTAATGCCAAGCTTACCTTTGGTGGCAGGATTTGCATTAAACCGTAAAGCACATTCTACCTTGCCTCGATTTAATGCTTTACGAAAACGCTCTCTTAATACTGGCTCTACACTACGAAACTGTTCAGGTAGCCTAAAGTAAGTTTCTAAAAATCGTTGATTAACACTACGAATTTCCCAAACTGCATTACCCCAGTCACCTTTTACTTCAACGCGCGAAAACGCGGTCATACTATGAATCATAATCTTTCCTATTTTTACTCTATAAAGTTTGTTTTATAAGAATGAACGGAAGGATTATGCCTGAGCTAAATTTATTTAGCTAACTAGGTTTGCTGCCACTGCTGTTTTATGTGCTCTGCAACACGAAACGCATTGGCATAAATAGTGAAAGTATAGGGAACACTACCGCCTGTTGGCATAAATGAACCATCAGTAACATAAAGGTTACTCACTTCATGAGCGCGGCAATTTTTATCAAGCACAGATGTTGTTGGGTCTACACCAAAACGACAACCTCCCGCCATTAAGTTAGTTGGTGGGTAGCTACTAACTGAGGTACTAATATTTTTAGCCCCCATTTGCTCTAGTAGCTTTTCTCCTTTTTTTGCAAGGTACTCTCCCACAAGCAGGTCGTGCGAATGTGCTCCTATACGCACCTTTGCAACAGGATCTCCCCATTTGTCAGTAACGCCATCATCTAAGGTAACAAAACAGTCGTCAGTTGGTAGCCAATCGTTAAACACTTCAAAGCGCAGGGTTTTATAGGTAGTAAACTCTTTATGCAAAGCTCCTTGCAATGTCTCGCCCCAGATTAAGTTCCCATTGGCATCTCTTTCTGTACCCCGCGCTCGCGCTATTGGGTTTTGATGAAAAAGAAAATCAATTGTGCCGCCCTTTGCTTTACCACTTTTGTTAGCACCAGCAAACGTTTTATCATGAATTTGATACCAATCTTGCAAAGCGCGATTAATAAAAGGCCCTACTTGCTTCAATTGCGCTTGTTTTTCTGGTGCAAGATCATCATAAAAGAAATCACCTTGCCCAGTACCGCCCGCACTAAACACCAAGTTCTTACCAACCTGACCATTATTGTTCGCAAGGCCATTAGGAAATTTTTTGCTTTTGGATGCAAGTAATAGCCTTGATGTTTCAACTGCTTGGCAAGCAACAACATAAGTTTTAGCGCTCACCACTTTTTTGCTGCCTGAGCGATCATAGTAATGTACCGCTGATACTTCTTCTTTTTCATTACTTTCTAAACGATAAACTTTAGCATTAGCAATAATAGTTAAATTTCCAGTTGCGACCGCGTGATTTAGCAATGCAGCCCTGCCACTACCCTTTGCCCCTGAGGAACAACCATAACTAGAGCAATAACCTGAGTATTCACAACTATTTCGCCCCATTGCTGGTTGAGAAAGTACGGCTCTAGGAACGGGTATTGCGTGGTAACCAATAGTTTTTGCCGCTGCGTCTATCCATGAGGAAACGCCATGTTCTGCTAATGGCGGAAAAGGAAAACCCGCACTTCTCGGTTCTTGATGTGGATGTTCAACGACTCTTCCCGATACCCCAACTTCATTTTCAACTTTCGTATAAAAAGGCTCTAGCTCTTGGTAGCTAATAGGCCAATCTTCAATATTAGCGCCTGCTATTTCACCAAATGCACTTTTTAATTTAAAATCAATAGGCTTTAACCGATGAAAATAACCACTCATAAAATTAGAAGAACCACCAACCACATTCCCATTCCAAAAAGTCCAACCTGACTCACTCGTTGGCTCACCTTGCCAAAACGAATCTCCTTCTTCATTTTCGTAAAGCTCTTCTATAACGTGTTGTTCATCGCTTAAGTCAGGGTTATATGAATCACGCAAACTGATTGCCAGCTCATCTTTAAAAAATTCTTTTTCTGTAAGCCAAGGGCCTTTTTCTAACACCAGTACTTTCGCGCCCGCTTTAGCTAAGGTATAGGCTACAGGTGAAGCCCCAGCACCACTACCGACTATGCAAATATCATACATCATGCTTTGGTTGCTCCTTTAGACGCTGACTTTTGGGCTAACAAGTTACGGGTCGGAATAATGTGTTTACTGGTTTTATCTGATACTTGGCTACGCTTAGGCAACTCAAAATAACGTTCACCTGATTTAGGTAAAGGGAAACCTGCTTGATGTTCAAGCCACTGCCAGCCAACACCATTAGGGTTTCCACCATAAGCAGGAGGAGAGAGCATCGCTTCGTATAAATTGCTAATTAGCATAGAAATCCAATTATCTCCTGCCGTAGTTTGACTTATATCTCGCAACACAGTTTCTTTATTTTCTGATGTCAAAAGACGAAAATTTTGTTGTTTTTTCTTTTGGCTATAACCATTAAGCCAACCAACACCTTTATAGATAAACTCAATTTCATCGGCCGCGGTTGGTTGCTGATGCACTAACTGATAAAGGTAATAAGTTGCCTGTATTTCTTCAGCACTTACCCCTTTAGATGACGCTGGCAGTAGGTGATTCAATACGGCATTTAATGTGAGCCAAGGCTCGCTATTAAGTGCCAATTCAATACTTTTTTGTTTTGCCATTGAGAGTTGACTAAAAGGCAATACGGCTAAAGCGCTTACACCTGCTGCTGATTTTAGTAACTGGCGACGCGATAACTTATCATTCAGCCATTTAGGTGTTTTATAGCTGCTATCAAAAAAAGTATTTTTCATTATTGAGTATTCATCTTGAGTAGATTTTTTTCGTTATTCGTGGGACCCCATTGCTCAATAAAGGTTTGCCACGCTAATGTTGAATAACTTTCTCCCGCCAACAGTTCAGCCGTATCTTTAGATAACATCATTTTTCCTTTACCTGTAGAAACATACATATGAGGATAGCCTAAAACAGGCGGGAGTGATTTCATAAAGGCTTCATTTTCATTACTGTCACTGACATTAATTTTTAGTAAAACAAAATTTTGATGTAAAGCTTGGTAGATCTCTGGGTTTTTAGCTAAAAACGCATCCATTTTATGACACCACGCACACCAGTTACCGCCAATTTCTATTAATATATTACGTTTTGTTGATTGAGCTAATGCAATAGCTGCAACAGCATCTTTAAACGGGTCACGTGTGTCATCGTAAATTTTACTATAGTCGGGAAGTACTATAGCAGCGCTTGTTTCATTGTTAGCAAATGAGCTACCGCAAAAAAAGGTGTTCATGAATATAATGATCAAAATGGCTTTCATGTTGTCTCTCAATTTCTCTTATTACTTAACATGACCTTGTATAGCTTAACTATATTTCAAAAATAGTGGTTCGTCATTATGTCAAAATGCCGAACAAGCGATTATAATGCGCGCAATTAAATAATTTTAGAGGTTTTATCATGCGTCCAAGTGGCAGAACATTAGGTCAAATTCGTCCAGTTACCATCACTCGCCAATTTACTGCACATGCAGAAGGTTCTGTTTTAATAGAGTTTGGCGATACTAAAGTTATTTGTACCGCCTCTGTTGAAGAAGGTGTACCTCGGTTTTTAAAGGGCCAAGGTAAAGGCTGGATAACTGCTGAATATGGCATGTTACCTCGCTCAACTCACACCCGTATGCGCCGCGAAGCTGCTAACGGAAAACAAAGTGGTCGTACGCTTGAAATTTCGCGATTAATTGCTCGCTCATTGCGTGCTGCTGTTGATTTAGTTGCTTTAGGTGAAAATACAATTACTGTTGATTGTGATGTTATTCAAGCTGACGGTGGTACCCGTACTGCGTCAATTACTGGTGCTTGTGTTGCGTTAGTTGATGCATTAAACATGATGCGCGCTAAAGACATTATTAAAACTAACCCACTTAAGCACATGATCGCCGCCGTTTCTGTTGGTATCTATCAAGGCGAAGCCATTGCTGACTTAGACTACCCTGAAGATTCAGCGGCCGAAACAGACATGAATGTAGTAATGACTGAAACAGGTAAGCTGATTGAAGTACAAGGTACTGCAGAAGAAGAACCTTTCAGCTTTGATGAAATGCAAGCGATGATGGTATTAGCTAAAAATGGTATTAACGAATTATTCGACGCACAAAAAGCCGCATTAAGTTAGGAGTTATGATGAAAGCTTATCAACAAGAATTTATTGAATTCGCACTTGCTAAACAAGTACTTAAGTTTGGTGAGTTTACGTTAAAGTCAGGCAGAACTAGTCCATATTTCTTTAATGCTGGGTTATTTAATACCGGTGGAGATTTAGCGCGTCTTGGCCGTTTTTATGCCGCTGCTTTAGCTGATTCAGGCATTGAATTTGATCTGCTTTTCGGCCCTGCTTATAAAGGTATTCCTATTGCAACCACTACCGCCGTCGCACTTGCTGATCATCATAATCTCGACATTCCATACTGCTTTAACCGTAAAGAAGCTAAAACTCACGGCGAAGGTGGCAGCTTGGTAGGTTCTGAGCTTACCGGCAAAGTCATGTTAGTTGATGACGTTATTACTGCCGGCACCGCCATCAGAGAATCAATGGAAATCATTCAAGCACATAATGCACAATTGAGTGGTGTATTAATTGCACTTGACCGTCAAGAAAAAGGTACAGGCGAACTATCTGCTATTCAAGAAGTAGAACGTGATTTTGGTACTAATGTGATCTCAATTGTAACGTTAGCTGATTTAATTAGTTACTTAGAGTCACAACCTAACATGGCTGAAAGCCTTGCAAGTATTAAGCAATATAGGGAAGATTACGGTATTTAAATAGTAAAGAAAAATTCTGCTAATATAAAATATTAAAGGAGCTGCGGCTCCTTTTTTTACGATGTAAATATAGCTAGGCAGTTAATTGAAAACGAGAAGTGGGTGCTTTTTCGTAGGCGTGATTAATATCCGCATAAAAATGTTCAATACGGCCCGCACGTTGATTTACATCTTCACCACGAGTAGGCGCTATATTATCTTGTGCATTTAGCGTGTTATTAACAAACGTGTCAAAACTTTGTGACTCTTCACTAGCGTCAGCATCATTGGTATTAGCAACAAAACTGCTTCCACCGTCCACACGATTAGTTTCTTTTGCTTTATTTGGATCACCTAGTTCCATCGCAAGTAATTCTGATTGCGCCTGAGCAATAAATTGTGCAGCTGAATTTGCAACGCGAGTATCTTGAACAGATGGATTAGCTGGGGCAAGCGCAGCAGAATAAACTTTTTGCATTTTGGCAATAGTTGCCTGAGGATTTCCTTCCACAGGTGATAAATCAACAGAAACTTCACCATCAACCACATACCGCTTGCCATCAGGGCCTACTTCGTATGAAAAAGATGGCGCACCGGTTGTCGCCCCTCCAGTTGCCGCATGTGCGTGTTCATGAGTGCGCACTTCTGCATCTCTACGTTTTAATTCTGTGACTTTTTGTTGCTCAGAAAAATCGAGTGTTTTATCTGATTGGGTATTTTGTGTTGCCTCATCCGCACTATTCTCATCGGCCGAGCTGTTCTGTGCCGTGTTATGTTCGTCTGAATGAGAGCTTTCTTGATGGGATGACTGCTCGTCTGAAATAGTTTTATTGTCTTGCTCTGATTGTTTCTGTAACTTAGCAAAATCAACTGCATCATTTTGTTGGTTAGGGCTTCGAGCTCTGTCTTTATCTGAAGAAACGCCTTTTTCACTTGCCGATTGACTTGCTGCCGCTGGTTGAGCAATAACTTCTCTTTGATTATTTTCACGACGCAACGCATCAGTCTGCGGATTCACCACAGTTGCTAAAGGAAGAGTAATATTTTGCGGCGTAATATTCATAACGATTTTAAGCGGGTTTAAACCGTTACGTCTAATAATGTACCTAAAGTTTCGTCCGCCGTTTTCACAACATTTGCAGAAGCTTTTGCTTGAAACTCAGCAACTTTAAGGTCTACTATATTTTGATTAAGATCGGGTAAACTTTCAGCTTTAGCACTTTGAGTAATCGTATTAGATACAGACTCTTCGCTGTTTACTGCACTTTGTGCTTGATCATTAAAATTTGCTGCTTGGGCTATATTAGCAGCTGCAGTATTTGCTTGCTCTTGTGCATTTTGAAAACCTTGAACACCTGAGTTTAAAGCAGATTGAATTTCCATAAAGTTCTCCTCAATATCTAATTAAGCGTTAATTAAGCGCTACATTACAACAGATATTTAACTAGTAATTACTTGCCTAATTATTAAACAAAACACGTAAAAAGTAAAGAAAGACGTGACTTTTAACGAGCTAGCGATATTTTTTGTAACCACTGTTTTAATACTTCAATAAATTCATTAGGTTCTGAAATAAAGGGGGCATGTGATGCTTCTGAGAAAATGTGAACTTCGCTCAAAGGTGCCAACTTATCAATTAATGGGAGTACTTTTCTGGGCACTAAACCATCTAATTTCCCGTACAATCGTAAGAAAGGTAAATGAATTTCTTTTAAGCATTCACGTAAATCAACCTGTTCAAGTAACATTAGAGATTGGTCTAATGTTTGCTGTGTTGGCGTTGGGTATTGCATCACTAACTGACTGAGATTTTTTATATCGTCACGAATATGCGGACTACCCATCGCTTGAATTTTCAAAAAATTCTTAATCGTTTTTTCAGCGTTTTGAGCAAGCTGACGGTGAAAATTAGCTAACACGGCGGCATTAATACCTGGCCATAGATCTTCTTCAACGAAAGAGGGTGAGCTAGCTACCGTAATTAACCCTAATACTTTTTCAGGGAAAGATAAGGCAATATTCGTAGCCACTAAACCGCCTAGCGACCATCCTAAATAAATGGCAGGCTGCTGTACGGTATTAACAATTAGCTGTGAAACTTGCGCTAAGTTGTATGGTGCAAGGCTATGGTCAATGTTATCACCATAACCTGGCAAGCTAATGTTAATGACTTTTACTGTTGACGATAATGCCGCCATTGTCGGTTGCCATACCGCAGAATTTAGCCCCCATCCATGAATAAGTACGATTGGGAGACCTTCTCCTTCAGTGGTAATATTTAATAACTCTGCCATGCTCATCTATACTAATTTAAAAAACGCCAGTCTAACCAAAGGCACTAAAAAATGGAATTTTTAGCCTCAATTTTTAAACAAAGCATACAATTAAAATGGAAAACTAACGCATATAGCAAAAAATGTTGGCATTTATGCTTAGCACAAACAAAACGGCTAAAACAGAAAATAGCTCGTTGCGATCTTTGTCATAACCCTAGTATCGATGGAGGCTTTCTTTGCTCAACTTGCCAGCACGATTGTGCACGCTTTATATTACCTAATAGTGCGAATAATCTACTACTATGGCCAGCAATAGATAAAGTATTTCACAAAAGAAAATTCGATCAATTATTATGTTATGCACCTTACACTTGGCCTTACGATGCATGGCTTAAGCAATTTAAATATCAAGCTCGCTTTGAATTAGCCTCGCTATTTTCTCAATTACTATTGTCTTGTTGGTTGGATTATCTCAAGAAAACGGCTGGTACAAATAATCATACAAACACTTGTGTGATCTCTGTGCCTTTGCATATAAAAAAGTGGCAAACTCGTGGTTTTAATCAAGCACATTTAATTGCTAATAACTTTGCCCAAAGAAGCAGTTTACCCTATCTAAACAATCTACTTTCGCGTAATAAAAAAGGTGATAGTCAGGTCGGACAGTCTGGCGCGCAACGGCGAAAAAATTTAGCCAATGCGTTTGTGATTAATGAAAAAATTCCAAAGCACTTTCGACATATCATTATTGTTGACGATGTTATAACAACAGGTACTACCGTGAATGAAATTAGCCGTTTATTGAAAAAACAAGGCGTTGAATCGGTGACGGTAATGACAATTGCTTTATCATTACCGACACATTGAGGTTCACTCGTTTGCTTTACTTAGCACTCGCGTTAAATGCTTTTGCAAAAAATAAGCTATTCGCAATCACTTTAGCACTACCAAACCAATAACCTCTGAACATTAATATATCAGATGTTGCGACGACACGCCCTTTGCCTAAGTTATGAGCAATTATCGCACTGTTATTTGCGATTTTATTGACTAAATTATTATCTGTATAACCACTCATTAATGGCATGTTACTGTATTTTGCTACTGTGATAAATGGATTTTTTGCTTGCTCCATAATCAATGTACTATTACGAAACAGTGGTAGCTGACTATCGTTATAACCATAAGTAAGGGGATGACTTAAGTCTAGTTCACTTGCAAAAATAGCGCCTGCAATTCGTTTTCTCGCTGAGAGTTTTTCTTTATCTTTATAAGTTAAATTATCTGTCGAAAATAATTCGTTAATCTGTTCTTTAGTAGTAAACGATGCCTTTAAAAGCCCCTGATCTGCTAGCCATTTACTGGCGCGCTTTTGCGTAAAAATAACACCACCTTGTTTTACCCATGTTGCTATTTTTTTATTAGTGCCACCTTCAAGCGATTTATAATTACCATCAACCATTAAAATATGGCTATAGCGGCTTAAATCGACATAACCTAAACGCGCTTTTTCTATCACGCTCACAGGAATATTTAGTAAGTTATCAAGGTAATAAAGTAACTCTGCGGCTTCATACTGTGAGGTAGACTTTCCGCCAACCAATAAAACATTTACAGGGTTAATAGCACTAAAAGAGTTACTACCAACATCTACCCCCTTTACTGTTAGGCCTGTACTAATTGAAAAAAGTGGGATGCTGTAATGTTGAGTAACTGTATTTAGCGTTGATAGCCATTGCGGCTCTTGCTGAATACCTGCAGGTATAACAATACTACCAGCACCAAAAGCACGAGTTTTATCTGATACTTTTGCACTGAATTTTTTTGTAGCCACTTTGGCTTTGATGCCATTATTTAACAATTCGTTCAGCAACTTAGGTGCATAAAAATCATGCCATTCAAATATATACGCATAACTTTCATCTAAAGGAGTGTTTGGCTTCAACGTCGGTTCTTGCCAAGGTGTTTTAGCTAATTTTAGACCGCGAGTACCATCAACTGGGTAGAAGTTAATGTCCATTGCTAGTGGCATTGTCCAGCCTGAAACATCATAAAAGGTATTATCTTTAAAGTTTGTTCCTTGGCTAAATAATGCCTGAATAACATGGTATTGATTTTGCGCTAATGGCACATAATAACTATCAGCAGCATTGTGTGTTTTACCGTCTAAACGAAAATTTTCTGTTAACGGGAAAACATCAATTTGATGTTGTTTCAATTTTTCAAGAAAGGTATTCAAGCGTGATTGGTCAAGTTTTTCAGTAATTAAATAGCCACTAATACCTGACTTTTTCACCAATTTATTAATACTTCTATAAAAATTTTGTCGATAATTTTTAAAGGTTGCTTGGTTTTTCCATGCACCTTTAATGGTAGAGAGCGAAGTAAGTACTTGGTTTTTAATACCAAATTCAAAGGTAAGTAAACCATTAATAGATTCTTGCTGAAAACCTCTACTGCTCGCTTGTTCAAATAAAATACCAATGCCGCCGTTAATATCGGGATAAGTTGAGCCCTTACCATAATAAAAATCATCAAAACTTTCTTGGCTATAATATAAACGATTTTCTTGATCTAACGCGTCTGCATGAAAAGTGGCTAATAACTGCGTTAGTTCAGTATTTTTAGCTGGGGTTAACGGATGAGTACGTGAAGGAATTCCTGGTTGAAAAAAGTAACTGCTATTAGCGCCCATTTCATGAAAATCACCTAACACATTAGGTTGATATTGATGAAAATAAGGAAGGCGATTTTGGCTTTCTTTTTGCGCAACTAATAACCAATCTCGATTTAAATCAAAACCGAAATGGTTAGTGCGCCCTGTACGCCATGGTTGATGATGCTCAATATGATGTGGATCTGCATTAGGCGTAACACCTCGATGTGTATCAACCCAATTTACAAAGCGATCCATACCGTCAGGGTTCATGCTCGGCTCTAAAACAATAATGGTATCTTCTAGCATTTTTTCAACACTAGCATTGGTACTTGCAGCCAAATGATAAGCCACTACCATAGCCGCATTAGCACCACTAATTTCATCACCATGAACACTATAACCTAACCAAACAACTAGCGGCTCTCCATCTATGTGTTCTCCTCTTTTACGATTAAGTAACTGAGGGAGTTTAGCTAAATTTTTAGGCGCTGAAATAGTTAATAAAATTTGCTTTCTATATTCATTGGTTAAGCCCATTTCTGTTAATTTAATGCGGTCAGACTCATTCGCAATAACAGATAAATAACGTACGAGCTGATCATGCCTTGCATGACGCTCACCAATGCCAAACCCTAATATTTGTTCAGGTTTGGTAATTTGTGTCGCATAGTTTTGCTCGCTTGGTAAGTACTGTTCAACTTTTGCCGCACTTACATTGAGCGATAAAAAAGTAAATAGAACAAAAAGCAGTGGATAAAATTTTAATGTCATAACGATATTCCTCAATAACTTACCGCCAAAATACCAAAGTATAATTGGTACTGCTAGCGTAAAGTCTCAATTTTCAGGCGATTATATCGTCTAAGGGATATTTAATCACTTGAGTCTGACTAATACGCGGAGTAAAATAGCGATACTTGAGTAAATTACTCAGGTATCTGTCGGTATTTTATTCTTAAAGAAAGCGAACTTAGCATTATGATCACTATTTCAGAAACAGCTCAAGCCCATTTTGTAAAACTTTTATCTCAACAAGCTGAAGGCACTAGCATTCGTGTGTTTGTGGTAAACCCTGGCACAACCTCTGCCGAGTGTGGCGTATCGTATTGCCCAGCAGACTCTGTTGAAAAAGACGATATTATGTTACCTTTCGAACACTTTTCCGCTTACATTGATGCTGACAGCAAGCCTTTTCTTGAAGAAGCAGAAATTGATTTTACTTCCGACCAAATGGGCTCTCAACTTACCTTAAAAGCACCGAATGCTAAATTAAAGAAAGTCGCTGACGATGCGCCTTTATTTGATCGGGTTGATTACTTTCTAAAAACCGAAGTTAATCCACAACTTGCTGGGCATGGCGGTGAATGTACACTAATGGAAATTACCGATGACGGCTACGTGGTATTACAATTTGGTGGTGGTTGTAACGGTTGTAGTCAAATTGACGTTACCGTTAAAGACGGCATAGAAAAGCAGCTACTCGAAACCATGGCAGGCGAAATTAAAGGTGTTCGCGATATGACCGAACATGAACGTGGCGAGCACTCGTACTACTAAGAGCCAATTATTCTCACCGTATTCAAGGCCAACTTTATATAAGCTGGCCTTTTAGTTTTTAGGCTTCATCACCTTTAGTGTGAGAAGAGTTAAGTCCTTTCCACACATAAAAATAGAAATGCCACGCCAGAGTAACTCCCCTCGCTAACATAAATAATAAAAATGCGCCCCACAGCCCATGGTTTCCTAATGCTTGTAACAACCACCACGTAGGAAAAAACACCAAGAAAGTTGATATCATCATCGTGTTGCGCATAATTTTCGAATTCATAAGACCAATATAAATACCATCAAGCAAGTAACAGCTACACGCTACTAATGGCAAAATAATAATCCAAGGTAAGTAAGTATTTGCCAGCATAACAACACTTTCGATATTCGATATGATGGTAATTAAATGCTGTCCAAATACTAAAAAAATCACGCTATACAACACAGCGAACATTAACGTCCAAATAGCAGAAACCAATACCGCCTGCTTCAAAGCAAGCGTTCTATTAGCGCCATTCGCTTTACCGACCATCACTTCTGCAGCATTAGCAATACCGTCTAATCCAAATGAAATTAATAAAAGGAAATTCATTAAAATAGCATTAGCGGCAACTACTTCGTCCCCTAACTTTGCCCCTTGAAAGGTAATAAAAATAAAGCACGCCTGTAACGACAATGTACGCAATAAAATGTCACGATTAAGCTTAAAATATTTAACCAGTGCATGCTTGTTAAATACTTCCAGCCAAGTAACAATACGCCACGACTGATTAGCATTATCGGTATCAGTTTTCCCTAAATAAATAATCAAACAACCCATTAACAACCCAGAGTACTCTGCAATCAATGTTGCCCACGCCACGCCTTTAACTTGCCATTCAAAGCCCCAAACAAAAAGTAAATCTAAGCTAAGGTTGACTAGGTTGGTAACAATTAAAAGCCACATAACGGCTTTTGCTCGATGATTACCGAGTAACCACCCAAGAATAACTACATTAGCAATAGCTGCAGGCACGCCATAAACTCTAATTTCACTATATTCACGCGCATAAAATTGTACTTGTTCTGAGCCACCTGCAAAATATAATGCACTTGATATATAAGGGCTCTGAAACACAATAATAGTAACCCCTATGCATAACGCAACGACCAGCCCTCGTAATAACACTAATTGGCTTTGTTTCGCCGAGTTTTGCCCAAAAGCTTGTGCTGCTAGCCCAGTTGTTGACATGCGTAAAAAGCCTGACAGCCAAATAATAAAAGTGATCACAACCGCGCCAACAGTACTGCCCCCTAGAAAATAAGCGTCAGGCAAATGCCCAATAACCGCAGTATCTACCATGCCCAATAAAGGCACAGTAATATTAGAAAAAATCATAGGTAGCGCTAAAGCAAATAATTGCTTATGCGGTAAAGAAACGGATAGTTGCAACTAATTTGATCCTTTTATTTAATTAAATTCAGCTAACACGCTATTATTAATTATTATTGCGCTACAAAGGCACAGAAAATGTTATTTCGATTAAAGAAAATGGCGGTATTACTGCTATTGATGATTAGCCAAACCGTACAAGCTGCGGTTATTTTACAGTATCACCATGTCAGTAATGAAACACCTGAAAGTACCAGTATTTCACCACAACAATTTGAAGCGCATCTACAATATTTAGCCGATAATCATTTTAATGTAGTACCTTTATCAGAATTAATGAATTCCATATTGAAGAAGCAGCCATTAAAAGATAAAACCGTTGCGATAACCTTTGACGATGCTTACCTCGATATTCTAACGCAGGGTAAACCAATCCTCGACAAATTTAATTACCCTTTTACCATTTTCATTAACCCTAATATTGTTGAGCGAGGCGGTCATGGCTACTTAAATTGGCTCCAACTTAAAGCAATGGCTGATGAAGGAGTCATAATCGCTAATCACGGATTAGAGCATGATTCTATTGCTCGCTTAGTCGATGCTAGTAAGCCTAATGAATGGCGTGAAAAGCTAACGGGAGACTTGCTTACATCAGAAAAGATTATTGAAGAAAAAACAGGACAAAGCTGGCGCTATTTCGCTTACCCATATGGTGAATTTACGCCTGAAATACAAGCATGGCTTAAGAAAAATGACTTTATTGCCTTTAGCCAGCAAAGTGGCGCGGTGAGCTTAGCAACCGATTTAACTAATGTTCCTCGGTTTCCTGCGTCTAAGCCATACGACAAAATTTCAAGCTTACGTGATAAACTTTATTCATTGCCTTTTACTGTTTCACTTAACAGCCAACACGCTCAAACGATATACCCACAAGAAACATTAAAATCTGTCACCTTTAACATTGTAATTAACGATTTTAAACAATCGCAACTGAACTGTTATGTTTCAGGTTTAGGTAAACAAAAAGTTGAATGGCAAAACGAGACTAGCTTCACCATTAATTTCAATAAGACATTACCCACAGGGCGTGTTCGTTGTAACTGTACCGCGCCAAGCATTAGCCAATCAGGGCGTTATTATTGGTATTCGAAGCCTTGGTTTATTCTAACGAAAGATAAACAATGGTACGCGCTTTAATGCTTATACAAAGCCACTATTTTTTCAAAATCACTCACTAGTTGGCCACCATCAATCACAGGTACTTGCCCTAGTTCATGCTGCGGTTTAAATATCGCAGCAATTTTTCCTTTCGGATTAACCAGTACAATTGACGCACTATGATCAACCAAATAATTTTCTTCACTTGAGTCATCTGCAATCGCGTACATCAACCCTAAATTACGAGCGAATGGGAATAGATGCCCATGATCCGCGGTAAGTGCTATAAATTCGCGATTAAAGTAACCAATGTATTGAGATAATTTTTCTTGTGTATCGCGCTTAGGATCAACCGATACTAATAACACCTGGCTATTGTTACTAATCTTTTTAATGTCGCTGTAATTGAAGTTAAGTTCTTGCAGTGTTGTTGGGCAAACATCGGGACACGATGTATAACCAAAAAACAGCCAAGACCATTTTCCTTCAAGCTCCCTATTGGTAAACGCTTGTCCTGTATGATCATTTAATGAAAAAGGCTTTATATTTCTGGGCTGCTGATAATAAAGCGAAAATTCAGGTTGTGCTAACTGCGATGTTGATTTAAAAACAAATAAACCGCACGCCAGCGCCACTACCGCCACAATAACAATTAATACTTTATTCATGTAAAAAATAGCACCTTAAAGCTTTTCTGAGCAATTAAACGGGTAATAAGTAGTGATCTAACAGCAATATAACGAACAGCGCCATTAAATGAATAATTGAAAATTTAAAGGTGTCCATCGCGGTATTTTCATCGGCATTAAATTTTAGCTTCCACGCATAAACAAAAAAGCCTAAGTTCAACACCACTGCACCAATTAAATAAAGCCAGTTACTCATGCCCACTAAATAAGGTAATAAGCCCACAACAAAGAGTAAAATGGTATATAACAATATTTGTGTTTTAGTAAAATTAACGCCATGCGTTACCGGCAGCATTGGAATATTTACTTTGGCATAATCATCTTTACGATGAATAGCTAACGCCCAAAAATGCGGTGGTGTCCAAGTAAATATTAATAAAACAAGTAATAAGGCGTTAGGGTGAATTTCATTTGTCATTGCCGTCCAGCCTAACAAGGGAGGAATTGCACCAGCGAGCCCACCAATAGTAATATTTTGTGGCGTAGCGCGTTTTAAATACATGGTATAAACAAAACCGTACCCCACTAACCCCGATAAGGTAAGCCATGCGGTTAATGGATTAACTAAAGCATAAAGCATCACAAAGCCTAAAATGGCGAGTAATGCTGCAAATGTTATTGCGTTTCTTGTTGATAATCGCCCATTAGGCAGCGGACGGTTATGCGTTCGCCCCATAATACTGTCAATACGCTCATCACAAATATGATTAATTGCTGCGGCCGCCGAAGATAGCATGCCAATACCCAACATAGCTGGTATTAATAATTGCCATGGAATAGCGCCCGGTACCGATAAGCACATACCCACTAATGCCGTTAGCACTAATAATGCCACCACTCTTGGCTTGGTTATTTCATAATAATCACGCCACGTTGTTTGAGACGTAGCTGTTGTCGATAATTCCGATGTTGTTACATT
The DNA here is from genome assembly GCA_049613795.1 of Thalassotalea sp. Lineage (GTDB taxonomy): Bacteria > Pseudomonadota > Gammaproteobacteria > Enterobacterales > Alteromonadaceae > Thalassotalea_B. The sequence continues at coordinate 12,428 of JBMZCX010000006.1, read as the reverse complement.
ACTCATAATATCCCCTACGCTTTTCGCGCTAAACTATAAGTTAATCCAATTAACATCAACATTAAACCTGCGGCAACAATGTTATGTCCCACGGCTACTGATAGAGGTAATGAAAATACAATATTACTTACCCCTAAACCTACTTGTGCAAATAAGAATACCTGCACCGCTACCGCCATTTTCTTAAAAAAGGCGGTTTCCGCTTTAATAAATATACTAATAGTCAGCCACAATAAATACAGTGTAGTGATAATAGCACCTACACGATGAACCACATGGATGGTTACCCGCTCATCATGCTCAAAATGCCCATATTCATAGCTGTCACGTTGTGGTGGTATAGGATCAAATGAGTCTTCAAAATTCAGTTCTTCAACCCAATTACCTTGGCAAATTGGCAACTCGACACACACTAATGCTGCATAGTTTGAAGACGTCCAACCGCCTAACGCTATTTGTGTTGTTAAAATTAAAATACCTAATATACCAAAGCGGTAATATCGACGAACACGAATATCACCACCGGGCACTCGGTAGGGATCTAATCGAAGGTACAATAAAAACAGCAAACACAGTGTGGTAAAACCGCCGAGCAAATGCCCCATTACAACAATTGGCATCAGCATTAAGGTAACGGTCCACATACCTAAGGCGGCCTGAAATATCACCACCAGCAATATTAACAAGGGCAAAAAAACAGGTGTTCCTTCGTTACGATGTTTAATAGAAAGAAAAGCGATAGCCAAAATAAATAAACCCAGTGTGCCAGCAAAATAGCGATGGATCATTTCATTCCATGCTTTTTCAGGTTCAACTGGTCGTTCAGGGAATGCTGATTCGGCATGTTTAATCTGTTCAGATGTTTCTGGAACATCAAGTAAGCCATAACAACCAGGCCAGTCAGGGCAGCCTAATCCTGCATGTGTTAAGCGCGTATAAGCCCCTAAACTAACCACTACAATAGCTAAGAAAATACTGATCAACACTAAATTACGGATGTTCTTTTTTTTATCATCTCTCATTTTAGCCAATCCTTGAATATTTCAATAATTTTTTCATGTCGGCAATTACCGCTTTACCAAGTTTATTTACTTCGGCTTCTTCTGTCGGTAATGGATAAGACAAAACAATATTACTCAGTGGATCAACAATTAATAACTGTTGATGATCTAATACTTTCTTGGCTTCTTCAGGTAACGCATAAGCTTGCCACTTTTTATGGTGCATTGCTTGGTATGTTATATCAGCCTGATTATTTTCAATAAGCGCAACAGGCGTTACACGAGGAATTTCTTTACCTAAAAGCGTATAAGCATTATTGATAATTAATAAGGTCTTTTGACAAAAATCATCGCATTTTTCAGGTAGGTTCACTAGCATTAACCATTGTTGGTTAAATTGTTCAGGCTTTAACCCCAAGTCAGTTAACGTAAGTTCATTACCCACTAATTCCCCTTGGTTAGTTACCCCGTAATCAAACCATTGTTCATTTAAAGCCAGTTTTGCAAGCACCACAGGCAAAACAAATACGCCAATTACTAGTAATAATAACCGACGTGATTTTGTTAATTTTAAAGCCGACATATTAACCCTTATTTTTATTATTGTTGTGACTATTATGCAGATCTTGTCGAGCCCAATAGACACTCGAACTAATCATTAACATCAACCAAGCAATGGCCAAACTAAACCATTGAAATGCATATCCTCGATGCTTTTCAGGCGGCATAACAATAGGCTGCCAGTTTTTTTCAAAACCTATACCCTCTGTTTTATCTAAGTAAGCTACAAAGGGCAATAGCTTTTGACCAATAATTTGTGAAAATTTGTTCAATTCAAGTTGCTGAACACGTAATGGCCACGAAAGATCATTATAATACTGCTCACTTAAGACAATCCCTTTATCGATAATACGGACATTACTTTTGAAAGTATGAATACCAGAAAGTGGTTCTATTTCAGGTAAAATATTGCGATTTATGGAGCCTTGTACCCACCCCAAATTAACTAATACATTAACGTCATCAAACGATAATACTTGTAACACACGATACCCTAATCGCCCTTTATAGGTTTGATTATCTAATAGAAATACGTGTTTAGGATTAAAACTACCCGTTAATACCAACGGTAGATCATTAATATTGGTTAATGTTTTCTGTATTTGTTGAAAAGATTGATAGGTCAACGCTTTTTTGTTTTGATAAGACGCAATAGTTGCAATGCGCTGCTCTTTTTCTACCGCCCGATCACTTTGCCATAAGCCAAGCTTGATTAATCCACCAAAGACAAGCAAAGTAAAAAGAACCATAAGCCAATTTAATTGGCTAATATACAAACGTAATTGTGTTAACTTCATAATAACTATTACAACAAGAGGGGTTATATGCTTATTAAAATCATTATTGTCGGGTTACTCGCGTTCATGATTTACAACTTATTTCGTGCATTATTCATCATGAATAAGCAAGATCCTGATCAACCTAATATGTCTAAATTTATTGGCCGCAGAGTAATGACATCTATTGCTATTGTACTTCTATTACTGGTCGGCATTCTCACGGGTGTTATTACACCAAATCCTCGTCCCTTTTAAATAAAAAACGCTCTATATCACTAGAGCGTTTAATTATTAAGACTAAATATTTTTATAAAATATAAACAAAAACAAAAAGTAGTACCCATACGACATCAACAAAGTGCCAATACCAACTTGCCGCTTGAAAGGCAAAGTGGTTTTTCGGGGTAAAATGCCCTTTAAATACACGAATAAGCATAACCAATAACATAATAGTACCTAAGGTTACATGCATGCCATGGAAGCCTGTCAGCATATAAAAAGTATTACCATAAATACCACTGGTTAAATAAAGCTTCATTTCATCGGCATAGCCATGGGCGTATTCTAAGCCTTGGCAATATAAAAATACCATACCTAATACAACGGTTAGTCCTAACCACACTTTTAATTGTCCGCGTTTATCTTTTTCTAACGCAACATGAGCAAAATGAGCCGTGACTGAAGAGGTTAATAATAAAATGGTATTTATTAGCGGTAAGCCATACCAGCCCATACCTGTTGTTTCTGTGCCGTCAGGTGTTTTCAGTAAAGGCCAGGTTGCCGTAAATTCAGGCCATAGCACTTGTCCTGTCATAGCGTTATTACCGGCGCCGTCTAACCACGGCACAGAGAACGTTCTGGCATAAAGCAAAGCGCCAAAAAAAGCGGCAAAAAACATTACTTCTGAAAAAATAAACCAACTCATTCCTTGGCGAAAAGAGTTATCCATTTGATTACTATATTTACCCGACATTGATTCAGTAATTACATTATTAAACCAACCAAACATCATATAAATAATTAATGCGATGCCTGCAATCAAGACATAACCACCAAAACCTGATTGTGCATTTTTTATATCAGACACATAATTTGCCGCACCCACCGCAATTAAAAATAATGCGACTGCACCAATAATTGGCCAGTGACTTTGGGCGGGTACATAATAGTTTTCATATTCTTTTGTTGTCATAACTTTCCCCTGTGTTTAAGTGAAACACCTAAGTTTCAACTTTTGCCGTTATGTCGTACAAGGTATAAGACAAGGTGATTGTAGACACCTCGTCAGGCAATTCAGTATCAACATAAAACTGCAATGCCATTTCAATATCTTGCTGGGCTTTTAACGGTTGTTGGTTAAAACAAAAACACTCAATTTTTTGAAAATAAATCGCAGCTTGACCCGGCGAAACAGACGGTACAGCCTGCCCAACAATGTCATTTAGCGACTCATTTTTTGCATAAAATTTTACAAGTTTCATTTCACCAGGATGTACTTTTATTTCATTTATCATGGGCTCAAACTGCCAAGGAATACCCTTAGCGGTTCGGCTGATAAATTGCACAGTAACCACTCGGCTTTTATCAATACCGTCTTCATTAATATTGGCCGCTGAAGTAGCTGTTTTACCGTTTAATCCTGTAATGTCACAAAACACGTCGTATAACGGCACTAAGGCAAAACCAAAACCAAACATGGCAAATACAATTAACACTAACTTTTTAACTGTTTTTGTTTTCGCTTGTTCTTGTTGATTCTTTCCAACAGGCTCTTGATTTTGCTCAGTGCTCATTTAACTTGCCTATTAATCAATTTTAGGTGGTGTTTCAAAGGTATGGTAAGGCGCAGGACTTGCCACCGTCCATTCTAACCCTTCAGCACCATCCCAAGGCTTAGCTGCTGCTTTTTCTCCACCGCGAATACATTTAATCACTACCGCAAGAAAAATTAACTGAGATAAACCAAAGGCAAAACCGCCAATACTTACCCACTTATTGAAATCGGCAAACTGTAAGGCATAGTCAGGAATACGACGAGGCATACCTGCCAAACCTAAAAAGTGCATAGGGAAGAACAAAATATTAACCGAAATAAGTGAGCACCAAAAATGGGCTTTACTTAATTTGTCGTTATACATATTACCTGTCCACTTAGGCAGCCAATAATAAGCCCCCGCATAGATAGAAAATAATGAACCTGTTACCAATACATAATGGAAATGCGCAACCACAAAGTAGGTATCATGGTATTGGAAATCAACTGGTGTTAATGCCAACATTAACCCTGAAAAACCACCAATAGTGAATAAAATAACAAAGGCAATTGAAAACAACATAGGTATTTCAAACGTCATTGAACCACGCCACATTGTTGCAACCCAGTTAAATACTTTTACCCCTGTTGGAATGGCAATTAACATCGTACAGTACATAAAGAATAGCTCGCCAAATAACGGCATTCCGGTAGTAAACATATGATGCGCCCAGACAATAAATGACAAGAAGGCAATAGACGCTGTGGCATACACCATAGAGCTATAACCAAATAATCGTTTACGAGCGAATGCTGGGATAATAGTCGAAACAATACCAAAGGCGGGTAAAATCATAATATACACTTCAGGGTGTCCAAAGAACCAGAATATATGCTGGAACATAACGGGATCACCACCACCAGCGGCATCAAAGAAACTTGTGCCAAAATAGGTATCGGTTAGGAGCATAGTGACTACACCTGCCAGTACGGGCATTACCGCGATTAATAAGTAAGCCGTGATAAAAAATGTCCATACAAATAAAGGCATTTTCATATACGTCATACCTGGCGCACGCATATTCATAATGGTAACAATTACGTTAATTGCCCCCATAATTGAAGAAATACCCATGATATGTACAGCAAATACAAAGAAGGCGGTACTACCATTCGAATAGGTACTTGATAATGGCGCATAAAACGTCCAACCAAAGTTAGGCGCACCTGACTCCATAAAAAACGAAGAAAGCAGTATTGAAAATGCAAAAGGCAAAATCCAAAAACTCCAGTTATTCATTCTTGGAAGAGCCATATCTGGCGCACCAATCATCATTGGAATCATCCAGTTAGCAAAACCAGTAAACGCTGGCATTATGGCGCCAAACACCATAATTAAACCATGCACTGTGGTTAACTGATTGAAAAAGTCTGGCTCAACTAATTGTAACCCCGGCTGAAATAACTCAGCACGGATCACCATAGCCAATGCACCACCAACTAATAACATGATGAATGCAAACCAAAGGTACAATGTACCAATATCTTTATGGTTAGTGGTATATAACCAACGTTTTAGCCCCGTCATTTTATGATCATGATGATCGTGCTCATGCGAGTCGTGAATAGCTTCTGTAGTCATTATTCGTCCTCCTACTTAGCACTTGCAGCATCAATGTCTGCGGGTTGTACAATATCACCTGAATTATTACCCCAAGCATTACGCTCGAAAGTAATAACCGCTGCAATATCGGTTTTAGATAATGACGCTCTAAAAGCAGCCATCGTTGGATTTTTCTTACTACCGTTTAACACCATATCAATATGTGCACTTACATCGCCTTTAATAATTGGGCTACCAATTAAACTTGGAAATGCTGGTGGTAATCCCGCGCCTGTTGGTTGATGGCAAGCAGCACAAGTCGTGTTATAAACTTTTTCACCTTTAGCGGTTAATTCTTCTAAGGTATAAACTTTCGTTAAGTCTTCAACAACCTCTTCAGCCACTTGAGTCGCTAAATCATCAACTACTTGCTCAACAACTGCAGCAGCCGGCGGAGCAGCATTACCTGATGCCGCCTGCACATCTGCAGCTTGTACAGTATCGCCCGTATTATTTCCCCAAGCATTTCGCTCATAAGTAACAACTGCCGCAATTTCTTTCAAGCTAAGTTGCTTACCGTAGCCTTGCATACCTGTTCCTGCTCGGCCATTAACGACAATATTAATGTGTTCATCAATGCCGCCTGTAGTAGTAATTGGACTACCTTTCAATGCTGGAAATGCTGGCGGTAAGCCTAAGCCTGTGGGTTGGTGACATGCCGCACAATAAGCCGTGTATGTTTGCTCACCTAATTGCATTAGCTCGTCTTTTGAAACAGACGCATTTAATGATGCCGCTTCTGCAGCCGCAGCATCTGCTTTTAATTGGTGCTGCTCTTTAAGCCAAAGCGCATAATCATTTTCTGATTTCACTTCAACCACTACAGGCATAAAGCCGTGGTCTTTACCGCAAAGCTCTGCACATTGGCCACGATAAATACCCGGTTCAGGCACAATAGCCCAAGCTTCATTAATAAAACCTGGGTTAGCATCTTGTTTCACCGCAAATGCAGGTACCCACCAAGAATGAATAACATCATCGGAAGTTATTAAGAAACGTACTTTTTTATTCACCGGGATCACTAAGTGTTTATCAACTTCTAATAGGTAGTTTTCACCTTTAGCTGCTGTTTCACCATTATGATTTTCGTATTGTTCTCGGGGGGTTGATAACACGGAATAAAATTCTACGTCTTGATCGAAATATTTATAGTGCCATTTCCATTGTGACCCCGTAATTTGAATGGTGAGGTCAGAGTCGTCATTATTTTCCATGGAAATTAAGGTTTGTGTCGCAGGAATTGCCATCGCAATCAGAATAAAAATGGGTACAACAGTCCAAATTATTTCTACTTTCGTACTTTCATGGAATGTTGCCGCTTTAGCCCCCTTTGATTTACGATGAAAAATCATCGACCAAATCATCGCGCCAAATACCACTACACCAATTGCCGTACAAATATAAAGGGCATACATATGTAAATCGTATACTTCGTTACTAATTTCAGTAACACCTTTAGTTAGATTTAATTGTTTTTCTGCCCAAGCCATACTAGGAACGACCAAGCCTAGTAACAGCCAACCTAGGTTACGTCTTTTCACTCGACATCTCCTTAACCCCTCTAAGTTAAAAAAAACCGTGGTACACAGTAATACTTAGCTCTTGCGCATTTAGTTTTTATTATGTGTTTTGTTGTTATTATTTGACGACTTTTTAGCCAAGCCAAAATTCGTTTTATTATTATGTTTGATTACTTTCTATCCTAGAATTACTTAAAAGTTGATCTAGGTCAAATCATAAATCATGAAATTTTTAATGAAAAACTCAATAATAACAATAGAGTGTAAACTCTAAATCGATAGAGCGCTGATTAGGTATGGCATTAACCAACCGATTAACAATTAAGCAATTACTCTAATAAAGTATTTTTAGATAAAAGAGGAGGAGATTATTTTTTGTACAAAAAACAATCTTTTCAAGGAAATAGATCAAATAAGTGTGAAAAAAGCTGAAAATATAGCTTTTATGATCAAAAAGCAAAGCAAAGTAGGGTTTTATTAAGTTACTCGTATAAAACCCTTTTATATAAGCGATAGAGTTTGAGTCGTGAATTTACATCCAATCAGCAGAGCGAATAACACCAACCGCAATACCTTCAACATTAAACTGCTGCGTACTTAAATCCACCTTAATAGGTGAAAACTCAGTGTTTTCAGCATGTAAATAAACTACGTTGCCTTCTCGCTTAAAACGCTTCACCGTCACATCATCTTCAACTCGTGCCACAATAACTTGGCCATTTTTCACATCAGTCGTTTGGTGAACAGCCAATAAATCGCCATCAAGAATACCAATATCTTTCATGCTTTCGCCATTCACTCTAAGTAAGTAATCTGCCGCAGGGTGGAATAGGCTACCATCAACTTGGTAATGCTCTTCAACATGCTCTTGAGCTAGAATTGGTTCACCTGCAGCAACACGACCAATTAGCGGCAAACCCGTTTCAACCATTAATTCTTCCGCTAAACGAATTCCACGAGAAGTCCCAGGTAACATTTCAATATAGCCTTTTTTAGCTAATGCTTTTAAGTGCTCTTCAGCGGCGTTAGCTGATTTAAAGCCAAAAAAGTTAGCAATTTCAGCTCGTGTTGGTGGCATACCTGTATCAGAAATTTTTTCTTTGATCAGATCAAAAATTTGTTGCTGTCTGGCAGTAAGGGGGCGTAGCTCAGTCATTTATTATTCCAGTATTTCTTACACAGAGATACTGTCATTGTATACACACTGTTAATAAACACAAGTAAATAAACAGTCACAATTCTTACATTCGAATTAAGATTTTGCTGATTTCGAAAAAATAACTATCGCAATACCGCCAAGTACCAAGCAAGATGACAGCATTAATCTTAAAGTCATTGCTTCTGAAACAAAGATTACACCACCAATTGCGGCGATAATTGGCACCGTTAACTGCAAAACTGCCGCCTGTGTTGCCGCCAGACTAGGTAGCACTAAATACCAAATAGCATAACCAACGCCAGAGGTTATAGCACCTGATAATATCGCCAATAAAACGCCCGTACTTGACCATTCAAATTGTGAGTAAGTAAATAGAAACAAAATCAATACAAAAGGCAAACTTCGCAAAAAGTTATAACAAGTATCAGTAAGTGGTTGCTTACTCCCCCTACCAATTAATGTATAAACTCCCCACGCAGCACCAGAAATAATCATTAGTATTGCACCACTAAAACTAGGCTGAGACACTAACGGCCACACCAAATAACTGAAACCTAAAAAAGAGACTGTAATACCAAGCCATTCATAACGGCTAAATTTTTCCCCTTGAAAAGAAGAAATAAACATTATGGAAAGCTGTACCGCCGCAAAAAGAATTAAAGCCCCCGTTGCCGTATCTAAAGTAATATAGGCATATGAAAAAGTACAAGCATAGATAAACAAGGTCATACCACCTAACCATGAGCCTTTATAAATTAATTTTTTATGTGTCTTGCCTGCGTGAGCTAACAACAGCAATACACAGGCACCAGATAATAGTCGTATGATAGTAAAACTAGCGGCATCAATAGCTTGAGCACCTAAGGCAAGCCTGCATATTACAGAATTAGCGGCAAACGCAGCTAATGCGATAAAAGTTAACGATACAACTTTAATAATGGAATAATTCATAACTCGTTATTCATTGCCCTAGGTCTTTATTCTTTTAGTAAACCAATATACATTGTGCATTCTTTTTACACATTAATTTTTATGAGGTTTATGGTGTTAAAAAAACACATTGGCTTTTATTTGAATATTTTAGCACTAGTGCTGTTTGTGCCCGGTATTTTGTTACCTATGTTTTCACTTGATATGGCAATGACCGCCGCGGTAAGCGGCTCTGAATTTACAACAGACATTGTTAATAAACAGCTTTCATTAATTGGCACGGTAAAAGAACTATGGCAAGACCAGCGCACTTTTGTCGCTATACTTATTTTTGCTTTTTCAGTGTGCATTCCAATTTTTAAAAGTGTTTTGTTATTAATTGCCTATCTAAAAAAGAATACTTCACTTGAACGCCGTTTAGTGAATTTTGTTGGCGCTATTGGCAAGTGGTCAATGGCTGATGTTTTTGTTGTTGCAATATTTTTAGCCGTATTATCGACTAATCATGCTGAGACGGCTACTACACATCAACTCTCTATGTTCGGTTTTAAAATTAATATAGAAATGAGTAGCGAAACACTTTCAGCCGCAGGTGAGGGGTTTTATTACTTTGCAGCATACTGCCTAGTATCGTTGATAGCTTGCCAGTTGTACCAATTAAGCTTTTCAAAAGGTAAAAAATAAGGCGGCTCTCGCCGCCTTTATCACATAGACACAATATAAAAACTAAGGTGTCGCTTTTAAACTTAGAGTAATGCCTGATGCTGCACTGTAACCGTATATATCAAGGTACCAAGTACCAGCTGCAGGGTTTTCAAATTCACAGCTTTCGTTGTTACCGTTACGGTAAGGGCGACAATCATAACTAGAAGTTGATGATTGAGAGCCAAAATTCACATATAAATCTGCATCGCCAGTTCCACCAGAAGTTGAAACCGTCATGCTGCTATAGCCAGCAGGTATTGTATATGTATAACGCTTCCAAGCACGTCTAGATACAGACACATTAGTTGCCGAAACATCAATAGGTTCTAGCCCTGGGTCAACCGCTTCCTCAAAGTTACCCGTTAAGCTTACGCCACTAATTTGATTCCATGCTTGCACCATAACGTGGTAAGTACCTTCTTGCACATTAGCAATACTACAGGTTTCGTTGCTCGTAGCTGTAGTACTAGAACATTCAAATGAGTTTAGTGTAGGTTCGCTGCCAAATTTAACGAATAAATCTGCATCTCCTGAACCACCAGTCGTTGTGAAAACTAAGTCAGTAGCACCTGCAGGTACGTCTAAAGTAAAGAATTTCTCTGCTTTAGCACTTCCCGAAATACCTGTTTTAGCAACACCATTTTCTAGTACTTCTGTCTCACTTCCTGTTCCGCCACCAGTATCAGGACAAGTACCTACACCAACAGCACACCAAGCTGTTTCAACCGCTGTTTTTTCACCAGCACCGTATAAATCTTGTGCCGCTTGTGCTGTAGCACTTCTCGCGCCCGCAAAATTGGTGCTTTGATTCATATAGGTAGTTAAAGCACGATAGAAAATTTGTTCAGCCTTAAGAATACCAATACCTGGCACTTGAGCTGTTGACTTATTACGCGGGTGAGTACCACCATCTGACAATAAAGCAAACGCTAAGTTAGCAATGCCTGAATTACCATGTACGCCACCTTGGTCATTAGAGTTGCTTGGGTTGTTAGTAAATGGAATACGCTCTGGCCACCAATCTCTTGAATAGTTGTCTTGCGTTGGGTTTTTCATATAACGCATTGCATCGCCACTAATATTCGGTGTGTAACTTTCTTCAGCTAAGTACCAGTCACCTTGGGTCGTACCATCACGATAAGCTTTAGAAGCAACACCTAAAATATCAGACCATGCTTCATTTAAAGCGCCTGAAGCATTGTTATAAATTAATCCTGCAGTGTATTGAGTTACACCGTGCGTTAATTCATGACCAATTACGTCAAAACTTAATGTTAAATCAGCTAATGTTTGGCCATCACCGTCGCCATACATCATTTGGCTACCCGTCCAATACGCATTAGCAACATTATTACCAAGATGCACACTAGACACCATTGTTAAACCGTTACCATTAATGCTGTCACGGTTAAATCGCTCTGCATAATAATCATAAACTGTCGCAGCACCATCATGTGCTCGCTGTGCTGAAGCATCACCACAAGTTTGGTTATTAGTACAAAGTAAAGTACCTGGCGCATAATTTTGTGTACGATTACGTAAATCGTATGTTCTCCACGACTTAGCTGAGTGTACTTGAGCATGACGAGTTACTAATGATAATGTTTTCGCATCATAAAATAATACATCGCGACCAAAGTCCTCACCGCCATTATTCCATTTAACATCAACCTTCCACGCTTTTACCGTTTCATCTTTCAAAGGAAGGTATACATACACCATTCTTGGGCTTGAAATGACTTCACCATGCTTTTTAGCAATATTTTTTATTTTTTTAATATCGCCTCTAGCCGATGACATTGCCATTTTATTCTTAGTCGAATCGCTTTTTGCAGAAGCAACAATCCCTGTAATAGCATACACTTCGCTATCACTTTCTGCGCTTAATAAGCTATTTAATTTTACTGAAGAATGTAATGTTAAGCTTGTGCCATATACAGGTAAGCCATTAATAGTTTGATTAACACGTAAGTGTTGCTTTCCAAGCTTATCAATCCAGCGCTCTTTAACTGAAAATCCTTCATTGCCATTTAAAGCGTACTGGTTATTTGCCTTTAAAAGACTTGCTATTGAAAAAGTGGTTGGGGTTGCGTTAATTTTGCCTAAATCACCTTTAATAAAGCTAGGTAGGCCTTTTTCTGTTGCTGCTTCAATGTTGATATCACTAGCAGAGAATGCATTTAATGACATAGCACCTAACGAAGCCGAAATAATATATTTTAAATACTTCTTATTCATACTTATCCCTTTTTATTGTTTTATTATTAATATTGTTTCCTGATCAGGGACATAAACAATAATAGTAAAATTGCACATTTAACAAAAAAAATATAAATAATTAATATTTAAAAAAAACA
>JBMZCX010000005.1:0-58256 GCA_049613795.1 Thalassotalea sp. | reverse complement strand
CTGCCTGCACTGCCCGTAAAGTTACTTAACGTGGCATTTGTCAGTAAAATATCGGCGCTATCAAACCCGACAATGCCAGTGTCAACATTACCGGTTGCAGGGTCAGTAAAATCAAAATAGATTGCAAATGATGAATTACTTGGACTAGTCGCAGAACTACTAATAGCAACAGTAGGCTTCGTATTATCTACGCTAAAAATAGCGCTTGGGCCTTGTTCTGGAGCCAAATTTAACCCTTTCCTTGCTGTTCCGGCATTAATACTGAAACCTAATGTGCCATCACCTGTGATATTAGACAGAGTAACGGTTGGACTATCACTAGTCCCATTGAGTACAGAGACCAGGGCATTAGCCGTGCCAGTTTTATTTAAATTAATTGCGGCTGAGGTTAGATTTACTTCTGCAGCATTTGCGTACGACACTTGATAACTAACGCTGCTAGACGAAGTCAATGCTAGTGAAGGACTACTGATGGTTAAACTTGGCGATTCACTAGCTACAGGAGTTGAAAACTGAATGAATAAAGGTGTTGCCGCTGGATTTTTAACATTCGTGTCAATCGCGTCATCGACGACACCTTGAGGAAGTTCAATCGTCACAGTACCATCACTACTAGGAGTAATATCAACGGTATAAGATGAACCTGAACCCAACAAATTGCTTGCAACGCCATTGGTAACAAGCATATCTTCAACAATAAAATTAACTACGTCACGACTAAAATCGACATTAACCGCAATAGGTGAAACCATAGTAGACGGTGCATTTACAGAACTAATATTCACCGTTAAGGTTTGTACAACTAAAATATCGACAGCATTTTCATTGCTTGTATTAATACTATTTACAATCGCACTAACGTCACTTGTCGAACTAGTATAACTCCCTTCGCTTGCACTTACAGGTATCAACATCTCGACATCAAAACTACAAGACTCGCCTGGGTCTAAATTACCCCCAGAAAACAATAAAAATGTAGTCCCCGTTATCTGGGAGCTTACTCCACATGGCGTGGTGGGTAAATCAGTTGCCTGTAAACTAGGCAAAGCTGAGTTCAAATCATCTGTAAACGACATCGCTGAAGCAGCATCAGCCGTAGCTGAATTTTTAATAGTGTATCTTGCAACTACCGTATCTCCAGCTAAAAAAGGCCCATTTAAAAACTCTTTAGTGAAAGTTAAACCTGACAAAGTTAAGGTGTCAGAGGCAGCCAATGATATAGGAGTTAAATTAGATACTGTAGCCGCCACAACTGAACTAGAAAAAGTGTAGTTACCTGGTAAAGCACTAACAGGCAAAGTTAACTCAATTGAAAAAGTACAACTATCCCCTGCGGCTAGAGTACCACCAGAAAATGTTAAAACCGACGTGCCAGAAAAACTAGATCCCGTCCCACAAATATCATTTTGTTCTGTATTTGTATAAGCTAGCCCTGACATAACACTATCTAAATCAAGAGTAAAACCGATAGCCGTTGCGTCTGTTGTAGCATTGAGACTGTGCGTTAATACAAACTCGGCGTTAATCGTACCCGATGGAGCAGTGTAGTCTTCAACAATATTAAAGCTCAAACTCGGTGCGGAAACAACGACTATACTATCAAGAGCTTGCGCCCCGATTATATTAACACCATTAATTGTCGAGGTAATGCTGGAGGTAGCTAATTGATAAGTTCCTGCGCTCATACCTTGGGGTAAAGTAATACCAACTGTAAAACTACAACTCGTGCCCGCAACAAGGTTTGCATTACTTACAGTTAAAACCTCATCACTTCCGCTAGGGGAAGAAGCATTAAAGGTAGAGCCCACCCCACAAGAGTTTGCGCTAGGCAAGGTTGTTACTGCTCCAAGCCCAACACCGGTGAATTGATCAACTGCGGCTGTAAATTCAATATTACTAGCGTCATTTACCGCATCAATATTGCTAATAGTAAAGTCAACAAATGTTTCGGTTCCTGAAAGGTAAGATGCTTCTTGAAAGCTCATCGTTATTTGAGGGCTGTTGGTCACATGCAAAACATTTGAAACGGCTCCCATCTGAACCGTATTACTACCATCAAAAGTAAATAAACTAGTGGTATTGTTATAAGCTCCTTGTGCTGCATTCGCAGGTATTGCAATAGGTACATTAATAGTACAAGAGCTTTCAGGAGCTATAGTGCCGCCCGTTAATGAAATAATGCTAGTTCCCGTCAAACTAGAGCCTGCACCACAAACATCCAACAAGGGTAAACCTGTAGCAACTAAACCACTTAATGCCGCATCTAAATTATCAGAAAAGCTAATATTGGTTAAACTATTAGAACGGTCATAATTAGTTAACGTAATGTTAAGGCTTGATGTCGAGTTTGGTGTGACAGGATTAGGATCAAACGACATGACAGCAAAAGCACGACTGACATCAATGCTCGCACTCGCACTACCGTATTCATCATACAGACCTGATATCGATGAAGAGACAATAAACTCACCAATGGCCATCGAGCTACCTACATCGACGGTTATTTGACAATCACTTGATGCAAAAAGTAATGAACTAGACAAAATAATATCCGTCCCTGAAGCGGTTGTAGTACCTGTATTATCATTACAAGTTGAAGCTAAATTACTAGGGCTTGCAACGGTCAAGCCCGTAGGTAATGTAATAGATGTGCGAACTTGATCGGGAGATTGTTGGTTAGAATTTACGATATCAATGGTTAAGGTAGATACCTCACCTTGCGAAATTGCATCCGGAGAAAATGCCATTGCATAGGTTACAAGGTTAGCGTCAACAGTTAAATTGCTTGTAGCTGTGCCACTACTCCCTTGATCTGAAACTAAATCTCCAGTGATATTGGTATGAATAGCAATAGTTGAACTTGTTACGTACACAGAAACTGTACAAGCACTATTAGCAGTTAGTAACGCACCTGATAATTCAATAGACGCCCCATTAGCTGGGGCTATAAGTGTTCCGCTGGCACAAGTCGTACTACTTTTAGCGTTAGCAATCGTTAAGCCTGCGGGTAACGAGTTAGTAAAGGCTATATCTCTAACCCCTACATTATCATTATTTACAATATTGTAAGTTAATAATGATTCATTGCCCAAACCAATGGTTGCCGGCGAAAATGCGGTCGAAAATGCTGGAGGACTTGCCTGAGCGGTAAAGCTAAAACAACAAAAAAACAATAACGAAATAGCATAAAAACGTGAATACACTATATTGGTAGCCAAATAACTTTTCAGAGATTTCATATTTAATTATTATTCTTATATAGGGGCTTGTAAATTTCATTATACGCAAATGTAATATTTTGTTAACCTACAAAAATTGAAAACTGAAAATAATATTAAAAATCATAGAATTTACAACTTGAGAACAACAATGCTTAATATAAATACCACTCTTTTTTTTACTTGTCTTTTATTCTTAATTACCAGTTGTAGCACCACTACCCCAATATTAAAAAAGCAACAAATCTCAACACAAACCTTTAGAATTAGTGATGGTGTAGAAGTCACATTAGCACCCCCAAAGAATTTTAAGATATCCCAAGAGCATTACGGTTTTATTCAACCGGAAAGTTTTTCTAGAATTGGTATATTTGAAAAAGAATTCTCTTATACGAGTTATATTGCCAAACTTAGTAAGGAAAACTTACTTAAAAACCAACTACAATTAATTAAACAAGAGCAAATCAATATAAAAGGAGCAGCATGTTCTTTATTGACACTTAGGCAGAACATCGCTGGTGTTTATTTTGAAAAGATTTGGCTAATATCTGGTGATAATTTGTCTAGCATTAAAGTTGAAGCTAGTTATCCTGAAGGCGCTCCAAACGCGCTTAAAAAAGCAATAAAAACAAGTTTACTATCGCTGTCTGTCGCGACAAAACTTAACCTTCGCTTATACACGGGTTTACCTTTTATTCTACCGAAAACTCCAGGCTTCACCGTAAAACAACGCTATAAAAATTCAATTGTGTTACTGCCATTAGGCAGTACTGATCCTAAAGAATCAATCGTTATTAGCCACGGTACATTAAATCAAGAAATTGAAAGCTTAAAAGTGCTATCCGACCACTTCCTTAAACAAAATAAACATTATAAAAATATAGAGATATTAAAAAATCAAATGACTAAAATTGACAATATTCCTGCTCTAGCCGCAACAGCGTATGCGGAATTAAATGATACGCCGATTTTTATAAAGCAATTAGTATCTTATCAGCAAGGTAAGTTTTTACTCATACAAGGGCAAACACCCAAGCAGAATAAAGAGAAATTTAACCTAAGCCTAAATGAGATAGAAACAAATTTTTCTTTTAAAAAATAGTTTTTCAGCATGAATGACAAAGCTAATCATTCATGCAACCCAGCTAAAAAATGAGACTAATTAACCCGGAATATAAAAAACTAACGTTTCGGGTAGTAAACACAATTTATCGCTACATGCCTGTAAACTAAGTTCGATTTTGTTACCGGCTTCCCTAACATCACCAATATTTGCTGTTATTTGGAAACGGCCTTCAAACAAGCTTAGTTTGGTTTGATTAAAACCGAGTTGTTTCACTTCGGCCTCGGGATATTTAATATTTTTCAGGGTACTTGTTGTCGAGCTTAATTTTGTTGCAATTAAAAACTTTTGCTTAGGTTTATTTGAATTAACATGCCAACCTTCTGCGATACTAAAAGAAAAAATCACTTCATTATTATGTACTTTCAGCTGAGCGAGTCCTTTTCCTTTGGCAAAAAACTGTTTGCTATCAAAGGCACCAAACTTATTTCTTAAAAAGAATTCATGAAATGAAAAATCACCACCGCTACTACTCATCGCAGCCTGCTTCAATGATGATATTTGTGGTTTCAAGCTATTAAAATTTTTCTCCCCAAAGCGCCTTAACTTATCTCCTACAGCGATTAAAACAGAATGCCCCGAAATTAACTCTCCGTCATCAAGTTGCTTATGTCCAAGATTAACCTCTTGAAGATGGTTAGTGCCAAAAATAAGGCTACCCTGCTGATAAAAACGAACCGCTAATTTATACCATTTTGAATTTTGCGTTATTTGAAATAGAGAGAACATGGCATTAGCTAAATACGCATAATCATTCAAAACAGCCTTCCCTGCGAGCTTGTCCTGATACCTAACTCGCATAAGTAAGTCCGATTGATTAACCTGTTGCCTACTTATAGTATCAGCTAACTTTTTTGCTTTAGCTAAAAACATATCATCATTAAAAGCAAGATACGCATCCAAAAAAGCTGATATCATTAGAGCATTCCATGCGGTAATAATCTTCTTATCTATATGCGGTTTGGTTAGTGTAGACTTTACTGCTAACAGAGCATGCTTTGCACTTGCTATATCTTCATTATCTTCATTTTCACGAAATGAACAAGGATACTTCAAGTCGGTCGAGTTAAAACCACACCACAAAAACTTATTAAAATCGAGAGGGTCAATAGATGACAGCTCTTGAGGAGAAAAAAGGTAATAACGCCCTTCCTCCCCCAAGTAATCCGCATCAATTCCACTGTAGTACCCTCCCTCTAAAGATGTAAACCACCTTTCGATAAAGTCAATGGTATCTATAACTAGTCGTTTATAATTTTCATCTTTGAAAACCTGATACGCTTTACTAAACGTCGAAATCAATAAGGCTTGGTTATAAAGCATTTTTTCAAAGTGAGGCTTCTCCCACTGGGCATCTGTTGAATAGCGATAAAAACCCCCATTAACATGATCCCTTATCCCTTGGGTTGCTAACTTATTCAGAAAACGCCTAATATGCTTTCTAAGCATAATGTCTGGCTTTAACTGATATTGGTATATCAGTAATTGCAGGGCAGCCGCATTGGGAAACTTTTGATTTCCCATTAAGCCACCATAAACGGGATCTAAATTGTTAATAAGTATTTGAACAACTTGCTCAGACTTATTGATATTCCATGGAATATCGGGCGTGTTATTTTGGGACCTCAGTTGCCCAGCTATATTTTTGGCCACTTGTTTTACCGCTGCAGGCCTAGATTGCCAAACTTTAGACAACTTACTAAGTGTTTTAGCAAAACTTTCAGGCGGTAAATAAGAATCTAACCAAATGATTTCTGCATCAGGGGTTAAAATAGCGTTAATTGGCCAGCCTGCACTCCCTTTAGTTAATGTTAAAGCTTGCGTAAAGTAATGATCAACGTCAGGCATTAATTCACGATCTACTTTAATGGAGATAAAATCTTGATTAAGTGATTTTGCAATATTTAAGTCAGTAAAACTTTCTTGCTCCATCACATGACACCAATGACACGTAGAATAGCCGATGGATAAAAAAATTAATTTATCTTCTGATTTAGCTTTTGCTAAAACCTCCGCTTGCCATGGGTACCAATTTACCGGGTTTAACGCATGTCGCTGTAAATAGGGGGAGGCTTCAAATATTAAACGGTTTAAATATCTAACAGGAATATTAGCCGCTTTAATACGCTCAGTATGTTGAAAAAATTTGTTAATGCTGTCAACTTTCTGTACTAACTCATTTTTCCATAAAAAAAACTCTTCATCATTAATTTCAACGGCTACAGGTGGGATATATTTATATTCTGCTGCAAATATAGAGCAAGAAGAAATAAATAAAAATAAAATAAAAAAACGCATAAAAGCTTCAATACCTAAAAAATGTCTATTCATGTGCTAGCAATAAAAATTTGAGCCAATTAAATACCAAAGCTCTAAATTTACCGCAGAACAACTTAACCACATAAGCTTTGCTATACAAAGGCTATAAAAAATGAGCTATAGCTTAATTTCTAATCGTTGATTTGATTTTACCTGAGTCATCATTTGTTTCTCACCATTTGGCCAAATAACTTGTAAGTCTACAAATTCTGCATCGCCTACCCCAACGTGCTGCTCTTTGGGGTGTACCGACATATACCCATCAGTACTCCTTATTTCTCGCCAAACCTTAGCTTTACTCGGTAAAATGACAATAATTTTTGCGCCAATAGCATCCAAAGAAACTTGCTTTTTGGGATCACCAATGAGCTTCACTTTAAGCCAATGCCGATTACCATGAGTAAGTTGATTATCAAATAAAACCGCATCTTCATGATAATTATTAATAACAATATCTAAATCACCATCATTATCTCGGTCAAAGTAACTCGCACTGCGTGAATTTCCTAATAAGTCCAATCCACTATTTCTACTAATATTATTTAGTTTTCCAGCAGAGTTTTGAAAAAGAACATTCCTCTCTTGCGCACTAACAGGCATAACACTTTGCTTAACACGGTTATTTTTAGGATCTTGATAATAAGGGTTTTTACTACTATAGATATTAAATTCATTCATACCATTAAGTACATATAGGTCATCATCACCATCTAAATCATAATCAAAAAAATCAGCATCCCAAGACCAGCCGGTTGAAGAATACCCACGGCCAACTTTATCGCTAGCCTGATATTGTTGCTTATCTTCTGCAAAGGAAGATAAAAATAAATCATTCGCCTCTATCACTTTCATATGAGCTAGTTTATCTGCATTAAATTTTAACTTGGTATCCTCATTAGGCAGAATATAGCTTTCATCTTTATTCATAGTGACAATGTTTGAAATATAAAAGTCGGGTAAAGAATCGGTATTTAAATCACTGATCCCAATCCCCATAGTATAAGACGGCTTATCTGTTGAAAGTTGAGAAGATATCTCCGTAAAATGACCATTTTTCTCATTAATATAATAACCGTTAACGCCAAAATCATTCCCTACAACAATATCTTGCCAACCATCGTTATTAATATCGGTATGAGCAACCGCTTGTGCCCACCCCTTATTGTCTAATCCTGAAGTGGAAGTAACATTTTTGAATGAAAAATCCCCGACATTTTCAAATAGCTGATTAGCTTCTCCATTGCTGTTTCGCCTTTTTAAGGTCGGCAGATCGCCACGTAAATAATTTCCAAAATAAGTGATATATAGATCTAAATCACCATCGTTATCAAAATCAAACAAGGTCGCAGGTCCACCAACTTGTCCTTTTCCACCGATATCAGCTACATGGGTTACATCTTCAAAACGTTTACCTAAAACATTTTTGTAAACCCTGTGATTATCATTTACATAAGTAATGATAATATCTTGCCACCCGTCATTATTAATGTCGGCTATTAACGGTTGCCTAACTTCACCAGCATGGTTATCTTCTGAGCGAATCCAGCTCAAACCAAACTCAATGGTTTTATCGACAAACGTTCCGTTTTTTTGGTTTATAAACAGCTTATTACCACGTCCTCCCAAAAGTAACACATCCATAAAACCATCAGCATTAATATCTTCTACAGCAACGCCAGAGCCACCAAATGCTGGTGGTATAGTGATAATGCCAGTTGTGGAATCTTTTTTAATAAATGAACGTAACTGTCTATTTAGCCAATCTGAAGATTTGTGTGAAAAATTAATGCCTGAGTCATTAGTAACATCAATAAATGGTATCGCCTTATTTGCTGCGCCTTCCGCCCCCTTAACGAGAGTTGAATTACTAGCTTTTACTGAGTGAATAGCAACGTCAATATTGGGAGTTCCCGTATAGTTAAGGTGCAGTGCTACTTTTTCATCAAGCAATTTTTTTGCTAATACGAGATGCTTTTCTTTAAGACGTTCCTCACCTAATCTAATAGCTTCAGCACCAGCCACCCTTAAGAGTAAAACACCATATTGTGCAATGTTTTCCACTAGTAACTCGGCAGCAAACGGGTCTGGTTCGATATAAACAGTAAAGCGAGGTGATAAAATGGCTTGATTCAAATATTGCCAATGCACACCAGCATCACGAAAGGCGTCCATATCATAGGACTCAAGATAGATTTGTTGCGCTTTGGGGAAATTTGGAAAAAACAAAACGTCTTCGTATTCATTCAGCTGATGAGGAATAAAATGTTGGGCAAAATCATGCACAGACTCTTCGGAAATCACAGACAAGCCATCTTGCATGGCAATATTTTGAGCGCCAGTATATAGTTCAGCAGAAAAATTTGACGCTATTTGAGCAAACTTGCTAATAATTCTCTCTGATTCAGCCTTATCTTTTGGCCAACTAACTCTCGCGAAATATACCTGAAGGTTTCGCAAAAAAACTTGATTGTTAACATTATTATAAGCAGCGTATGCGGATAATTTTTTACTTGTCATTTGCTTAACAAGGACAGGTTCAATTTTAGTATATTGCTTTTTCAGCTTAGTTACAGTGGCCTTTTGAGGCGAAATATCACCAAGTTCTTGCCATACCGTCACAATATTTTTCACCGTAACTAAGTGCTCACTATCAGATTTTGCTTTCGTATCGGCAATTTTAAGTACTGCGAGCGTGTAGAGATCTGTACTAGTCTTAAGTTGCTCAATGGCACGTTCGCTTAATGGCGAAAAGCCGGACTCAAAATTTAATAAATTATCTTGCTGAACCGCTAAAATAGCTCTTAGAGAGTAAGCAATGCTAGCATATTGCCGTTTATCATCTTTATGAATCGTTAGCTCATTGCCGCTAGCAAACTTTAATTTTGAATGTCCGTTAACATCTAATGATTGTTGAAAAACATCACTTGTCGACTGAATTATATGAGATGATAAAACAACATCTTCCTGTTCAGCTAAAGCAAGCAATGAAGCTTTTAGCCAAATTTTTTCAACGAACTGTTTTTGCAAAACATTTTTAGTAAAACGTGCATCATCATGTAATGGCGTTCCAAACATAAAATCTTCTAATCTAGAAGCTGTTGCATAGCATTTAGGCTCTGATTTTGTTTCTAATTTATTAATAGCGTTTAAAATATCGATAATTGAGCTTTCAAACGCAAAAGAATGCATTGAGGTAAATGCGAGCCAAATAAAACTATTAGCAAAAAATTTTATTATTTTTCTACCATTTTTCATAAAGAGATCTCGATGGTTTATTTCCTCCATTGTCCCCTAAAAAAAGCTTATTGCCAACATCCATACCTACCCCTAAAATATTAAGCTATTATTTTGTGTTAAATTTGTTACAATTTTGAATAATAATTGCTTTACTACAAATAGTCATAAGCTAATAAAAACTGCTAAAGGTAAAATAATGAAAAGAATTATACTACTACTCGCAATCACAGCCTCACTCCCAGCGCATGCAAATAAAGACTCATATGAGTTAAAAAAAGCAGTGAGAGCGGGAAATTTGACCGCAGTTAAATCTAGCCAAGGTATTAGGCTGATTACTGAAAAAGCTTATGACAAGTACATTATTTCTATTTCGGGCGATGATAATTTCTCATATCAATTTGAAAGTGACACACCTGTTTTAAATCTTTATGATTTAAATTTACCTTACGATGGCAGTTATAATTACGAAATTAAGGCCGTTAAATATATTGGGGATCGTCAAGACACCATGAATAATGGACGTGATAAACACGTTGCGGGTAAAGTTAGTCTCATTGATGTGAAGTCTGGCCAATTTATCAATAGCTATGGCGAGATGATGCTTGCACAAGACATCAAAGAACCTACGCAAAACAGTTTTCCAAAACTGCAAAACAAATAATAAAGGAAGCAATAATGAATATAACAAAAACAGCTAAATTAAGCGCAATATCATTAGCTATGGTGGCTTCCTACACTGCGCAAGCAGACCAAGTAATTCAAGACAGCTTAATTGTTGTTGACAGTATTTGTGTTGGGATGGATTGTGTTAATGGTGAAAATTTTGGCTTTGACACACTTAGATTAAAAGAAAACAATCTACGTATAAGAGCCGTAGATACAAGTACTTCAGCTTCATTCCCAACCGTTGATTGGCAACTGACTTTTAATGAGGCAGCTAACGGCGGTATAAATAAGTTTTCAGTTGATGACTTAGATGCTGCAACCACACCTCTAACAATTGAAGCAAGTGCCCCTAACCATAGTTTATACATTAAAAGCAACGGATACTTGGGTTTAGGAACATCAACTCCTATAGTTAACCTTCATTTAAAATCAGGTAACACGCCAACATTAAGACTAGAACAAGACGGTTCATCCGGTTTTACTTCCCAAGCATGGGATGTAGCGGGTAACGAAGCTAATTTCTTTGTAAGAGATGCAACCAACGGCAGTAAATTGCCTTTTAGAATAAGACCTGGCGCGCCAACTGATAGTTTATTTGTCGCCGCTGATGGCGATATTGGATTTGGAACTACAGCACCATCAGCTAAAGTTCACGCGATTAAAAGTGGAGCAGCTTTCTCTTCAAGCCTAAATACAACCGGTATATTTCAAAACAATAGTGCATCTAGTGACACGGCTAGAGTCTCAATTATTAGTGGTGATGCAGCAAAAGGACAACTAGCCTTTGGAACCGCTGCTGAAGAACTAGATGGCAGAATTCGATTTGATCATATTACAAATACTATGGGCCTTTTTACAGAAAAAAGTTATGAGGCATTAAGAATACACAATGGCAGTGATGGAAACCTTATCTCTAGTCCTCAAACAACAGCGGTACTGACGACCGCGGGTGTTTGGCAAGATGCTTCAAGTAGAGAGCTCAAGAAAGATATCAAGCCTCTAACGGCTTCCGAGGCATTAAATACGCTTGAAGCGTTAGATCCTGTGACCTATATTTACAAAGCGGATCCCACTTCAGATCTTAATGTGGGCTTTATTGCTGAAGACGTACCAGAGATTGTTGCAACAAGCAGTCGAAAAAGTCTCGCGTCTCTAGACATTATTGCAATACTCACTAAAGTGGCGCAAGATCAAAGAAAGGTAATAGCAGATCTTTCAAGTCGTATTCAATTACTAGAAGTCAATACGAGTAATAATGACTAGGTCGATTAAATAGTAATAGCGAAAAAATTTAAAGTATTGTAATGCTTCTACACTACTTTACCCAAATGGGTAAAGTAGTGTCCCTCACCCGTAAAATAAATGAATTACCCGAAGAGCTGATCACGTACCTAATGAAGCTGATATTATACATAGCTCAGTATAAAAACATTAGAATCCAAAATATTAAGCGAAATAGTAGAGATGAAAGAAATATTAGTAACACGCCCTTCACTCCCTCCTTTAAAAGAAATGATGCCTTATTTGGAGGACATCTGGGAACGAAAGTGGCTTACTAATAAAGGTTACTATCATCAGATGTTCGAAGAGAAGCTCAGTGAATATTTAAATGTTAAAAACATTTCCTTATTTTGTAATGGCACATTAGCCCTTCAAGTGGGATTAAAAGCATTAGGCATCAAGAAAGAAGTTATTACTACACCCTTCACTTTTGTCGCAACCGCTCATGCAATAAAATGGAATGGTTGTACACCTGTTTTTGCTGATATCGACCGACATAATTATAATTTAGACGCGAGTAAAGTTTCGTCATTAATTACTGAGCATACCCAAGCCATTTTACCAGTGCATGTCTATGGGCACCCTTGCGACTTTAAACAGTTTCAAACTATAGCCGAAAAGCACAACCTCAAGTTATTTTATGACGCGGCTCATGCCTTTGGTGTAAAAAGTACAGAAAATTCGCTGTTACATTATGGTGATCTTTCTATGCTGAGTTTTCACGCGACAAAAATTTTTAATACTATAGAAGGCGGCGCTTTGATATCTAACGATATCAATATGAAAGAAGAAATAGACAACCTGATCAACTTTGCCATAAAAAATGAAGAAAGTGTTGTCGGTATCGGCATAAATGGAAAAATGAATGAAATTCAAGCCGCATATGGTTTAATTCAATTAAAATATGCGGATTGCTATATATCGAAGAATAGAGCTATTGCTGAACAATATAACAGCAGACTGCAAGGTATTCCTGGTCTAACCTTAAGTCCAGAACATAAAACAATGAGCAGTAATAGCTCTTACTTTCCGGTTTTAGTCGATCAAGCACTGTTTGGTATAAGTCGGGATGAACTTTATAATCAATTAATGATTCATAACATCCACACGAGAAAATATTTTTATCCCCTTGTTTCTGAGTTCGATGACTACAATACTTTAAAAACCAGTACTAAAGCACACTTGCCCAATGCGTATAAAATAAGCCGTCAAATTTTGTGTTTACCCATATACCCTAATCTTACTGACGATGAACATCAATATATTTGTGATAACATCATAAAAATCTATGTCAAGGCAAACAAAAATTGAAATTAGCCATAATGCAACCATATTTGTTCCCTTATTTAGGTTACTTTCAATTAATTAATACTGTAGATAAATTTGTTATTTATGACGATGTTAATTATATCAAAAGAGGCTGGGTTAACCGCAACCGTATTTTAGTAAACGGGCTCCCTTTTATGTTTACTTTACCAATCCACAAACCAAGCCAAAACACTTACATTAAGAACACTAATATTTCATCTAACTATTTAATTTGGCAAAAAAAATTTAGAAAAACAATTGTTCATGCTTATAGAAATGCTGAATTCTTCGATGAAAATGTTGCTATGATAGACAAAATATTAAAGTGTGAAAAACGTACCCTTTCTTCATATATTGAAAATGCTCTGAAAATAATTTGTCAAGCGTTAGCAATTGAAACAAAAATTGTTTTAAGTTCAAATGCATATACTAATACTCATTTAAAAGCGCAAGAACGTATTGTTGATATTTGCAAGCAAGAAAACGCAAATATGTACATTAATGCCATTGGTGGTTTAGCACTTTATCAAAGCGAACAATTTGAGCAACACAATATTGAACTACAATTTTTAAAATCACACGAAATTGAATACCAGCAAATGTCTGAGCATTATGTACCTTATTTATCTATTTTAGATCAATTAATGTACACAGGACTTAAAAAGACGAAAAACTCACTTGCCATGTACTCTCTAACCTCATGATAAATTAGGGGATTTGTAATGTTACAGGTCATTATTTTTGGTGTTTTAGATACTGCAGAGCTAGCACACTTTTATTTAGAAACCGACTCCATTTATAATGTAGTTGCCTTTACAGTTCACCGTGACTTTATAAAAAACACCACCTTTAAAGGCTTGCCGGTTGTCCCCTTTGAAGACTTAGAAAAGTTATATCCTCCGACAGAATTTAAGCTGTTTGCTCCCATGACAGCCAGAAAAATGAATACAACAAGAGCATATATATATAATGAAGGAAAAAAGAAGGGCTATAGCTACATTTCTTATATTAGCTCTAAAGCCACTTTATTTAACAATGTAATAGGTGAGAATTGCTTTATTCTCGAAAATAATACCATTCAACCTTTTACAGAAATAGGAAACAATGTCGTGCTATGGAGCGGTAACCATATCGGTCACCATAGTATCATCAAAGATCATAACTTTTTTACTTCACATGTTGTTATGTCTGGTCATTGCACAATAAAAGAGAATTGTTTTTTTGGTGTTAATTCAACAATTAAAGATTATACCACAACAAGTAAAGGCTCACTTTTAGGCATGTCCTCAAGCTTAACGTCTGATATAACTGAGGAATGGTCTGTCTATGTTGGCAACCCCGCGAAGAAAAAAGGACATCGTCCAAGTTATGACGTTTACTAAAAAATTTCAATGGCAAAAACTCGGTTTAATACTCAAACCAAATGGCAGTCTTGCGTGGAGTCAAAGTCACGCACAAGTCCCTGTTGCTGACTACCTAGAAAAAGAAAACATCATACGAGTTTATTATTCGACAAGAGATAAAACAGGGAGAAGTTTACCTGGTTTTATCGAGCTAGATGCTGAAAACCCATTAAAAGTACTTTATATCGCACCAACTCCTATTTTGGAATTAGGTCAATTGGGAACATTTGACGACTGTGGTGTAATGCCGTCGTGGATTATTAATAAAGGAAAAGAAAAATACTTATACTACATTGGTTGGAATGTCAGAAATACCATTGCCTACCATAATAGTGTTGGGCTTGCTGTCAGTAGAGATAACGGCTTAACATTCGAAAAATTCTCCAATGGACCGTTATGGGATCGTGATTGGAAAGAACCACATTATTCTGGTACCAGTTGTGTGATGAATGATGAAGGTACTTGGAAAAACTGGTACCTATCATGTACAGAATGGAGAGTATGTAATGGTAAAAGTGAGCCCCGATATCACATAAAATACGCAGAGTCTTTAGATGGCATTAATTGGCACCGACAAGGGCAAATCGCCATAGACTATCTTACAGATGACGAAGCAGGGATCGTAAAAGCCTCAGTCATCAAAGATGCTGGTATTTACTACATGTGGTTTTCATATCGTAAGTTTAATAATTATCGAACTGACCTTAATACTAGCTACCGAATTGGCTACGCTGAGTCTAAAGATGGTATTAATTGGATCAGAAACGATATGAAATCAGGAATAGGTGTAAGTAAATCCGGCTGGGATTCTTTAATGATTGAATACCCGCATGTTATCAAAGTTAAAGAAAAATTTTTAATGTTTTACAATGGCAATGGCTTTGGCGAAAGTGGCTTTGGCGTAGCACAATTATCGGGATTATAATGAACGAAAACAATTCGGCCACTAAATTCATAATCACCTGTCATGGTTGGAGCGCAAGCAATTGGTTATCCTACGCATTAAGCCAGCATGAGGACATTATAGCCAGCCACAGCGCCGCAAATCTTTACGAAGAGAAACTAACAAATAACATAAAAGGAAAAATCCAAGAGTTCCATAAAGGCTATGTAAACAGACAAAGTCAATCTATAGCAAAATGTTACTCAAAAATAACATCATACGGACATGCAAAACTCTACGGCTCAGTACATTTATATAGACTGAGAGATATTCCTGTTCTATATAAAAAGTTTGGCAACGAAACTGAAACCTATACCACATTAAACTTAATTCGCGATCCAATAAAGCTTATATGGTCGGGTTATGGTCAATTTAAAGAACTATTTAGAACCGATATTAACGAGTTACATTGGACGCTTAGTAAAATAATGGAGGATAAAGAAGAAATAGATAACATTTTGAGTAAGTACGAAATATTCCCCGGAGATTTTATCAATTTAGCCTTTATCGGCGCTGCGTGTATACTCGGTAGTCTAAGGAAGGATTTAGATGCCTTAACACAAGTTAAAGAAATTCCTTTTATTAACTATTGTGGCCATATTAAAATGGAAGACGTGACCCAACACCCTGATACGTTAAGAAAATTAATTACGCTAGCTAACGATGAAATAGAAGTTACTGACGCATATTTAGAAAAAGTCTACTCATTAGGACCTATAAATGAGCATAACAAAAATGCCCCACTACAATCTTCAAAAGAATTATTTAATTCTTTAAGCCTCTGGCAACAAGAAATAACTAGGTTCTATATGAATAAATACAAAATTACAGACTCATATCAATCTCTTGGTTATGATTTATCATTCTTAAATTAAAAATCGAAATCAATAAGTATTAATTATAATGAAAAGTAAAACATTTACACCGTTAAAAAATCAAACCGTTTCTACTTGTATTGACCCCGGTACACTTAAGAGGACCGATATAGATTGCACTGAAGAATATTTAACAGAAGTAATTATCGCAATAGCATTAACGCCTGGATTTCTAAATCAAATACGGCTGTCATATTATTCGATGGAACTCGCCGGTTTTCTAGATGGTTCATTACGAATAAATGTAATTTATTCTGGTTGTGAAAGAAAAGATCTATTTACAAAAGATGAGCATAACGCTGACATTAGTGAATCTGCACAAACCAATTTTGATAAATTTCAGCAGTGGGCTAAAAACCAAAAACATATTCGCCTGTTAAAAGTACCCGAAGATTTTATCAAAACTCAATATCCGACACCTTTTGCTCATTGTAACTTTCGGTTTCATATCCCCTTAAGTAACACCTGTAAAGCCGTTATTCTTTGTGATGCCGACACCGTATTTTTGAAAAAATTTAACCCTGTAAACTTAATTGCTGAGCATGATGGTCCTGCCGTCGCTGGTCACATGGTTCATTACCCGCCACCATACACGCAAGATGGTATAGTTACAAAGGTCACAGAGCAACTATGGGCAGACATATTTGATCAGCTTAAATTGCCTATTAGCGCGATTAAACATAATTGCTCTATCGGAGGGCGCGAGCATGGTTTACAACCACCAAATTTTAATTTTGGCTTCGTCGTCGTAAACCCTAAAATGTACTACTTATTATCCATGAACTTCAATCGCTACCGAAAAACGATAACCGAAACATTAAAAACGCCAATGTCTGGGCAGATTTCAGTGATGGCAATAGGGCTCGAAAATCAGGCGCAATTCACCTTACTGCCTGCAAGTTATAATGCAGCAAACGACTCCTTGCATTGGGAGAAAAACAACCTAAATGAAGAGTCTATATTTGTCCTACATTATTTGCGAGAGCATGAATTTTTGCGGGAAGAGTTTTTAAATGATCAACATTTAGAGGGCTTTCTAGCGGGCGAGTCCATGGTAAAAGGAACTCAATTACTTCGTAACAGAGTCAAAGTTGTAAGAGAAAAATTTGGTTCCGCGATATTTTCAAGTTAATATTTTTCATAATAAATGAATAAAAATAGAGTCTTGTTAAACGCATTTTATGCTTAAGTTCTTAACTTTTACGGCTCCACGTCACAATAAATAAAACAATATAAACAGATAGATATTCTACACGCGAATTGGGATTATTTATCAACTGATGAACTAAATATCTTTTATCTTTAGCGTGTAATTTATGAAATGACAAAAAATCATTTAATTTATTACTCGATTGACTGTGTAATGCTTTTTTTAATTGTTGCGCTTGTTTCACACTGCTATATAAATGTTTAGAGCCAAGTTTTAATTGTCTAACCACGTTAGATATAATATTTGTTCTCTGGGTAGCCTCTATTGCCCCGATGGCATTAGCGCTATGCTGACGATACATTATTAAAGGCTCGTCAACAAATACAAGCTGTCCTGTTAAATTAGCAATTAGCGCAAACCACCAATCATGAACCACAACATTATTAGGTAACGGGGTTGCTTTTTCAAGCAGTGCTTTATTGATAAGTGAGGCACAGCCAGTTACGACATTTTGAATTAAAAATCTAGGCAAAGCATGTTTTGTTGGCTCTGGTAGACCTTGATATTCGAAAAAAGAATTTGCAATTAAGCCCAACTCGCTGTCAACAACCATTAAATCTGAATGCACAAGAATAGGATATGAAACACCTTTTTCAGCCTCCACAGTTTTACATTCTTTAACTAGTGTAGCTATTTTATTAGGCAGCCATACATCATCTTGATCACAAAATAAAAAATATTCGCAATCAACCTCTAACGCTTTAACGCATAAAAAAGAAAAATTACCTACATGGCCTGTTACATCGGTATTATTTTTATAAATAGAAATAAGCTCTGGGTGCTTATTTTGCCACTTTTCCACTATCGCCCATGTTGCGTCTGTAGAATTATCATCAGATATAATCACAGCAGTGGGCAATTGTGTTTGTTCAAATAAAGAATGCAATTGTTCTGCTATATATTGCTCACCATTATAAGACGCCAATAGTACACATATTTTATCAACCACTAACAAACACCTTCAAAAATAACTTGGCTTGTTTTTTCCACTATCAATTTTACTTCTGAGCCTTTAGGGTACTTTGATAATGCTAAATTAACACCAATATAGCGCTCTCTTGGGAAGTTAGCCTTTGGATAAAGGCCATAGAACTGTTCGGCTTTAACAGTTTCGACAACTTCATTCGCAACCACTAATTTCAATAATACAGCTTTCACACTATTACCGTGGAAGTAGGCACAACCGTTTAACACATTATTTTTATTGATCACCAAATGGCTGTATACCCAGCAACCACTGTCAAAGTGATTCAAAAATTCACTTTTTTTATCAAGTAGCTCTAAAGCGTCTTTATAATACTGCTGGTCTTTACTGTTTAGCGTTTGTATCCGCTGTTTAGTTTTATCATCTAGTTTGCTGGAACTTAGCGCAGGTAAAGCATTTCTATTATCAGTAAGGGCCTCAACATCAAGTTTATAAAACGCTTTAATCACCTTAAGTGACTCTTCGTAACGCTCTGTAACACCAACAAAACCCATTAATGTTAACGGTAAACTCGATAGTAATCGAGATTGAAGATTACAAAACTGAGGTCGTTTAATAAATTCTTGAATACTGCACTTTAGATCATTATTTTTTACATGGTGATTATAATGAGAAACCACTTGTTCAAGCGGGTCGCGAACAAATGACACCGTATTGTTAACATCAATAAAATCTAAATACTTAGTTAAATTTAAGTGACCACAAATTGAATATTTGCTGTTCGATTGATGCCATTTTTTAAACTTAAATACATCCTTTTCTTCATAAACACAGCTTTGAAACTGGTGGCTAGTTACAGGATTTTTATTGCCGTAGTCACAGAGTAGGTTTAATACGTTATTTAAACCATTTCGAAAACTAGTTCCCGCCGTTTTTGGTATATGAATAAATAGGATAGTAACTGTTGGTTTTTTGTTAAAAATTGAAAGCATGTATTAACTCTTAAAACGGAAGAAAGTAAAAATGGAGCGCAGGGGTGATGTAAGTTTCCACGAAAAAGAGTTTTGAAACGCTTCAACTTCGCCCTTTTTAGTAATTAAAGCTTTAGTTGTATTTTCTAATTTCATTTCAGCTTGCAGTAGCTCTCCTTGCAGTTTGCTGTTTTCAATAGCAGCTTGTGTATTTTTACTTATATGGTTTGCTAGCATTTTTTTAAAATCTGCATGCTCATCATTTAAATAGCTAAATAGTTGCTCTTGACGATTAATAGCCTTATCCGAGGCCTCACTATAGTTGCCTTGCAACAAGCTAAATTGGCGATTAAAACCAGTAGAGAGTTCAGATTTTAACCCGGCAAACTCATTCAATATCTGTGTGAGCGCTAAGAGCTTAGCGTCATCTTCATTACATTTTTTAATACTATTTATTTTTTCGGCCTGACGCTCTCTTAACGCCTGCTGATTAGATAAATTTTCTTCATGCAAAATCATATGCTGTTCACACAGATAAGGACCGACACTTTGCCAAAATCGTTCTAGTTTCTGTAAAGGCTCTAGGTTACTACTTTTGCTATTGGCAAAGGCGCGGAGTTGCCGATAAGTATCAAAAACAAACCTAAATATTTTATTGTTTTCTGATAATTGATACGGGTCGGTTTGTTGGCTAACAAGCTTTTCATCGTAAAATTCATCTGAAAATTCATCAAGTTTATTTTCAGACACAGCAAGAGAAAGTTGCGTTGACAGCCTTAACAAAACATTTTTAGGCTCTTTACAAAAATCATAAAAATCGATAATAAAAAATTGTTGGTCATAAGCACTTAAAGCTTCTATTTGCCCAATATTGTGATGCAACCATATTAACTGACTGAGTGACGTCGGCTTACTTTCTCTTTTACTTAAAGACTTGGCTACATCTAACGGGCTTCTAATAATAAATACATAGTTAGGCTTAATATTGGCTTGCTTAAAAATTTTAAGCCAAATCGGTAAAACTCGAACAGTTCTTGGGTCTTTAAAAGCAAAATTACCATTAGACAGTGCCAGCTTACTGTTAAGCAGCAAACTGCCTTCATCCACCAATGTTGCAATAGCATTACTTTCCCATGCATCATTAGGAATAAAATCCAACGAATCCCACTTCAAGCCCAGTTCTTGTAAAACTCGATTATTAAAAGCAACAATATCATTGTCTTCCCAGTGCCCTTTTAAATTGAACTTAGTGCCGCCCATAAGCTCATCACCGAAATTCAACCCGCAATGCGATAACCCCGCAGCCAACAAACTTGTGCCGCTTCGGTGCATGCCCAAAATAACTGTTAAATTTATTTCCATTAATCGTCCAAATATCTAATGAATATTATAAAAACACAAAAGCCACTTTCTTTTTAATAACTCAATCAGTCATAGTTTGCTATTACAGTGTAAAAGTAATTTTTACTCTGTGATGTTCTTATATGCATTGCTAAGTAAATTAACACCTTTGATATTTAAAATATTTGGCGTTTGGTATAACTCAAAAATATTTTCTTCACACACACCTTCAGAGTCGAACCGGCACAATACCTTTTCCATATCAATAAAATTTATACCCGCATTTATGACTACATCTTCGAGTTGAGTATTAAATGCAGCTAAAGATTGTATTTTATTTTTTTCTATAAAAACCCTAGGTTTAAGGCTTGCTAGAATTATCTTAGCATTTGATTTAGCGGATAATAATTCAATCGTTTTATTAACGCCTTCTAGCATAGCTGGATACCAATTATAAGCAAAAACGATGTGCTCATAATTATTTTCCAATACTTTATCCAAAAGCTTTAGACGACTTTCTTCGCACAACTTAGCGGTAAGGCCCTTTTTATGTAATATAGCTAAGACTTGCTCACTCAATATAGGTGTTAACAATGGCGGGCAATTATTAATATATGACGTTATACGTCCACTTTTGTCTTTAAGGGCTAAAAATAGAGCGCTAACTGTCTCTTGCACACTATTATCTCCTATCACTAAGGTTCGTTTTCCATTCATAGAAGATCGGCCGTCTTTAATCGCATAGACATACAATTCATTAGTATTATCAAACATGCTTAGAGTAATTTTGTTTTCATCTAATGAATACCAAGAGTCATAAACAACCTTAGCCGTGTCAACACCACCAGCTAAAAAAACCTCGAAATTAGGGTGTTTAAGCAATTTACGACTGTAAGCATTCATACCAGCCTCAGACCAGTGGTTAGTGTCTGTATAATGAAACATTTCATCATTAAAGAATGTGCAGCTATCACTAGTCGGGCAAATAAGCTCGGCTTTGGAAATAAAGTTCACCTCTAGCGGTTTAGTAATATTAATAAGCTCGTGTTCTATGACTCTTGAATTGATTAGCTTATTACTTGCATTTTTATTAAGTGCCGCACTATTTTTCAGATCATTAAATAAAATTTTTGGATCATTTATAAACTCTAAATTGGGGCCCAAAACTAAAATATTAGTGGTTACCCGTTCTTTAATCTCAGTTAAAGTTTTCGCTAAATACGGAAGGGCTTTCGGCCGCCACCTTTCAGAGAAAATAACCATATCTGGTTTCTCTTTTACTAACCACGCCATTAATTCATCATGATATGCAGCACATTCATTATTCGTATTTACTTCAGGGTTCATATGATTTGAATAATGCTGTTGTAAATTGATCCCAGAAAGGCTTTGTGATGAAAGAGGGTCACAAATATCATTTTTTAAAATTATTCTTTCTTGTATTAGCGGTGCAATAGCCAAAGCAAGATTCATACTATGTGAATCACCTAAAATAACGATACTATTATTGCTTTCCCTTTCTTTAATTTCTTTAACTAAGTACCCCATTTCATTAAACGTTTCGCGTGTAGTTGGTGTATTGTCTAGTATTTGGCTCACGACATTAGTTCTTAATTGCGAACTCACAAACGGACTTACAAAGTAAGTAGTTACGGCCACTAAAGGTATGGATAATAACCAACAATAGCTGGGGATTGTTTTAGTTGTAAAACGTCTCGTCCAACCTCTTTGCTCGACAAACCTGTATAAAAATTCTGCGCCAATAATAGTAATAAATAACAGCAGAATAATATCAGGCCAACTAAGTTCCGGCGTTACTGCTATTTTATAAAACACCACTAAAGGCCAATGTAACAGATAGGATGAATACGAGGTTAATCCGAGGCGTAACCAAAGGCCCCTCAGTGGTAATGCGTTGTACCCTTGTGCTGATAGAATTACTAAAGCGGTGCCAATACAAACAGGCAATGACCATAAACCGGGCATAGCGGTTAGCTCGTCAAGCATGGCGATAGATACTGTAATTAGTCCCCAACCCAATATGCTTATTAAGCTTTTTACTGTTGTTGATGTTTTGTTAAGGCTAAGTCCGCATATTAAGGCGCCTATCGAAAACTCAAAGATACGAAAAGGGAACATAAAAAAGGTTAAGCTATCGGCTGGCTGATAAAGCCACTGTGCAAATAACAACGAAACTAAACCGAGCACAACAATAATAGGCTTAAGCTGCTTTAAGTGCAGCGCAATAAGAATTATTAAAGGCCAAAGCAAATAAAATTGCTCTTCTACTGACAAAGACCAAGTATGTAATAAGGGTTTTAGGTGACTTGCAGTGTCAAAATAGCCCGTTTGTAAATAAAAATATATATTGGAGCCATATATTGAGGTCGCCACAAGTGATTCGCTAAAGTCTTGTAATAAAGAACTAGGTAATAACCAAAGCGCGGCAATAGCGGTTAAAACAAGTGTCGCGAGTAACGCTGGCATCAAGCGCAATATTCGCCGACTATAAAAGCCTTTAAAGGTAAAGGTGCCATCAGTTATTTGGCTTTTTAAATGCGTGGTGATCAGGTAGCCTGAAATAACGAAGAAAACATCTACACCTAAAAAACCGCCCTGTAAGCCCGGCACATCAAAATGAAATAAAATAACACTCAAAACTGCAACTGCACGCAGTAAATCAATATCTATTCGTCGTTTATTATCAGCCACTAAACGCCCTTCTTTTCAGTAATAAAAACACTTTAACTTCCCTAAATTTTGTTAACATATGCTATGTCACTTTTATTTCAATTTGTTATTTAACTGTTCAAACTTCCTTTCAAGTTCTTCTAATCTGTCATTTTGAGACTTTACTACATCTAATAAACAGCTAATCATTTGCTCTGTAGACACCGTATAGTCTTTAGAGGCTAATTCATTTTTAGAAAAAGGTACGCCTCCAAAAGATTCAATTATTGAATTAACTTTTTCTATATCAGGAGAAGAACTACTGTAGACGGCACGCAGTTGCGCTTGAGTCGGAAATAATTCATTCAATTCAACATGTTTATATCGCTTATTAATGACTCCTGCTTTACCAAACATTCCCATTAGATCATGAGGTAATACCTGAGTGTCTTTTTGTGCATTATAGAGCGCCCACAAATTGGCAGGTACATTGCTTGGGGTATCATTCCCCCTAAATTCTTTAAATCTAGCTATATCTATATCACAACAAAGAAAGAAGCTTTCAATTAACTTATCTACATCATCAAAATTTATAACATTGATGTTGTCCCAGTCTTCACTAACCCAACTAGTTAACGATGTAGAAAAGTGTAAACCATTAGCTTTGATCCACTCCCCGAATGGGAGAAGTGCTCCAGTATAAGTTTTATGTTTGATTCCCCACTGCATATAGGCAGAACGCGCCCACGAATCGTGTCTCCTCATATAGACGATAATTCTTATTTTAACTCCCATCTTCTGTATTTCTTTTAAGATAGGTTTAACCACTTGAGGGGCGGTGAACAGGCTTTCATTGGACCAAATTAGCTTAGCTACCCCTGATTTTCTAGCCGAAATTACAGTATCCTTCATAACAGAAAGCAGTTCGCGTTGTGCTATTTCATCATGCAGTATCAAGTGCCAATTACCAGGTTTCTGCCATTTAAACTGTTTGATAGGACTGTGTTCAAAGTTCAACCCCGTATAAACAACGTCTAACTCTCGTAATTTTTTTTTATTGATTAGTAAAGTTCCCTGAATTGAAGATGAGCCCGTCTTGCCTTGTCCAATATGTACAATGAGTTCCATAACTTTACCAATTAATTCCTGAATTAAAAGTAGTGATCGCCTCATACCCTTGCTTATCAGCTACAGGCAGGAAAACACGTTCTAGTGCATGTAAGTAAGTGCCATCGTATGGCACCGGTTCATGGTGTGTATAAAATTTTTCATCTAATGTTCTTAAAGGCTCTAGTGCGTTCACGTTAGCCCAAAACATAGCCCCTACGGGGTATAAATAACATTGTTCATCGGCTTTAATTGCCATTTCAGTGTACAAGTCACCAATGAAGCGCTTGTTATCAGCGCTGTCAACACAATGTCTATCTTCAGGGAATACTAAACCTATTTTTTCATCATTAAACAAAGCGAGAACTTGGCTCGCTTGAGCTGTGTCGCCTATTAATGTTTCAAGTAAAAAGTCGCGCCAACGATCACCCATATCACCACCAACGGCTAGCGACTTTTTACTATGAAAATGTCCGATAACATCGTAAGTCTCTCTGGTGATATGCTGTTTAAAAATATCAACAAAAGCACCAATATTTCTGCCGTTATTTTCGATTACAAGTGGTTGAATTTTTTTAGCGCCAGAGTTTTTAAAAGCTTGGGTTATAGAGTCTGTGTCTTCACCATTAAGATGCGTAACATATAAGTCGTAACCATGAGGGAGATGTGCGAAATATCTCGCAAATTCAACAGCTAAATCGGGATAATATAAGTGCAAATGTATTGCATAGCTAAAGTTTATATTTTCTTCCTGCTTATTTGGAATTATTTCATATGTTTTGTGTGTACGAGGACTCTCGCTTTTTGTTAATGCCTCAGCTAAACCGACTAAATAAGGGTTTCCGCCTTCTTGTTGAGAAAACCAAAGTTGTTCGTTAAACCCAGGAGTGGGGTTATTAAGGTGTATCCCTTTCATTCCTAACTGAACATATTCTTTTAATGCCTGCTCCGCTGATATATTAGGATCATAGAAGTTAGCATTAAAACAATTTTTAGCGTCTATTACTTTTATGCTTTGGGCTATTTTCTTTCTCAAATTTGAGGCATTGTTTAATTCTTTTAATACCTCGTTGGTATAGTTATCAAAATTTAATGATTGCTTAACAATGGTTTGGTTAATGCCTTTATAACGCTCTTGAGCATTTAAGTACTTGCTTACGCTTTGAGAAAATTGTTCAATATCTAAGTAATCGGCAACCGTTGCATTGGCTTTATTATTCTTTAAGAAGTCAGCACAACCCGTGCTTTTGTCAAAACACGCAACGTGCACGTCGGCATCTAACGCGTCAATCACTACATTTGGGAAAGGGTCCAGTCGTGATGTCATGCAAAATACGTCAGTCAATGACATCACATTGTCTAAATTACGTTGATGTCCTAAAAAAACAACATCATCTTCAAGACCATTCAATGTTATTTGTGTTTGTAGCCAGTTTGCATAATTAAGATCAGTGTCAGGATTATATCCTTCTCCTACCCAAATAAATTTGCAGGGTTTATTGGTTAAATCTTTTATACGTTTTGCCGCTGAAACAAATAAGTCAACACCCTTGCGTATTTGTATATAACCCGCACCTACTAACACGTGTGTATCATTTGTATCACTTAGGCCTATTTTACTTAGTAGAGTGCTTCTACAATCTAATTTACCATGGCCTTCAGGAATATATGGCAAGCGCCCTTGCGGCTGAATTACAATATTATTAGGTACAACGTTGATTGCCCGAAACGATTTTAACTCTCTACACATTGAATCTTTAAGTGCCTGAGCAGGCACAATCACACGATCCGCATGAAAAACAGTACTGGTTATTTTTCCGACTGGTCTAGTGTATTCTGAAAACTCATGTACAAGAGAAACGCTCGGAATATTGAGTTCATTGGCCGCTTGAAGTACATAGGCAGTTTCAACTGAGTTGCAGATAATACCGTCAATGTCTTTAAATTGACTTACGATATACTTAAGGGCTTTTTTTGCTAAGACTGAACTTTGCACATGTATATCGCTCAATGTAGCAATTGACTCTTCTACAAAAGCCGCTTGAAGTTTGTCTTCTTTTAAAACAAAGTTAACCACGTTGTATTTTTTGCTCAGCTGCTGGGCTAAATTAAAGCCAACTAAGGGCGCCCCCGTAGCAGATGACTCGTGGCAAACAATAATATAAAGTGTTTTATTCGCGTCAAACTGGCTAGCGCCTAAGTGAAAATGCTTTTCGACATTAAAATACCCTATTCGCCCTTCTGACCTGCCATGGGCAATATAATGGTACAACGGACTAACCCCCGCCTTGGCTATATCTGGATATAACTCAAGGTAGAGCTTACTATCAAAAATTCCAGGAATATTAAGCATCATATGATTATGTTTGTCCAAAATATATTGAATCGGCTCGATATTTTCTACATTAATGTTGTTGAGGCTATTGAACTTATTCCACTGCACTTTAAGTTCACGTAGTTTCAGTTCAAACTCACACACAGGGGAATTGTCAGGGGCTTTAATTACTTCTTGTTTTGGTTTACTCGGATTAATGCGCTCTACTTTAAAAGCGCTTCGCCCTTCTTGTTTGCCATGTGTTATAAAATGTACAAGAGGGTTATGACCTAACTCCCAAATATCTGAGTAATGTTCAACATAATATTCAGTATCAATAACGCCTTCGATAGCCGGCAAAATTGTTGGCCAGTAGCTACAATAATGGGCAATTGCTTCGTCTTCATTCGATAACGAGTAACTTTCTACATACGAAGACCAATTAAGACCTTGTTGTTGTAGTATATAAAAGTCATGCTTTATTTGTTCAGCAGAGATTTGTGGAATAACTTCTTTTTTAGACGGAAAAGGTCTTCTACTCTCTTTTTTACCATTTCGTATGTAATGAATTAGTGGATTGATAAACACACTATTAATATCTGGGTATGTTTTTAGATAATAACCAACATCTAAAACATCAGGTACAATTAAAGGTAAGTGATGTACTTTTTTAACAAAAAACTCTATCGGTGGCATGTTTGAATTAATATTATTAACTTCGAAAAAAGAGCTCCAATCTAAGTTAAATTTTTTAATTTCTGTGATTTGTCTACGATAATTAAACTTTTTTTTCCAATTAAACATCTACTTATTTATTCCTTTAAAGTTTTCGAATTAAATAATTTTTGATAGATTCAAACTTTTCAGTTTCAATATTAAGTGCATTCAGCTTCGATGTATTAACATTACTTTGTATTACATCAAAATCAGTATCTAGCCTTTCCAGTTGGTATTCTAAACTTGGAGCGATTTCTTTTGCCAAATTAAGAATATCAACGAATCTAGTACTTCTTCCTTTCCCTACGTTATAAATATCTACCGGCTCTCTTTGTTTCTCGATAGCAATCGACAAAATAGATTTAGCCATATCGTCACAATGTATAAAATCTCTTGAGTATAAAGGGTTAGAGTATGTATTAAATACACCACCATTTTTTATGGTATTAATTAATACATCAATAAAGCCATGAGTTGAAAAATTAGAGTTTCCAAATGGATTTGTAACTCTCGCACACTTGTAATCAAACCCTGATTGCAGTGCCGCTTTTTCTAGTATCGACTCCTCAATTGCTTTCGCTTTACCATACCAGGAAATTGGCTTTAGCCAGTCAGTTTCTTTGGCAGGCACACCATGGGTATCTCCATAAACAGTACCTCCTGAAGAAATATGGATCATTTTCTCTACAGGTGAAGCAGCTAATATTTGACTAAGCAATTGAAGATTATCCCAGAAACATTGAAAAACACTCTTGGTGTTTTGCTCAAAATCTGCAGGCTTAAATGATCCCATAGCATTAATCACTGTGGGGTAGTCAGTCAATAATTCAACAAGCTTAGCTTGTTGGTCAAGGCTAACACTGTGTATTCTGGGGTTATCATTTTCAAATCGAGAGGTGCCGATCCAGTCTATATTCTGTTGCTCTAAGCTGTCTGTTATCGCTGAGCCTACAAAACCTGTTGCCCCTAGCACACAAACTGGGCCTAAATTCTCTTTTTTCATAATTTTCTCCTTGAATTTGGCCTCAATAAGAAGCCACTCCATCTATTTATGAGTAACCTATACATACAGTCAAACAAAGTACTTTTATTGCTAATACTCAATGAAGGATCCACATTTTTATTAATGTAAAAGGTTCAGCATTTTGTTAAGTGATACTTGCCAAGGTAAGTATTGAACTGCTGAAAAACAATCTAATAAAGAGGCTTTATCAAGCGCACTGTTTTGTGGACGTTTCGCAGGTGTTGGGTATTGCTTTGTGGTTATTGCTTTAATCGGTATTTTTTTAGCTAACAAGCCATTATCAAATGCAATTTGTTGGATCGCTATAGCAAAATCATACCAAGAAGTTACGCCATTATCCGTCCAGTGGTGAATACCTACAACTTTATTTTTAGCCGCCAGCAAGCAGGCCTGAGCCAAGCCTTTAGCCCATGTAGGCGAGCCTGTTTGATCACAAACTATGCCCAGTTCTTCTTTTTCTTGCATTAATTTCAACATGGTTTTTACAAAGTTATTACCATATTGTGAATACACCCAAGATGTTCTAATAATACAGCTATTTTCTGGAAGTATTTCTAACACCGAATTTTCACCAGCCGCTTTACTTGCCCCATAAACGCCTTGGGGATCAACTTTATCTTCAGTTAAATAGGGTGAACCTTTGTCTCCTTTAAAAACATAGTCAGTTGACACATGTACAAAATGTATATTCTGTTCTTTGCAATAGTTGGCTAGGTTTTCAACCGCTGTATGATTAATTAAAAGTGCTTGCTCTGGCTCTGTTTCTGCTTTATCTACCGCGGTATAGGCTGAGGCATTTATCACCGCCGAAGGGGCGTATTTCGCTAGTGTATTTTTAACTGAATTCAAGGAGGTAATGTCAATGTCATTTCGGCCTAAGAAAACTAATTGTTCTTCTGCCGAAATATCGGCTAGTTCTCTGGCAAGCTGACCTGATTTACCAATGACGATCATCATAACTTAGGTGCCTGTTCAAAAAACACGCCATCAAGATCTTTCTGCGATAACGAAGGCGTTTCGCCATGGATTAAGGGCCAATCAATGCCAATGGTTTTATCGTTATACACTATCGAAACCTCTGAGCCTGGGTGATAATAATCCGTGCACTTATAAACAAACTCAGCTTCTTCACTTGTGACTAAAAAACCATGAGCAAAGCCTGCAGGTACCCATAATTGTCTTTTATTTTCTGCACTTAAATACTCCCCTACCCATTGCCCAAATGTAGGAGAGTTTTTTCGAATATCAACGGCAACATCAAAAACTTCACCTTTAGTTACTCTCACTAATTTACCCTGAGTTTGCTCAAGCTGATAGTGCAAGCCCCGCAAAATTCCTTGGCTAGATTTTGAGTGGTTGTCTTGAACAAAGTCAACATTGGCTATGTTTTCTTGGAACCAGTCTTTACGAAAGGTTTCTAGAAAAAAACCACGTTCATCACCATAAACTGCGGGGGCTAAAAGCTTAACGTCGGGTATTTTGGTTGCAATTATTTTCATATTAACTCAAAGTATTTTATAGAAAATTGGCTCAATTGATTCTTTTGTAAATCTACTTTATTAGCTTAAAAACACAGTTTCGTTAATTAAACCTAATAAGTACTCACCGTAACCACTTTTTCTTAAAGGGGCGGCTATTTCGCGCAGTTTTGCATCATCAATCCAGCCGTTTCTATAGGCAATTTCTTCAGGACAATTAACCTTTAATCCCTGCCTTTTCTCGACTGTAGCAATAAACTGAGCCGCTGCTAATAGGTCATCATGTGTGCCTGTATCTAACCAAGCAGTGCCTCTACCCATGATTTCTACTTGTAACTCTTCAGCCTGTAAATATTGATCGATAATATCTGTGATCTCTAATTCGCCTCTGCCTGATGGTTGAACATTTTTAGCGAATTCTACTACTCTTTTATCAAAAAAATATAAGCCAGGTACTGCATAATTAGATTTTGCTTGTTTAGGCTTTTCTTCAATAGATATTGCTTTGCCTTTACTATCAAACTCAACCACGCCGTATGAAGAAGGGTTAGAGACATGATAACCAAATACTGTGCCACCTGAAGGCTGTGCATTGGCTGCTTGTAATGATTTAGTCAGGTCATGCCCATAAAACATATTATCACCTAGCACTAAAGCGGCTGAACTTCCGGCTAGAAACTCTTCAGCAATAATAAATGCTTGAGCTAAGCCGTCGGGGCTTGGCTGAATAGCGTAAGATATTTCAATGCCAAAATTGTCACCATTACCAAGTAAATCTTCAAAGCGGTGAATTTCTTCTGGTGTCGAAATAATTAAAATATCTTTAATACCCGACTGCATCAGCGTTGCTAATGGATAAAAAATCATTGGTTTATCATAAACCGGCATGAGTTGCTTACTAACAACCTTAGTTAACGGGTATAAACGAGTTCCTGATCCGCCCGCTAAAATAATTCCTTTTCTAGTATTCATGGCTTACCTTATTTCTTTTGAAGCGTTAATTGTTTTTCGTATTTTGTAATAACCTGTTCAGTATCACCTTGAGCTAGGATACTCCCTTGGTGTAACCAAATGCAGTTATCACAAATTTTTTTTATTTGTTGTTCACTATGAGAAACAAAAATTACGGTTTGCTCCCCTTTCATTTTTTCTACTAGTACTTGCTCTGCTTTAGCTTTGAAAGCACTATCACCGACACTTAATACTTCATCAATGAGTAGTACATCAACATGTGCTATTACAGCAGTAGAAAAACCTAAACGAGCTTTCATTCCGGCTGAATAGGTTTTAACCGGCTGGTAATAAAAAGCTCCAAGCTCTGAAAACTCACCTATTTGCGTTAATACTGTTTTTGCTTCGTTTTTGCTATAACCATTGAGCATGCAACTAATAAGCGCATTATCTTCCCCTGTTAATTGCGGGTTAAACCCTAAACCTAAAGATAATAAAGACCTGCTAATACTTTTATCAATAATAACTTTACCGCTATCGGGTTGTAAAATGCCGGCTAATAATTGTAAGAGTGTGGATTT
The DNA here is from genome assembly GCA_049613795.1 of Thalassotalea sp. GTDB lineage: Bacteria > Pseudomonadota > Gammaproteobacteria > Enterobacterales > Alteromonadaceae > Thalassotalea_B. Next base: position 26,594 of record JBMZCX010000005.1, on the reverse strand, counting down.
GCCAGAGCCATTACCACCTAAAACACCAAAAATTTCGCCTTTTTTTATTGAAAAAGACACCTTATTTAGCGCTTTGTGCGTAAAAGATTTAAAAAAACCCGTTCTAGATTTGTATTCTAACGATACATTTTCTACTGATATTATACTATTTGTCATGAAAATATTTTTCGCGTCAATGTATTGCTATATTTTGATAGGCAATAACTACCAATGATGAAACTTAATAGCCCCCATAAAAGCACAGCCAACATGTATTTAACATGTAACTGGCCTTCATACATCAGTACCTGACGATAACCATCAATTAAAGCTGCTACAGGGTTTAAAATAAGTAATAGCTCTTTCATCGACTGATCTTGAATCAAGTTTACATCCCAGAAAATACCCGATGTAAACATTAACCCCATCATAAACATACCTATAACTACCGAGAAGTCACGGGCAAAAGTCACAAATACGGCAAATAAGCTGCTAACGCCAACAATTAAAATATATTGCAAAACTATTAAAGGAAGTAATTGCCACCAGTTAAAAACCTCGATATAGCCATTAAAAATTAAAAATATAAACAACACAACAAAAGCAAATAATTGTTTATAAAAAGCTTCCTGACAATTTACCAAAGGAAATATAATTTTTGGGATCACCCTTTGGGCTATTAAACCTTTATTTTGAATTATACTATTAGATGCAGAATTTACAGCTTTTGAAAACCAAAGAAAGGGGATTTTTCCTACCATTAAAAAAATGAAAAAATCACCTTCACCTCGGTAAAGAATATGTTTAAAAACAAAGTAAAAAAGCCCAACAAATAATAGCGGCTCTAACACCCACCACAAGTAGCTTAGCACTAAAGCATTTGCTTGTGATTTCATTTTCATTAATGCTTGTGTATGTATTAAGGCTGCTGCTTGGCTTATATTCATATGTTCTAATAAAAATTAAATTTATACTTTATGTTAATAACAATTATAACGAAAACGTATAGCTAAATTACTTACTACCTAATCGTTCTAGTTTATAACTACCATCAAGTACAGACTGCCACCATTCTTTATTTTCCAAGTACCACAATACGGTTTTTCTAATGCCCGTTTCGAAAGACTCTTCAGGGGTCCAACCTAATTCACGCTCTATTTTGCTTGCGTCAATCGCATAGCGAACATCGTGGCCAGGTCGGTCTTTAACATAGCTAATGAGGTCAACATATTTTTTCGCATGTTCATGTTTGCTTGGCACCAATTCATCGAGTATTGAACAAATAGTTTTAACTACTTCAATATTGGTTTTTTCATTATGACCGCCAATATTATATGTTTCTGCGATCTCACCTTCAGTGGCTACTTTATAGAGTGCTCTTGCATGGTCTTCTACATACAACCAGTCCCTTATTTGTAATCCATCGCCATAAATAGGTAAATTTTTCCCATCTAATGCATTTAAAATAACTAAAGGAATAAGTTTTTCAGGAAAGTGAAAAGGGCCATAATTATTAGAACAATTGGTAATTAATGTCGGTAACCCAAAAGTTCGCTGCCATGCTCTAACTAAATGATCGCTTGACGCTTTTGATGCTGAATAAGGGCTACTAGGCTCATAAGATGTTGTCTCTGTAAATAAGTCTTCTGTACCCTCAAGATCGCCATAAACTTCATCTGTTGATATGTGATGAAATCGAAAAGTTGATTTTTGTATATCAGCTAAGCCTTGCCAATAATTTTTTGCAGCATCTAGTAATACATACGTGCCAACGATGTTGGTTTGAATAAATGCAGCAGGACCATCAATTGAGCGATCCACATGACTTTCAGCAGCTAAGTGCATAACAACATCTGGTTGATATTGTTGAAATACGCGAGCGACTTCATCAGAGTCGCATATATCTATGTGTTCAAAGTGGTAGCGTTCATTATCTTTAACACTTTTTAAAGACTCTAAATTTCCCGCGTAGGTAAGTTTATCTAGGTTAATAACTATATTTGAAGTATTTTCGATAATATGTCGAATAACAGCAGAGCCGATAAAACCAGCACCGCCAGTAACTAAGATGGTCTTCATCTAATTTAATTTCCAAGGTGAATATTTAAGGAAATTATTTGAAATAACAAAATCCCTTTAAGGAGGCAATAATAACACTCACATCAATAATTTTAAACATCGAATTTAGTCTGATATGGCTGCGATTAAATTTTATTAAGAGCAGAAAACCTATCATCACTTACTTCAATACCAACGGTAACTAGTTACACATGCTAATTAATTGCTGTGCTAAGCCATTGGTACGGTCAAGCTTTAAGGCTTTAGTTGACCATCCCTTTGCAAAGCCACATTGCTTCATTTTGTAATATACTAAGGCAAGGTGTGAATAAACGAGTGACTGTAATTTTGGTCGACCCTGAGTATAATTTATTGCTCTTCGCCCTAAGTTTAGTGCGTCTTGGTAGTAGCCAATATCAACTAAAACACTGAGTAATCCAACAATATTTGCCTGTCGAATAATACCTTGCTCTATCTCTAAATTATAAGATTTCAAAATCAAATCTAGCGCTTGTTTTTTTTGTCCATGCTTTGCTAACTCTTTACCGTAACTACTCATGGCGCGTGTGCTATTAGGGCTTTTCTCTAACTCTAGTTGGTAAAAGCTTAGTGGCGCTTGCCATTGCTGCACACGCACTGATGTTAGATAACAAAGCCCTACGGTTAAAAAACATGCGATAATAAACTGTACTTTATTAGGTACGTTAACAGCTGAAAAAAGTACCTTGGCCATGTTTAGCACAATTATAATCACCCCTATCGACGGCAAGTACATTCTGTGCTCAAAATATAAGTCTTGGATCGGAATAAAACTTGACTCTACAGCTAAGCCTAAATAGATCAATACTAACGCAAATAACGTTAACGGCTGCTTATAACGCCATGAAAAAACAAGTACTGTTGCAATAAGTGCTAGGTGTATCGTGAGGTAATAATAAAACTCAGCTGAGTTAAATAACACTAGGTTAATATCTGCCTCTAGCCTTAAATTTGCAGGATAAAATAACAGGCTAAAGTATTGCAATACTACCTGTAATTGCGTAGCAAAATAATCCAAACGTGAATAGCTCTGTGTTTCGCGAGTTAAGTTATCAATCGTGGATAATAACTCTGGCATATAATAAGCAAATGCCAAGCAAACCAGTAAAAAGGTCACTCCGGCTAGTAATAGCTTTACTCTATAGCGCACTAAGATAAACACACTAAGAATATAGAGGAATGCAGGGAGAAATATCACTGATTGCTTACTGCCAAGTGCTAGTATAAAAAACACTAACGAAAAAATAGCAAATAAGCTCTTTTTCTTAACGCTTTTATTTTGCAAAGCTTTGATAAAAAATATTATCGTCAACAAAGAAAAAAATAAGGCAAGTACGGTAAAACGCTGGCTAATATAAACCACCGCTTGGCTATTCAACGGGTGACATAGCCAAATAAGCGCGCTTAAAGCAGCTAAGCCAACTGATTGTTGTTGGCGCTCTCTATTGAATGAAGCTAGCGACAAGGCCGATGACAGCCCCTTAACAAGTAAATATATTAATAATGCATTTATGACATGCAAGACGAGTGTTACAAGATGTATAGCCGGCAAGGCATTGTCGAATGGCTTACTTAGCGTAAATGATTTAAGCCCGACATAGCGGCTATTAATCCACTGTATAAGCGAATCAGGCCATGGCACTTGCCCTGCACTATAAAGCACCACAGAGTCATCCACATACAATGGCACATGCAACGCGCCATAGTAGCTAGCGCAAGCTAAAATAAGTAGCATGAAAAAAAGTATGCCAAAATTTATCGCAGGTTTTCGCATTTCTGTATTATCTAAGGTCAAGCTATTGATAGCCAAAATTCAGTTCCTTTGAGTTGGTATCGATATTGATATTGATATTGATATTTGCGTAATGCATATGACTATGACTATGACTATGTAAGTTCAATAGCTCTTCAATCAAGGGTAACATGTTAAAAATATAAATTATACGCAAAAAAAAACGAGGCCTGAGCCTCGTTTTAGTTGCTTAATCGCTATTTACATAGCGGATTAAGGTTGTACAGAAGTTTTACCTTTGTACTGGTCAGTAATTACTACACCACGGTCAGTTTCTGTGTTGTGCTTGTAAGCAGCGTAAACAGTAATATCTTCGTCAGCTGCGTTTACAGTAACGTCGATAGAAAGTTTACCGTCGTAGAAACCTTCAGAAATTAACTCAGCACGGATCAAACCAGCGATAGAGCGCATTTGACCACCAGTAATTTGGTCAATTTCTACGTTGTTAAGTACAACAGTACCGTCTTCAGCAGTAGCAGTTACATAAATGCTACCCGCTTGTGTACCGTGGTTAGTTACATAGATAATTTGACCAAGTGCACGTTCGTTAGCTGCAAGATCTAGGTTATCATAAGGCATGTATGGGATATTAATATCCGCGCCATTTAATGTCCACTCACCCGCAGCAACATCAGTACCCATAGCTTCAGAGTAAACAAGTGCGTTACCAGGAACAGTGTATGATTGACTAGCATCAAGAGTAAAGTTTTGGTTAACTAAAGTTACGCCAGAACCAGCACCGTTTGAAGTAAAGGTAATTGTGTCAGTAGTAAAAGTGTTAGGGTAAACTAACGTTAACTCTGAGTCAGCAAGGTTCATTGAAGTTGACGATGCACCTGGTGCTGAGAATTGACCAGCAGCTAAACCAGTAAAGTCACCTTTAAGTACAAGTGTCACGTTACCTTCAGTTACTAGGTTTTCCCAAGTACCGAAAGCTGCATCTTTTTGTGCGTGTGAAACAACTAAAGTATCTTCAGTTACTGTGTTGTTAGTACCAGCACCTGTGAATACTTCACGCATCATAGTTACGTCAATTTCACCGTCAAACGCTGTTGCGCCATTAACAGTAATGTCGTTAATTTGGTCTTCAACTTTGGCAAGTTCTTCAGAATCTGTATCAAATACGATTGCAACACCACCACTACCTGTAGTCGCAGCAGCGTTTAAGTCAATTGACTCACCCGCATTTAGTGCAGCAATTGACGCACCATTTACGTTAACACCAGCACCGAATTCAACAACTAAACCTGTTGTACCATTGTTGTTAGCGTTATCAACGTTAGTTACACGGTAAGTGATCGACGTTGAGTCATTACCTAAACGACCAAATGTTACTGATTGGCCCAATACGCCAGTAGTAATACTTGCAGGGAAAGCACTAAAAGAGCTAGCAAGACCGCCGTCAGTTAATGTTAATACTAAAACATCACCTTCAGAGTATTCAGCACCTAGTGTGAATTCAACGTCATCAGTAGTAATAGACGCAGTAGCAGATGTACCTTGCTTTGAGTATGTAGTTGTTAACTCATTAATCGCTGGGCCAGCAGGCGCTGCGAATGCGTTTGCACCAAAAGTTGCAGCAACTGCTGCAGCAATTAATGAAGCTTTTAAATTAGTTTTCATTTATTTCTCCAAGTTTCATGAAACTAGAACTTGGCAGAGCCCAGTCCCTAGTATTTCTTTCTATATATATATACCTAAATCAGGTACAGCGATTATTAGTGACTTTAAAAGCAAAGTCAACCCTGTCATTTACTTTATTAAACTTTATTTGTGATTAAAAACAATAAGCTTTATAACACTAAAAATATTAGCAAAAGCTATGATTACCTTTGCTTTTTTTAAACGCTTTTTACAATGTATTAACAACAATATTACCTATAAGTAGAGGTATTGCATTATTAATATTGTAATAAACACTGCTTTAATACTTATTTTACCGTCAACCTAGGTTAATTTAAGCCCCGTAATAAATTAAAATGACAGTTGTTCCAAGCCAGCCTTGAAGTTGTCTTTAATTCCGTCCCATTGATTAGTGTTATAAATAACTCTTGGCGTAACTAAAATGACTAACTCTGTTTTTTCGCTAGATTGTGTTGTGCTACTGAAAAAAGCACCTAACAAGGGTATATCACCGAGTACCGGTATACTTTTATCTATATCATAAGTATTTTCAGATATTAAACCACCCAGTAATATAGTTTGGCCTGAGTTTGCAACCGCCTCGGTTGATAAATCGCGGTTCAAAATTCCCTGATTGTTACCTGCTATTTGATTAGAAATGCTTTGTTCTATTTTTAAAATGACCACTCCGTTAGTATTTATAGTTGGTGCGACATTGAGTGTTAAGCCTGTTTGACGGCGCTCTATATTTTCTCTAACCACGTCGGTGTTATCATTAGTATCTGTTGATGTTACTAAAGGTATTTCATCACCAACAACGATTGAAGCCGTGGCACCGTCACGTACTAATAACGTGGGATTAGAAAGTACATCAACCAAACTGTTTCGCTCTATGGCTTTCGCTTGTACATTACTCACTGAACCCGCAACATTAAGCAAAGCACCTGAAATATCTGCAACATTGAAAACACCTTTAGTATTTAAACTAAACTTGCCACTTTCTAAGAAAAACTCGACACCGTATTCAAATTCATCCCTCAGCGTGACTTCAGCGATTGTAACTTCGAGTAAAATCTGCTTTGGCATCACATCTAAACTTTTAATTAAAGGTAAAATATTCTTATAAGTACTGCCGCTAGCATGAACAATCACGAAGTTAGCTCTTTTATCGACAACGATATTAATATCTTTATTGTCTAATCCGCGAGTTTTCACCGATGACGTCGCAGTGTTTTGTGTTTTGTTGGCTACTGATGACTTGGTATCTCGATTGTTATTGCCAGCGCTATTGTTATTACTTTGACCTCCAAATAGCGGCATTAAACTAGCCCCTATATCTTCAGCTCTCGCAAACTTAGGACGATAAATAAAGTATTGTAAGGTGTCACCTTTAGGTGCTTGATCTAATTTTTTCGCCCAAAACTCTACCCGGTTAAGAAACTCTATCTCACTAGCAAAAACAGCTACTGCGCCAATTTGATCTAAAGATATCATCGCTAAATTTCGCTGGGACTTAACACGAGCCCCCGTTGGAATGCCTTCGTTTTCTAATAATTGGTTAACAGTGGTAATAAAGTCTTCGGTCGTTATAAAATTAAATTCAATAAAACCTATATGCTTACCTTGATGTGCTGGTCTGTCTAACAGTTCAATCAATTCGATAACTTGAATAACTTGCTCTCGATTTCCTTCTACAAATACTGCACTTTGATCCGCGTCGGCTGATACTTTCGCTTTCACTAATTGTAATAAGGTTCTTTCTATACTCAGGTTTACGCCATATTTTAATGGTATTATTTGTAATATGGCTGACTTTGTATGCGGAACCGACTTTATTGTACGACCCACTTGTACAACAAGGCCGCTTTTTTTGGGGTTAATACTGTGAACATAAAATACGTCATCTTTTAAACTAACATTGACGCCATTTTCAGCTAATAATAATTTACTTGCTTTATAAAGTGCCTTAGCGCCGAGTGCTTTATTAATATTTAAGGTGATAGTAGCTTTGCTTTTGTTTAGTTTTTGCTCGATGACATAATTGGCTTTTAATGTATTAGCAAAAACCTGATGAATAAAATCAGCAATGGTTAATTGATCAAAAGCGACTTTAAACTTTTCTTTATTACTAAAATAACGTTCATCTAGGGGCTCAGCCGAGCCTGTCGTTTTACGAGCTAAGCTCGTTATTTTTTCTACACTTAACTCTTGATGAGCTTCTTCGATGTTATCACTTTCCCTGTTGTTTAACTCGTCTTCATTATACGTTGTCATTAAACTTGATGGCTTTACTACTTTCACCTCCCGTTTATCGTCTGGCAAAAGAGTTGCACAACTTGAGAGTAAAAGAGCAACCAAAGTCGCAGCGGTGATACGGGTGTATTTGTGTGTTATCTGTTGGAACATTTATATTTAACCTTGAAATTTAATGTTTTTATTCTTAAACAATGGCAATTTTTCACGTTTACCCTGAACATCGACTTCGACATAATCATCACCGATGTGACTCACTTTACCATCAGCAAACATCTGATTTTTTTGTAATGTTAATATTGTTATTTTACCCAGGCTATTCTTATATTCTATAACAGCCTGTTTATCACCATTTAGCGATATAATGCCCATTAACTTCGCCATTCTAATAATTTTGGGTTTGCTTTTAGCTAGGTTATTGTTCACTGGCTTATTGTTTTGTTCTTTAGCCTTATTTTGTGCTTTAATTTTGTTTTCTTGAGCTAATAACTGAACAAAGTTTAGTTTGATAAAGCTTTCAACATCTGTTTTTTTACGTTCAAATGTTGATATTGCCACCTCACCGTTATTTTTACTTTTAACACTTACGTCGGATAAAAGCACTCGACTAAAAAAATCAAAAATCACAAAACAAAAAGCAAAACATGCGCCTAACAAAAATGTTTTTCTATCCATTGTATTGCCCTTGCTGAAATAGCACCGCTAAGTTTATTCTAGTTTTCACTGTCAATGCTTTTTTAGCCGATAAGGTATTGAGTAAACTAACAATAATGATAGCAGGTTGGTTATCTGCCAATAAGTTTTGAAATTTAATAATGTCAAATAACTTCCCTGTTACACTTAGCTCAATTTTTCCATGCATTAAGCCTTTTAAGTTTTCATCTTCTTTAGTTTCTTGCCAGTTTAAACGTTCAATGACTAGACCAACCTGAGAAGCATATTGTTCAACTTTTTGTTGGATCGCTAATTTTGCTTGAGAAGTCGAGGCGTAACCAGGGATGAGCTGTTGCATCTTGTTCAACTGAGTCGCTAATTCTTCAGCTTGTATTTTTTGTTCCTCTACCGTTGAAAGCATTAAAGCTAATTTTTTATTGCTAGATAATAATTGCTGTTTCTCAAGTAAATTATCATTTTGCTGTTCAACTTGCGGCATTACTATGAGTTTAATAACCAAAAGTACAACAATTAATATGATGAGTTTCTTGTTGTTATTCATCATTTCCCTCAAGTTCTGTAAGACCATACATTATGGTAAAGTCCTGAAAGTTATTTCGTTTTCTTATTAAACCAATAAACTCTGCATTCGCTACTTGCTCTTGATTGATAAGTAAAGCAAGTACGTCACTTGATGAAACGCCAGTACTACGTACTTTTATCGCTATTTTACCTGTTTTCAAAAAATTAACTGTTTTCAAGCGAATTCCGTCTACAAGTAAAGGGGCAATAGTTTGCCACGCAGTTATTTCCCAGCCTTTTATTTTATAAAGCGCTGAGGTATCTTCTGCTCTGGCTTTGGCTTTTTTGGTTTTATCAATCAAACTTAATAGCGGAGATAATTGGGTGTTTAACTCAGTACTTTCTGCTTTTAGGCTGTTTACCGAGCTATTCAAGTACAAACTCGTCACGATAAGATAGCAAAACAATACCGCTGAACCACCAATAAAAAAAGCTCTCCAGTCTTTTTTTTCTGTGCTATGTTTTTGACGGGAAATATAAAGCCCTAAGAATAGCTTTTTCATCGATACGAGGTTACTTACGCTAAACAATTGCGTTACTAACCATTGTTCGTCAGCTTCAAAAAAAGCAATACTTGGTGGCACACTTAGGCTGATATATGCATCTTCTTTTTCTGTTAATAAACCGGTTAATTCAATCGCGCTGCTTTTATACTGTTGAGGTACACATATATATTTTCGCTCTGAATGTTCGTATTGAACCACTTCATTTTTAAGTTTTGCAGAAATCAACCAAGTTTCCGGTAATAAGATTAACGGGTTTAATTGATGCTCTTCAAGTAATGTTGGTGAATAATATGCTTTCTTTACTTTGCGATTCGCCCCGTCAAAAGCTAATATTTGAAAACAAAATGGGGCGGCACTGCTATTTTGTTCTAACTTAAGGACTTTGTATAAATCTCTATAGCTATGAATGGGATAAAAGCTAATTTCTTCTTGGTAATGTTGAGCGCCCAAAATTACATATTTAGCTTGTGTTATTTCCTTAACACTCGCGTAAGTAAGTTTGTCATCCTCAATACTGTGGGCACGATCCCACAGTAATAAACAAAAACGCTGTAACAAGTTTCTTGTTATTGTTTGTTGCATGTGATGAATAGATTTTTTTAAATTGCTCATATTACAGCGGAGAATACCCTAAAAATGTTAATGGTTGTTTTATGATCTTTTGTGTAAATTTCACTTCAATCATTTCTGACCAAGTGGATTCTTGCTTTGTCGACGTTAATGTTACACGAAAATAAGGACCAATTATATTGCGTTGATTAAGTTCAGGATCATCAGGCGTTAGTTCGTTAACAACTCGAGCTAATTCCTCTCTAGAATTTGCTTTAGCTTGTATCACCCTGTTAGCAGCATTATTGCCTAACTTTGCAGTTAAGTATTCTTTAGGCGCTGTCGCTGGGTTGAATATGGCACCAGCAAAACGCGTTATATTCTGATTAATACAATCTTTAGTTTCATCACCAATATCACCTGCTAGACTGAATAGTCTTTGATATTTATCAACCGCATATTCCTTAGTGCCTAGGTGCTGTTCCATTACTTTTTTTGCAATTATTGATGATTTACCTATTTCAATACCACATTGATTGAGCACACTAGAAAAAACTTTATGACTAAAAAAATTATAAATATTTAATAGCCCGTTTAAATCTTGTATTTTGACTCGCGTATCAGCAAGAATAAACTCCTTACCTGAAAAATCCCAGCCACTTTCTCGTTCAAGCTGTCTTGGCGATTTTGTTAGTAGCTCAAAAATAATGAATGACTTAGTTGAATAAACATCGGTATAGGCCGCAACTTTATCTTTTATTAATTTACTTTGTGAAACTTGAGATAAAGATTGTTTCGACATATTCGTTGCCAATAGAATCATGATGGCTGTCAAAAAAAGCACAAGTACTAAAGCCACGCCACGCTGTTTTTTCATTAATTAAATTCTTTATTCTCAGTTAATCGATCAGCATTTGGCAAATCAAAAACTAGCTTTTCTTCAGCCATACTGATGATGATAATCTCTGGGTTTAATCGAGTTTCAACACCGTCGTATTCAGAAAAACAGCTAGGGTCATTTTTTTTACTGATGTCCAAGCCGATACTTCTTTGCGGCAAGCCACAATACATAAACGATAGTGAAGGTAAATTATCTATTAATATCAGCCGATGAATAAAATTTAACTCTTGGGCTAAATAAATCAATGGCTGATTATTTAATGGAGCCTCCTCATAGACTAGCCGGTAACCATTATTAGAGCTTTCCCTAAAAATCCTAACGACTGCAGGCTCTGCTAATGATGAAAAGATAGGGGCGTAACTAACAAAAGTAATACCTTCATCTCGACCTAGAAAGTAATATGCTTCATTTTTTCGTTTCGTTAAGGCTATTTGAGGGTAAGCTGATTTAATCACATCATTGAGCTGTAATAAAGACTGGTTATTAAACTTTACTTGACTAAATTTTCCTAAGTCTTTATGCCAAAAACGCTCGAAATGCATCAGAGAGTACGTAGCGAGTGCTATTAATGATGAAAATACAACCATAGCGAGTAGCAGTTCTACTAAAGTGAAGCCTTGGCTTGAGTGGTGTCGATAATTTAATACTTTCATCTACCAAGTTACCTCTTGGTAGAACAATATTTTTTTTCTGTCTCTACTGGTAAGCTCTAGCTTTATTTTCCATAGTTTAGCCATTCCTTTTAGTCCAAAACCTTCATTACTTATACTTTCTAAAAACGGTTCAGATTTAAGCTGTTCGGCACTCCAGTTAAAACTGATCCCCAATAAAGCCCCGTCTCCTTGTATTGTTTTTGGTGAAAACTTTCCATCGAGTTCTTTTTTTATCTGTCCTGCTATTAATGGTAATACTGAATGTATTTCTAAATTTTTTGTCGCTATATCAGATGAATGTGTCGATTGTGCTACTACTTGATACAATAAAGTTATCACTGAAAACAAGATAATACTGGCAATCATAACTTCTACCAATGTAAAACCTAAATTACGGCGCATAAGTATAGGCATCTGGCTTTACCATAATTTTATTCATGATGTTTAATTCTTTAGCTTCCCCAGCTAGATCATAAAAAACAATACTTTGATCGAGATAACCATTGCGATTAAAGTTCATTAGTTGCTTGGGAAAATTTAATTTTTCAAATCGCCACACCTTAACCTCAGTTAAAAATCGAGCGATGACACGTTCATTGTTAAGTTCAAGTTTGATCCTAGTGCCTTTTGCATAGGCTTGCGTACTTAACATTTGAAATATTCGAATAGCTTGGTGCAACTCTTCCTGAGCTTTAGCACGATTTATTTGGCCAATACCGAGCGGTGAAACAAAGGCGAACATTGTCATCATGATTACAATGACAAGCAATAATTCAATTAACGTGAAGCCCTTAGTGCGGTGCTGGTACACTATATTCCCACTTCATTTACCGAAGTAATACTCAACATGAGTGTAACGACTACACCACCAACAATTAACCCCATAACCACTATAAGTAAGGGCTCTAACATGTTTAACATTTGAGTTACTTTTGCTTCAAAGGAATTTTTACTACGCTCAACAATTTCACTAAACACGCTATCGAGCTCTGCTGTTTCTTCACCAACTTCAATAAGAGATTGATAATAAGTCGGAAATAATTTTGAACCTGATAACACTTGGTTTAACTTATCTCCTCCTTTTAGTTCACTAACAGCATATTCTAGCTCGCGCTTGATTTCTTCATTAGTAAGATTACCTATTGCATGCTCGAGTGCTTGATTAATTTTCAATCCACTTTTAAGCATTAGTTTAACAGCCGAAGTATAATTGACTCTTTCAACTTCTAAATAGACTAACCCTATTATAGGCATTTTCATCAGTATTTTTTGCATACGATCCTTGAACTGCGGTTGTTGCCACAGTTTGACAAGGCTATATATACATATAGCAAGCACCGTAAACAAACCGAACTGGTAAGCAATTAACCAGTCGCTTGCGTCCAAAATAAACTGAGTATAAAAAGGAATGTTATCTCTTCCTTCAAATATACTTGCCATACTAGGAACTACGTAATTAAATATAAATAAAATAGATGAAATACAAACAAAAAAGATAACGCTCGGGTATATCATTGCCTGAGTTAAGCGTTTTTTAATTTCACTTTTAAATTTTAAATCTTTGGCAAGCTCCGAAAAAACCCCTTTTAAACTCGCGGTTCTTTCACCAATGCTAATTAAGTTGATATATAAATTTGAGAAATATTGTGGATATTGCCCAAAGGCCTCAGATAAAGAGCCGCCTTTACCTAAATATTCAAATATTTTTGAAATCATACCGCCAATAGCGTCATCTTGTTTAACTTTAGCTAACATACTCAAAGCTTTATCTATTTTAATACCATTATTAAGCAAAATGCTAAGTTCTGATGTTAAAAATTCTAAATCATCTGATGATATTTTAGCGCTAGATCCTGTACTAGTTTTATTATCATTAACTGATTGGATTTTAGTAACAAAATCGCCAGATTTTGAGATGGCCTCTATAGCTTGTTCTTTAGTGTCAGCAGTATAAAATCCTGATGTTTTACTGCCATTTTTACTGATTGCTTGGTATGAAAATTTCATTACCCTGCAACCCTAACTATTTCTTCAAGGGTGGTCTTACCTTTTAGTGCTTTGACAATACCATCGACTAATAAATTACGATGACCTCGATCTTTATTGACCTTTCTTGCCTTAGATAGAAAAGCATCGTTTTTATCCAATAATGAAATATCTTCATCACAGCGCATATACTCAATTAATGCTATTCGACCTTTATAGCCAGTATGTCCACACTCATCGCAACCGACGGCATGTTGCAGATTATGCTCTGACAGCTCAATAGCAAACCCTTGAATTAGATATTCCACATGATATTTTTCTAATAGCTCATTAACATTTTCTACTGGCTGACAGCAATTTGTGCATAATTTTCGAGCTAATCTTTGGGCAATAATAGCTAGCAAAGCTGCATCAAGCAGAAACGAATCAACGCCTAAATCTAAAAGACGGGTATATGCACTCGGCGCATCATTTGTGTGTACAGTACTAAAAACCAAGTGTCCAGTTAACGCCGACTGCATGGCAATTTTCGCTGTTGTTTTGTCTCGAATTTCACCCAGCATAATTATATCAGGGTCTTGTCGTACAATACTTCTTAAGCCTTCTGAAAAATCAAAGCCTATTTCCGGGTTAACTTGTACTTGGTTAACATTTTCTAGTTGATATTCAACTGGATCTTCCAGGGTAATGATTTTTGTTTGTTCTGAATTTAATTTGCTTAAACATGAATATAATGTGGTGGTTTTGCCGCTACCTGTTGGTCCGGTCAGTAGAATAACTCCGGACGTTTTTGTAATGTCATGTTCAATGAGCGCTTGTACATCTGTTTCCATACCTAAAGCTTCAAGATTATAAGATAACGACTCTTTCTTTAAAAATCGTAAAACAAAGCTTTCGCCTATAGCTAACGGTAAGCATGACACTCGAATATCGAGTTCTTGCCCTGAAACTCTGGTTTCTATTTTACCGTCCTGTGGTCGTCTTTTTTCAGCAATATCCATATTACTTAAAATTTTCAAGCGTGTAACCAACGGCAATTCCATTGATTTGGCAATACGTTCATCTAATTTTAAAACACCGTCTACCCGGTAACGAATGATAGAGTAATGTTCTAATGGTTCAATGTGCATATCTGAGGCATTTAATTTTAGCCCCTTGAGTATGAGTGAATTTAAAAGGTTTACAACCGGCGCTTCTTTAGCTGCTTCTTTTAATTTGTCCACTTCGTTATGCGTTAATTCTGTAGGCTCTTCAGTTAAGTTAACGTTACGCTTAATGAGACTTTCAACGTCGCTACGTTGCATTATGGCTAACTGTACGTTAGGTAGATAGGTTGAAACATACTGATTGGCATTCACATTAAAAGGATCGCAAGTAATTAATCCTTGTTCACTTTTGACATTAGTACATAGCAACCAGCCAAATTTATTCAATTTACCTTGAATAAGAGGATCATCAACGATCGAGAATTTACTGTCTTCAAAGTTTTTTGCTGTTAATAGCTCTAGACTAAAATATGATGCAAATAAACAAGCAATATCAGACTCGTCTATCAACCCCATATTTTCTAATATGTTTTCGATTCGCCCACCATGCTCTAATTGAAAAGTTAAAGCTTTGTCTAGGTTTTCAGCGCTGAGATTAAAATGACTCTCTAACAGGTCAAGTATTTTTGTCATTTATGAACGATATCCGCATTTTCGTCTTCACCACCGCTTTGCCCATCTTTACCAAATGAGGCGAGATAAAATGCGTTACCATTGTCACCTGGCGTGCGATACTCATAAGGATTTCCCCACGGATCAAGCGGTATATTTTTAGGTAGGTAAGGACCATCCCAGTCTTTGGTTTCGCCCTTTACTCTAAGTGCATCTAAAGTTGTAGGAATATCACCAACGTCGAGTCTAAAAGTGTTAATAGCAGTTTCAAACATTTTCATTTGGGCTGCAGCCGTTTTTCTTTTCGTAGAACCTACTTTTGAAAACATTTCCGGCGCTACAATAGAGGCTAACAAGCCCAAAATAACAATAGTGATTAATAGCTCAATTAGCGTAAAGCCGCGAGCATATAATATTCGATTAGGTTCAGTTTTCATAATTACTTTAGTCAAATGTTTGAATGGGCTAAAGTCTAACAGCAGCGATTTTAGCTGTCGACGATAAAAAATTAAGAATTTGTTTCAGGCACATACTTAACGAAAAAGTTTCACTAATTTCCAAGCATGTTGCAGTGCATACGAATAAGCAATAAATAACGCTAAAAAAAGAGCTAACATAAGCCACTCTGGTACTAGAAAGTACTCTCCGGTAATACCAATAAGAGCAAGCACAATAGAAAAGGTACTAATCACTCTTAATGACTGTCTTGAAGATAAGCCCACTCGCATACAAATATGGTGCAAGTGACCATTATCTGCCTTAAATGGAGAGTCGCCTTTTCTGATCCTTCTGATCATAATGGCAAACATATCCATTAATGGCACTGCGATTATCCATAACGCAGTTACAGGGCGAAATGCAGCAACTTGTTCATCTTGAGCCTGCGAGCCCAACACCAATAGCCACATGACCGTTAGGCCCATAAACATGCTACCCGCGTCACCCATAAATATTTTTTTATTACGAGGGTTACGTGTACTGACGTTATAGAATAGGTAAGGAATTGTCGCGACAACGAGTATTAAAGGGAATAAGACATCCGCGCCGTTATTGGCTAGTAGCGTAAGAATAACGATTGATGAAATAGAGATAATGCTCATTGAGCCTGCTAAGCCATCAATACCATCAATCATATTAAAAGCATTAATTGCCGCGATACATGCAAGCATAGTAAACACCATGCCATAGACACCCAAATCAATATTGCCAATTAACAACAAATCACCAAATTCGTGAATGTAAATGCCAGCACCAAAAACCATTATTGTGGCAACAATACCTTGAAAGATCATCCGTGTGGTAACATTTAAGTCGTAAATATCATCCATAGTACCGATAAAAACCAACAAAGCCGACGAGATTAGATACAGATTAATCAACTGACTTTGTTCAACAAATAAACTTGAAGCAATTAGCACACCGGTAAAAATAGATAAGCCTCCGATTAACGGAATAGAACCATCATGCTTTTTTCTATCATTGGGTACATCAATTAAACCTAGACGAGGTGCCAATGGCATCAAAAGTTTAATTGTTGCCATTGAAACGAAAAAAGTTGCAAGCAATGCGATAAAAAGTGTATACATGTAAAAGTTAACTAACCTCTAATAGACGGGTCCTAATTTAAAAACAACGACTTGACTGCGTAAAGACTTAATAACACTAACCCAACGAAACATTGTTACGAATAGGTATTTTAACAATAATATCAGTTATCTATTAAACGTCGCCAAAAATTAAATATATGAAAAAATTTCTGAGAAGTTTAACACCATTTTTACCCAAGCGCTATACAATAGTCCGAGCCAGGGGCGTTATCTTTCGCGTGAGCTGCCATTGTAATTTTAACCGCTAGTTCACCAGCTATTCTTTAGTTATAATAATTTAAATTTACTCTCTTGTGCTGACATCTATGACACTCTATTTATCTGCCAACAAAATTCCCGCCTTACAGCCTTTTAATGTGCAGCAACGTCACGCTATACTGAGCTTAGCGCAAGCTAAGCTGTCTGCGCCTGAAAAATTTATCTTAAATATTATTAAGTTGTTACTATTGATCCCGCCATTTTTCTTTATCGCCAATTTACAAGGCTTTGCCGTATTTATTGCGGTTATGGTGGTACTGGTGGCTTACTTTATTTTGCTTAAGCCAATTCTGCTGTTTTTTTCACAAAAACATCTTGAAAATGCCATCGCCCAATACCAAAAAAGTGAACATTAGCCGATAAAAGCTACGTTCACTTTTTGCGTTTATACTCAATTTTTTAGGGCAAAATCGCGATTATTTGCCGTTAAAGATCGTCAAGCTCTTCTAAATAAGCATCAATATCTTCTTCTTCCTCGGCGTCAATTTCAATCGGTGGATTTCCGTCATGCACCTTGAATTGCATATTTTGAAAGTAGGCATTTTTGACAAATTCATAAGGGTCAATAGCATCATTAATTATCGCTTCTTGTTCAGCGAGTGATGCGCGCGCCTCTAACCCTAAAATGCCGGCGCGAAGTAAGTTTGGCCAAAAGTCGATAATCGCTAACGGCCAATAATAACGGTCAACATAATCGCCGACTTCTTCACGCACTGACGAAGGCCCCAGAGCGGGTACGACTAGATACGGACCATCACCAACGCCATAACTGCCTAGCACTTCACCAAACTCTTCTTGTTGTCGTGTCCAACCAAAGTCGCTAGCGGGATCAAAAAAACCTAATAAGCCTATGGTGGAATTTAATACAAAGCGTCCGGTAGATTTAGCTGCATCACTAAACTTGGCCTGTAACAAGTGATTAATAATGGTTGAGGGTTCATTAAGGTTAAGCGCCATATTGTAAACACCACTGCGCAGTTCCGTAGGCATGTATTCAACATACCCCTCTGAAGCTGGTTTTAAGACATATTTATCAGCGTAATCCCAGGTAAAGTCCCAAAAAGGTCGGTTAATAGATTCAAGTGGATCTTTGGGATCCGAGACTGATGCTTCCGTTGATGGTGTTGTGGAACAAGCCGTGACTTGCAATGAAAGCATCACCACTAACAGTAATTTAAGGGGTAATATTGCTGGAAATTTCAAAGAAGATTTTCTGATTGTATTCACTACAAGGGTCCTTGCTTTAGAGCGGATAATTTCAATATTATAGCAATTGAATATGTTGATTGTTTGCTACGCTAGTTTACCATGGCCACGGTGCGACTGACATTAAGAATTTTATCGCACAAGCTGATGATTAGCCGCCAATAGTTATTAGCAATAAAAATAGCCGTCAATCGATATGGCTGGTGTTATTATTTTGACGACTTATTACGATGAACAGCCAGTAGCATTTCAGCCTCGGCGCGAGGAATATCACACTCTCGCATAATTTCAGTAATATCAGCGCCGAGCGCTACAAGCTTTTGTGCCCGAGAGTATAACTTATCTTCAGGTTGCTGTTGAAAACGTTGTTCAATACTTTGAATTTGGTTATTTAGCTGCTCTTGCGTCATTTTGATACGCTGCTCAAGCTGTTTACTCACTTGCTCATTTTCGCGTTGCGACTCTTCATAGCCTTGTTGCTCGAGCGATAATTGCGCTTGGTTTTGCGCAAGTTGGCTTTGTAATTCAGCCAACTGCATGGCTTGCTCAGCCAGTTTTTGTTGTAGTTCGTCTATTTGTTGGCCAAAACGATTTTTTAGCAGCAACAATAACATCGCCACTAGCATGACCACAGCAAAGGCAATTAAACTGAGCAAATTTGTAGAGATATTTTCCATAGCACAATCTAGTATCCGCAACCGTCAATAAGCCCGCCTTGCAGGCATACTAACTGACATTAAAAATGTTTTAGCTCTTCCCATTCTTCATCTGAGAGTAATTTATTTAGATCAACCAAAATCAACAATTCACCTTCGCGGTTAGACACCCCTTGAATAAACTTCGCGCTTTCTTCGTTGCCAACGTTTGGCGCAACATCTATCTCGGATGCTTTTAAATACACCACTTCCGCCACGCTATCAACTAAAATGCCAATCACTTGTTTTTCAGCTTCGATGATAACAACACGTGTGTTTTCTGTAACTTCAGCCGCTACCAAACCAAACCTTGCCCGAGTGTCAATAACGGTAACCACATTACCACGTAAATTGATAATGCCCATCACATAGCTTGGCGCACCAGGAACCGGCGCAATTTCAGAGTAACGTAGCACTTCTTGCACTTGCATTACATTAATGCCATAGGTTTCGTTATCGAGCTTAAACGTTACCCATTGCAACACTTCATCATTGTTGTCTACACTTTTACTTGCACTGTGTCTTTCATCAGACATACGGCTGTCCTCTATTAATTGTAACGATTTAAATATCTAAAAATATGGTTTAGGGTTATCGACCCGAATTTGCATTAAGTATACTGCCATGTTGCAATTCATCAATTATTCTTGGCTAATATTTACGCCTTTTTCCAATAACTTAATCAAAGATTCAACATCGACTAATGCACACATACGATTTTTGACTAACCCCGCCAACCATGGACGCTTATTCGCTGAATCTAACCATTTTACCTCGTCTTGTTTCAGCGTCTGAGTATCGACTAAATTTTCCGCTGATAATCCCCAAGATGAGTTGCTTAACATAATAATGTATTGGTATTTAAGTGCAGAAACTAACGCCTCATCGCACTTTTCTGGCATCACCCAACGGGCGGTATCAACGACATTAATTTTCTCGTCTCTGTGTAACATAACGCCCTTAAACCAGTCAGGTTTGCCCATCAAGGCTGTGATTTTATCACTTTTATGGATCCCCCCCAATTCTATCAAGGGTACGGCAATAGTGAGTCCGGCCACATCAAAAAACATGGCCTGAAAGTCACCTTGGCGATAACTTTTTTGCTTTGCAAAGCCGCCTGAGCTTTTATGGGTTTTCAGCACTTCGGCATTTAACTTAGCGTTATTTTTTACTTGTTCGCTCACTGGCGAACGAGACACTAATGGTGCGTTGCTGGCTTTATTATTGGCGGTTTCAACACTAGTGTTCAATGCTTCGAGCGCTACGGCGCTGCTAGGAACAACATTTTCTTCGCTTAACGTTTGAACATTTTTGCCGCTGGGCGCTTGAGGCGCACTAACCTGCGACAGCAGTTTATCTAACGCTTGGTCTTGCTGCTCTTTCAGGGCAGGGCTATGTTGCGCGACCTCTTCTTCTGTTAATAGTTCTGACAAATAGGTCTGCATCAATTGTTGGCTTGCGGCTAAAGACTTGGTCATGGCTTACTTACCCTGTGCCGTTATATTAACTAAATAACTTAATAAATTACGATAGGCAATAACACCACGCGTGCTAGCGGCAAAATCTGACGGCACTTTTTGCGCGACACTGGCATTACGAAAATTGGTATCAATCGGCACAACACCCGGCCAAACCACTTCGCCGTATAGATCTTTTAATTTTCGATAGGTCATTATCGATGCTTTTGTGCGTTTATCAAACATGGTCGGCACTATGGTATATTTAAATGGCGTTGCTTGCTCACCCTGCATAATCTCTAAGGTTTTCATCATACGGTCTAAGCCTTTAAGCGCTAAAAACTCGGTTTGCACTGGCACAATAATGCGGTCACAAGCCGCCAGTGCATTTACCATCAACACCCCTAAGATCGGTGGACAATCAATCAACACATAGTCATATTCATCGGCGATGGCAGCCATGGCTTTTTTTAACACTAAGCCCATACCGCCTTTATTGCCGAGCGAGCGATCAAGCGTTGCTAAGCCCATAGTGGCTGGCAAAATATCAATATTGGCGTAATGGGTTGGGCATAAGCTCTGCATGATCTGCTCTTTAGTCGCCACTTGCATAAACAAATCGTAAACACTTAAGTCTAAATCTTCAGACTCAATACCAAAATAGTAACTTAACGAGGCATGCGGATCGGTATCAACTAGCAGCACACGATGACCTTGCTCGGCCAATAAACCGGCTAACGCTATGGTCGTTGTGGTTTTAGCAACGCCACCTTTTTGATTTGCGACTGTCCAAACTAACAAGTGACGTCCTTATTCATTGTTGTCATCCACACGTGTGGTAATACGAATACCGCCATTTTCAAGCGCGATCACGCGGATACTATTGCTAATGCTTTTTTCACTGTTGCCTGCTGTACTCACCTCAACCTCTTTTACTGACGGTGTTGGCGCTGATAACGGCGCGGGGGTTAAGCCAAATTTAGAAATGGCAATCACCACGCGACGATTTTTCGCCCGCCCTTGCGCAGTGCTATTGTCGGCATTGGGATAATACTGGCCATAGCCTTCAATCGCCATGCGAGCAGGGTTGACACTGAGTGCTTCAAGGGCACGTAAAATAGCCGTGGCGCGAAACACCGACAATTCCCAATTAGATGAAAATATTTCCGTGGCTATCGGTTGATTGTCAGTATAGCCGCGCACACGAATATAGTTACTAGCATCGGCAAGCACTTGATAAATCACGGATAAAATATCTTTTGCCGCCTTGGTGGGGGACGATGAACCACTGGCAAACAATAAACCGCTATTTAACTCTATTTCCAACCAATTACCATCTACTTGTAGCTCGGCATACCCTGATTCAATTAATTCATAGAGTGCCGTGTGCAGTTCTTTTTCTAACGAGGTTAGTGTGGTTCCTACTTGAGCATCTGAAATATTAGATAAAGAGACTTCTTCGTTGACAACTTCAGAGCCTGCTTCAGGTAAAATGCCATTGCCATACAATCGTTTATGCGTTTTAGCGCTATTAACCGGCAAAATATCATCACCGTGGCCACGATTTTTTGTTTTTTCTTCATTGGCTTGAAATACACGACCGATAGACTCAGTGGCCGTTTCAAACGGCTCTTCATTCACCATTGCCATGGCATAAAGCACGACAAACAAGGCAAACAATAAGGTCATATAATCGGCGTAAGACACTAACCAACGTTCAACATTGTCATGTTCTACACTGTGGCGTCTTGCCCGTAAACGGTTCATTGTTCTAACCGAAATGCCGACAGTTTATTTTCAATAGCGTGCGGGTTTTCTGCTCGCGCAATCGCAATCAAGCCTTCGGTCATCATTTCACGGTACATGGTTTGTTGGTGAATAATGGCTTTGATTTTATTTGCCACTGGTAAATAAATAAGGTTGGCAAAACCGACACCGTAAATTGTGGCAACAAAGGCCGTCGCTATTCCCTGCCCTAATAACTCAGGGTTAGATAAATTCGACATGGCATGGATCAAGCCCAAAACAGCCCCTAAAATACCTATGGTTGGGCTATAACCGCCCATCGACTCAAACACGTGAGCTGAGCGTAAATTGTGTTCACGGTATAAATCTAAATCTAGCTCGAGTGACACCCGTAAGTTTTCTACTTCTGCGCCATCAACCAATAAATTTAAACCTTTATTAACGTAAAAATCGTCTTCCTCGTGAGCAATATGCTCAAGCGCCAAAAAACCAGACTCACGCGCTTTTTCTGCCCACAGTACAATTGACGCTATGCCTTGTTCAACATCATATTTCGGCGCAATAAATAGCCATTTAACTAACGACATGGCGTGGAAAAATTGACGTTGCGATGACTGCAGCATCACCGCACCAAGCGTACCGCCAAAAACGATAATAAAGGCTGGCAGCTCTAGCAATGAAGATATCGAGCCTCCATCAATGATAAAGCCAAAATAAATCGCCAAAATAGCAATCAATAGTCCCCAGATACTCAGTTTATCCATGCTGTATTTCCTTAAGGATCTCAGTAGGAAAACTTTCAAGCGGCAATGATAATTCAGCGATACCAGCAACCGTGACGGCTTGTGGCATGCCGTAAACAACGCACGATGCTTCATCTTGCGCCCATATGGTAGCGCCTTTGTTTTTTAATAATCGTGAACCATCGCGACCATCGGCCCCCATACCCGTTAATATAACGCCCAAAACGTTGCCATCAAAAACTTTCGCCGCTGAGCCAAAACTGACATCAACACTAGGTTTAAAAGCAATTCGCTTAGACTCGTCATCCAGTATTCTCAGTTTTGCGGCATTTTCCGTACCATCAATGATCATTTGTTTGCCGCCCGGTGCTAAATACGCACAGCCAGGTTTTAACATATCGCCCGGCTCGGCTTGTTTAACATTAATTTTACACAGGGTATTCAAACGATTAGCGAAGGCCAAGGTAAATGCCGCCGGCATATGTTGCACTAAAATTATCGGCAGCGGAAAGTCTTTAGGTAAGGCGCTTAACAGCTTTTGCAGTGCCACAGGCCCACCGGTTGAGGTCCCTATCGCCAAGAGTTTATAAGATTTACCAGAGCTTTGTTTTAATACTGAGCTTGGTCGAGAACTGATGCTTGTTGACGAGTTTAGACTCGCTGCAATACTGGTATTAGGTTTTACGCCATTAGTGGCACGTGAGCGAAACGTTGACAGTCGAGGAGTTCTCGAGGCATTTTTTCGGGCTAACTGCACCACACGTTGACGCAATAAACTACCAGCATCGGCACTGCTTTTAGCAATTTCAGTAAACTTTTTCGGTAAAAAATCTAACGCACCGGCATCCAGTGCATCCAATGTTGCTTTCGCGCCGGAGTGGGTTAGAGAAGAAAACATAATAATAGCGGTTGGCGCTTTCGCCATGATCTGCTTAACCGCATCAATACCGTTAAGCACCGGCATTTCGATATCCATGGTGATAACATCGGGCTTTAAGGCGGTAGCTTTTTCTACTGCGTCGGCGCCATTAACAGCAACGCCAACAATCTCAAGCGCGGGATCACGCTCAAGAATATCAGTGACTCGGCGGCGAAAAAAACTCGAATCATCAACCACCAATACTTTAAAGGACATCTACTATCTCTTATCTGGATTAACTACGTCTTGTACCTAAGGTATTAAGAACCTAATTTCTTATTTACAATAGATTTTCTAGCGTAGTATTTTAACATACTCGGAACATCGATAATTAAAGCAATGCCGCCGTCACTGGTAATGGTTGCACCGGCCATGCCTGGCGTGCCATGTAATAACCTATCAAGGGGTTTTATTACCACTTCTTCTTGACCAATTAAGTTATCAACCACAAAGCCAACTTGCTGGTTACCCAGCTGCACTATCACCACATGGCCACGCTCTGGTGATTTTTCAGTATTATTTCGTACGAGCCATTGGTCGAGATAAAACAGCGGGATAGCTTTTTCACGCACAATAATGGTTAACTGTCCATCAACGACATTGGTTTTGGTTAAATCAAGGTGGAAAATTTCATTGACCGCTGCTAGCGGTAGTGCAAACGTCTGTTTCCCAACAATCACCATTAAGGTTGGTAAAATAGCTAAGGTCAGCGGCACTTTAATTTCAAGTATGGTGCCAACGCCCATTTCTGAATCAATATCCACGGTACCATTTAATTGCGTGATCTTGGTTTTCACTACATCCATGCCAACGCCACGGCCTGACACTTCTGATATTTCGGTTTTGGTGGAAAAACCTGGCGCGAAAATTAAGCTAAAGGCTTCTTTATCGGACATACGCCCTGCCGCATCGGCGTCTAAAACACCCCGTTCTATGGCGATTTCTTTCAATTTTTCGGCGTTCATACCAGCGCCATCATCACGTATGGTCAGCAGAATATGGTCACCCTCTTGCGATGCCGACAATACCACTTCACCTTCACGCGGCTTGCCAGCGGCTTCGCGTTTTTCTGGCGATTCAATACCATGATCGACCGAGTTACGCACTAAATGCACTAACGGATCGGCTAAGGCTTCAACAAGGTTTTTATCTAAATCGGTATCTTCACCTTCGAGGATCAGCTTAATTTCTTTGTTTAAGCTGCGCGCCAAATCACGCACTACGCGAGGAAAACGCCCGAAGACCTTTTTAATCGGTTGCATGCGCGTTTTCATTACCGCGCCTTGTAAATCGGTGGTGACAGCATCTAAATTAGACACTGCCTTGGTCAGGTCTTCATCGTCTTTTGTCAGACCTAAACTGGTTAAGCGATTACGTACCAAAACAAGTTCACCCACCATATTCATGATTTGATCTAAGCGTTTAGTATCAACCCTAACGGTCGTCTCAGCTTGTGGCGGCTTGGCAGGAGCCGCTTTTGCTGGCGACGGTTTTTTGTCACTTGTCGGTGATGCTTTACTATCTGCTGGCGCTGTTTCGAGCGAACTTTTCGGCGCAGACGCACTAGGCGTTTGAGGAACCGCTACAGCAGGCGCAGTAGATTCTTCTATTGGCGTTGATGTTACATTCTATGCTGTCGGGCCTTGGCCTTTGCCATGCAACTCATCTAACAGTGATTCAAATTCATCATCATTTATGTCATCCGCAGCGCTTGAACTCGCACTCTGTGTCTGCGTGTTAGCTACGGCGGGAGAGAAGCTACCTTGACCATGAAGTTCATCAAGTAACGATTCAAATTCATCATCAGAGATATCATTTGTGCTCGCCGCTACGGCTTGTGATGAAACGAGGACATTTGAGCCGGGAGCGCCTTGACCATGCAATTCGTCAAGCAATGATTCAAATTCATCATCAGACATTTCATCACTTTCAGCCGTTGAGGACGCTGTTGCTTGTGTTGCATTTGGAACGCTGGCAACAGGCGCACCACCACCGTGTAACTCATCCAATAAGCGTTCAAACTCATCTTCAGACATTTCGTCGCTGGTATTATTGGCTTCAACTGAAGCAGTAACTTCTGGTGTTATAACGGCAGTGGGTGGTACTGGTGCAGCTGGAGTTTCTTGTCCTTCGGGCTGCGACAGGCGATGTAATTGTGTTAATAACTCGGGATCCGCCACTGATAATGCTTGCTGGTTTTGCACTTGAGCAAACTGGTCATTGATGGTATCAAGTGCTTGTAAAATTACGTCCATTAACTCTGAGGTCACTGCACGTTGCTGGTTTCTTAAGGTATCAAAGACATTTTCCGCGCCATGACAGGTATCAACCAATTCGGTCAGTGACAAAAAGCCGGCACCACCTTTAACGGTATGAAAGCCTCTAAATATCGCGTTGAGCAAATCGGCATTATCGGGATCATTTTCAAGTTCGACTAATTGCTCAGACAAACTCTCCAGTATTTCTCCAGCCTCTATTAAAAAGTCTTGAAGAATTTCTTCATCTTGCTCAAATGACATTCAATCGCTCCTTTTAAAACCCTAAACTTGATAATAAATCATCAACATCGTCTTGATCCGACACCACATCATGACGGTTTTCACTATTCATAACCGGGCCTTCTACTAAGTTTTCACCCACTTTTGGCATATAAGGGGCTTTATCTTGCTCAGAAGACATACCAAACGCGGTGAGCATATTAATTAAGCTTTCTTCAACTTCCCGCACCAG
>JBMZCX010000004.1:0-76388 GCA_049613795.1 Thalassotalea sp. | reverse complement strand
AAGCCACAAACCACTCGCCACCGTATTTTAGGTATTTTAACCGAAGACAATCATCAAGCGGTCTTAGTTGACACACCTGGGTTACATGGTGAAGAAAAACGTGCAATAAATCGATTAATGAATCGTGCGGCAGCCAGCTCTATTGTTGAAGTGGAGACTATTTTATTTTTAGTTGAAGGCACACATTGGACACCTGATGATGAGCTTGTACTTAATAAAATTAAAAAAAGTGGTGCGCCCTGTATTCTTGTGGTTAATAAGTCAGACAATGTGCAAGATAAAGAATCGCTGTTACCTCATCTACAAACGTTAGGTGCAATGCATGACTTTAAAGATATTGTCCCTATTTCGGCAAGTAAAGGCGACAATGTTGATACCATAAAAAGCATGTGTATGGCGGCGTTACCTGAAGGGGATTTTTGGTTTCCTGAAGATTATATTACCGATCGTTCTAGCCGCTTTATGGCATCAGAAATTATTCGTGAAAAGTTAATGCGTTTCACAGGGGACGAACTACCTTATTCAACTACGGTTGAAATAGAGCAATTTAAGGTTGATAACAAAGGCATATTACACATTAATGCGTTAGTGTTAGTTGAGCGTAATACGCAAAAACGCATGGTTATTGGCAACAAAGGTGAGCGTCTAAAAACTATTGGCCAAGAAGCCCGCCGAGATATGGAAGAACTGTTTGATCAACAAGTATTTTTAGAAACATGGGTTAAGGTTAAATCGGGTTGGGCAGATGACGAACGCGCTTTAAGAAGCTTAGGTTATGGTGATGATTACTCAGGTTAATTGGCAGTACCCTTTGCGAATTAACTTATTAGAGAAAGTGAGTACAACGCGTGTTTGAACAAGAGCAGCTAGCTTTTGTTCTTCATCGCCGACCTTATCGAGAAAATCAGCTATTAGTTGAATTACTTACACAAGATAATGGCAAAATTTCTGCGCTTGTTTATGTGAGCCATAACGCGCGAAAGTCGAATAAAAAAAGCTTGTTACAACCCTTCCTTCCTTTGAATATTGTCTTGTCAGGCAACAGCAGTTTACAAAAAATAACACGTGTTGAAGCAGCGGCTAAGTCATATTTACTCGAGAAAGAGCGGTTATTTAGTGCCTTTTATGTGAATGAATTACTTGTACGGCTTTATCCTGAACATCAAGAAAGTAGCGTTTTATTTGCGCTGTATCAGCAAAGCCTTAGTGCACTAGCCCTTGAAAGCAATGTTGAATTAGTACTGCGGGTTTTTGAAAATCAATTACTTGAAGAGTTAGGGCAAACGTTCGATTTTTCTTTACTAGAAGTGCTTCAGGCTAAATTTTTACATTATGTGCCAGATAATGGTTTTCAATTATCAAATGAAGAAAATCAGCACTTGCCTCAATATGCATGGGCAGATTTACAAGCAATAGCACTTGGCGAGCTAAGCGATGCAGGTGTTAAACAAACCTATAAAAAATTAATGCGGCAAGTAATTAATCACTTACTTGGCGGAAAGCCCCTTAATAGTCGAAAATTATTTAAATGAGGTTAACATGAACGATATTTTACTTGGTGTAAATGTAGATCATATTGCAACATTGCGCCAAGCGCGTGGTACCACCTATCCTGATCCTGCGCATGCTGCGAGTGTTGCTGAGCATGCGGGGGCTGATGGCATTACCATACATTTACGTGAAGATCGCCGTCATATACAAGACAGAGATGTGTATGTAATGAAAGAAACTTTGCAAACACGCATGAATTTGGAAATGGCGGTTACCGATGAAATGCTAGCTATTGCTTGTGAAGTTAAGCCTGCTTTTTGTTGTTTAGTTCCTGAAAAACGCGAAGAGCTAACCACCGAAGGTGGGCTTGATGTTGCCGGGCAGCAAGAAAAAATTAATCGAGCGGTGGCGCAACTTGCAGAGCACAATATTCAAACCAGCCTATTTATTGATGCCGATAAAGTACAAATTGATGCTGCTGCTTTAAGTAAAGCACCATATATTGAAATACATACAGGTTGTTATGCCGATGCGCCAACCGAGGCATTACAATTACAAGAATTGACACGCCTCAAAGATGGTATTGAATATGCCCATAGTTTAGGTTTAAAAGTCAACGCAGGCCATGGTTTACATTATTTTAATATTAAGCCTATTGCTGCCATACCTGAAATTGTTGAATTAAATATTGGTCATGCCATTATTGCCCGAGCAGCGATAGACGGCTTGGATAAAGCGGTGCGAGATATGAAGCGTTTAATGGTTGAGGCACGACTGTAATATGTCAGTTATTGGGATTGGCACTGACATTGTTGATATCAGTCGTATTGAAAATATGGCTGAGCCCACTAAGCAAAAACTTGCGACGCGTGTGTTAACAGAAAAGGAATATCAACGTTATAGCACTATTAAAGCGTCAGACGCTTTCTTAGCTAAACGCTGGGCGGCAAAAGAAGCAGCAGCCAAAGCGCTGGGGACAGGGATTGCTGCGGGGATTTCATTTCAACATATTGAAATAAATTCTTTAGACAGCGGTCAGCCCATTTTGTCGTTGACTGAAAAAGCACTGTCGATTGCCCAAGAAAAAGGTGCAACAACGTGGCATGTTTCTTTGTCTGATGAAACTTTATATGCCACGGCCTTTGTTGTTTTGTCTTGTTAATGGCTTTTAGCGCATTAATCTATTGTAAAAAAGAGTTCACTTTTTCTTTTAAATCAATTAGTTTTAATAAGGTTTATAACATTTTTATAAAAATGAATTAATGGAGTAAGAGATGAAAGGTAAAATTCTTGATTATAATGAAGAAAGTCGCTCGGGTGTTATTTCTGGAGATGACGGTAATCGCTACAATTTCGAAGTATCTCAATGGAAAGGCGCTACATTACCAAATGTTGGCAGTGCAGTAGATTTTTCAGCTAATGGTGACGATGCGGAAGCTATTTATTCAGACTCGCATACTTCTGTTGGTGGTTCTAAAAAGATAGGCGCTGCTTTGTTTGCTTTTTTTCTAGGTGCTTTTGGCGCACATAAATTTTATTTAGGTTACACCAAGCAGGGTGTGATCATGTTGTTGACCTTTATTTTTGGTTTTATTTTACTTGGTTTCCCTTCAATGGTTATTGGTATTATTGCGTTTGTTGAATTTATTCTTTATTTAGTGAAATCAGACGAAGAGTTTGAACAAACTTATGTGGTTGGCCGTAAACCTTGGTTTTAAGTGAATAACTCACTTAACAATTTATTATCAGTAAAAATAATTTTAAATATAGCGTCTTATAAAATATAGTTTTATAAACGCTATATTTTTTTGTGTAAAGTTTGTCAAAGTAAGTAAGGAGTATTAAATGGCATTTGATTACGGTTCCATCGATTTAGGGTTAAAAAACCCCTTTAAAAAGGAAGGTTTAGTTACTGCTATTCGAGGAGGTATTGTTAGTATTATTGGCATTTATTTACTTATTTCGGCAGCACAGCTAGTACAAAATGAACCGATTAACGGCTGGATTTTAGTTGCTTTTGGCTTGCTATTACTCGGCGGTGGAATTTCTACTGCTTCTAGCGGTATTATTGCGATGTTACGCTATTTTGTTGGACGAAATCATCCCACTTCATTAGCACAGAATAAAAGCCGTTCAGAATCAAGCACAGCACAAGAAGAAACCCCTTACGTTGCTTATAACAAACAAGAATTAACTGAAATGCTAATGGGGCGTAAAAACTCAACGTTTGTTGAGCCTCAGGGTTTTTTAGCGCGTTTTGTTCATAGTATTTTTCCTCGCTTAACCTACATGCCATACCCAGTAAGAAATATGGCGCAACGTCTTTTTGGTGCTTGGGCAAAAACATTGGTTGCGCTCATCAGTTATGGCTTAGTTGCGTTTGTCTCTTTGGCGGGGTTTGCAGGTGAAGTAGGCAGCTATATTTTTCCTATTTATTCAATATTATTGACCTTATACCTATTGCTTACATGGCATGCCGTGGGTGCTAGCATTAACCGAATGGCAGATAAAAAAATAGCCAGTATTGATAACATGGAATTAATACGTGTTGTCCTTGGTGCTATTTTATTACCTGTACTTATTGGCTTAGGTTTTCAATATTTATTGAATTCAACGAATACCTCATTAGCGACTATTGATCGCTATGTGGCTTATCTACCTGAACCCCATACTATTTTTTACCTATTATCGTTACTCGTTGGTGCTGCACTCATTAGTAGCTTAATTGCGGTAATGTTGAGAAAACGGTTAAATCATGCAGATCCTAAAGTGGAAGTGTCCGAATTACGTGAAAATTGGCAAGAGTCTGTTCATCCGAATGAAATATTTATTAATTTAGATAATTTAGTGATGGCGAACCGTCGTTATAAAGAAGTCCCCAATCGTGTTTACCAAGAATTGATCCCTAAATTGAAAGAGCAAGTTGAAGGTAAAGGTAGCTTTTTTGGCGAAATGATCCAAGAAATTCAACCTAAATTTACTGAGATGAACTTAGGGAAAACGTTTGAAAAAAGCCGGTTAATTAGCTTAATTTCAGGTAATATTTTCTTCTTGGTGAGTGCTATTTTTACATTATTATTAGCATTTACTGCTTCTGACGTTTATAGCTATTTTAGTAGTCATACTGGAAACCCGTTTAGTGAAGCAAACTTACAAGAAACAACAGGCTATTTTAGTTCGATAAGCCATTTAGTCTTAGTGGGCTTTTTATTCAGGGCATTCGGGCGGATATTGTCAAATGCGGCTCATTTGTTTTTTGCTGAAATGCAGTTTGAAAGCCATTTAATTTATTTAAAAATTGAAGGTACTTTTACTGAGTCAAAAATTTCTACAGGGGCGAGTATTCATGACTCAACGCGCTCTGAAAATACTCTTGTTCGTTCAAGTATTACTCCTTGGATTATTGCTTGCCGTGTAGTGTCTAGCACTTTTGCATCAACGGGGATGCGAAATTTAGAGTACCCACGTTTTATTTTAGAAATGCATAAAAGTGATGATGAATTAAGTGGTATTCGTAGTGATGTTATGCGCTTCTTAAAAGATAGAGAATCTATTGCTGCAATCACCAGTGAAAGAGACTTAACCAATGCGTCGCAAATACACGAAATTAATCAAAAGTCTCGTGCTATACCTGTAACACCTGATGCTGCAGCGCTGTTAAAGGCAGATGAAGAGGCCGGCGGCTATATTCAGCAGGCTGAAGAACAAAAGAAAATAGACGATAGTGAATAAGAGAAAATAGCGCATGAATGTTCTCTCTTTTTTATTTACATTCCGCTATAAGTAGTTTTTATCCCTCTTGCTTTAGTGAGGGGGATTACTTGCTGCTTATAAGCAAATATTAGTGAGTAAAAAGCTAGGTACATCACAAACAGCTATTGAAGTATTAACAGGCTTTTTTGGTAAAGAAGGTCTTATATCAGACGAAAATTATTTTATGGGGGCAGACGATCCCTGTGAGTCATTTATGGTGGTTAATGATCTTATATTAAATAGTTATTAGTAATCTATCTATCCTAGACTATACTGTGTATATCTCTGTTTTTATTTTAATTACGGGTAGTATTATGCAGTCGCTCAATAAACCAATTGTTGACAGAAGAAGGGAACCGCCAGAGCAATCTGAATGGTGGAATAAACTTTCTTTAGCCCAAAAGTTTTCAGCCAGCAGCCTGGGTAAGTTTGGCTATGAGCTTGCATTTGTGCGAAGCGAGAATGGCCAAAATTTAGCGGTACTAAGATGTAATGATGGGATTGCTGTTATTTCTGAAGATGGCGAAATTGACAATGCCCCAAATATTAAAGTGAGATAAATTTTCAACCTGCTCTAAACATTATCAAACCTTTCAAGCAGCGCTGGCGCTTCAGCCATAACATGCTCTATCTGTTCAAATAATTCAAAAAATTCAGGCTCTAAACTGTCTATAGATTCACCTTTTTTTAAGTCAGTTTCAATTTGATGTACAATGCGGCCTAAGGCAGGCACTCCCGAGTAACAACAAGCACCATTTAGTTTATGAATCACTGTTTTTAGCTGACCAATGTTTTTGTCGGAAATGGCACTGACAATATCTTGATTAGTACTAGGTAAGCTACTTACTAAGCTTTGTAACATTTCTTTTGCGAGAGCTTCTTTTTGTCCTGCTCTTTTAATGGCAAGATCCCAGTCAATAGCACTTGTAGATATACTTTTAGGCAGTAGTAGCTCTTGCTCTTTTGTTTTAACGCCATCTACTAGCAACGCTTGCTGGCCAAATAAGTCAGGATCGCAATGTTCGTAAATAATGTGCTTTAACATTGCTTCATCAATAGGCTTAGTCATGTACGAGTCAAAGCCCTCTTTTAATAGTTTATCTTTTTCACCACTTAGTGCATGTGCCGTTACGGCAATAATGGGGGTTTGATCGTTAAATGTACTGCTTTTTATATGGTTAAGTGCTGATACGCCGTCCATAACAGGCATTTGTATATCCATAAAGATCAGCGCAAACTTCTCACTTTTACAAAGTTCAACGGCTTTTTTACCATTATTAGCGAGTGTGACTTCCGACACTTGTTCGTGTAGTAGAGCATTGAGCAACTTTAAATTAGCTTCATTATCGTCAACTGCAAGCACTTTTATAGGCAATATTGTTTCATCTTTATCTGTCATGCTTGTTGCGATGGTGTCTTTATTTGAAAATAACACTTTGGCAAGTCGTTCAGCGGTTATCGGCTTGCTAATACAGCTATTAGCACCAATTGCGATAAGGGCTTCTTGCAAATTAGGGGAATTGCTATTTATTGCTAAATGTATTGACGGAATGTCGCTTTTTATAGAAGTGATGAGTTGCTTTAATTCATTTAATGCGATTGGTGTTACGTCGTGGCCAATTAACGCGTAGTCATAGTGAATATGGCTATTTAGAGCATTATTTACTTGTTCAAGGTTACTGACAGGAGTAACGAGCATTTGCCAGCTTTCCATGATTTCAGTAGTGGCAAGCCTACTGTGCAAATACGTTTCAAAATAAAGTATTTGCTTATTTTTAAGTGATTGTGGTTGATATATTCTGTTTTCAGCGGTTTTATTTTGTTCACATTCGAAAGTAAACCAGAAAGTGGAGCCATGTTCTTCTTCACTGATAAAGCCTATGTCACCGTTCATTTCAGTGGCTAGGCGTTGTGAAATAACTAAGCCAAGCCCAGTGCCACCGTAAAGACGAGTTACACTTTTATCTGCTTGACCAAAAGCTTCAAAAATAGTGTCTT
Organism: Thalassotalea sp.; assembly: GCA_049613795.1. Taxonomy (GTDB): domain Bacteria; phylum Pseudomonadota; class Gammaproteobacteria; order Enterobacterales; family Alteromonadaceae; genus Thalassotalea_B. The sequence continues at coordinate 69,146 of JBMZCX010000004.1, read as the reverse complement.
GTTGTGCTTTATTCATACCAATACCACTGTCAACAACAGACACTTTTAATTGTGCTATTTTGTTGTTAAGTAATTCACCACTTATTTCGATAGTGACAGTACCTGTGTCAGTAAACTTTATGGCGTTGCTGGCTAAGTTAATTAATATTTGTTTAATTCGCATAGCATCGCCAATAAATGCATCAGGTAGATCTTGCTTAACACGCAATGAAAGTTCGATATTCTTTTTATGAGCACTAGGAGCTAATAAGGTAATGGCTTCATCGACAGAGGCTCTTAGTGAAAATGGTATATTTTCAATCACCATTTTACCTGCATCTAATTTAGAGAAATCGAGAATATCATTAATGATGGCGAGTAAGTTGCCCGCAGAACGTTCAATTGTTTGTAAATAATCGCGTTGAGTATTAGACAGAGGTGTTTTTAACACTTGCCGAGTAAACCCAATAACCCCATTTAACGGTGTACGTAATTCATGGCTCATATTGGCTAGAAATTCAGACTTAACTTTATTAGCTTCTTGTGCGCGTCGCTTTGCTATGTCTAATTGCACATTTTGAATTTCAAACTGCTCTAAACTTTCTCGTAAATCGAGTGTTGCTTGGTCAATGCTTTTTTGCATTTCATCATGGTAATCTCCTAACGATTGGGCCATGGCATTAACACCATTTTTTAGAAAGTTAAGCTCTCCAATAAGTTGGCCACTTATACGGCTTTCTCGCTTCCCTTCTCGAATGCGATCAACGGCTAATACCATTGAACTGACAGGGCGAGTTACATTTTTAATGAGTCTAATCGAAAAAATGGCGTTAATTAACACGCCAAATAAAACAATACTAAAAGCAACGAGTGCTTGGCTTTGCTGGTCAAACTTAATTTGATTTTTATCGACTTGCATCGCGATATAACCAATCGTTGCTTGAGATCCCTCATTAGTATTTATAAGACTATCGTTGCTTGCTTCATTTACTATTGGCGTTCTGAAAATTAAGTAGTCTTCTTTTTCGGTAACAGTGGTATGAATGGGAATGTTAGCACCTGCAGCTAAACGCATAGAAGATACGTTGCCATGATAGGCACTGGTCACAAATAATTGATTATCTTTAGTGAAGACAGTAATGCTTTTTACAATAGTTGATTGACTGCGATGCGCAAAACCTAATATATGGCGTAATTTTTCACGTTGATTAGTAAGAATGGCCTCTGTGCTCGTTATGGCTAAAGGTTCAATTATACTGGAGGAACGTTCAACCAAGTAATTATTTAACTCGGCATAACGGCTATAAGAAAAATAACCAGCAAGAGTTATCCCAATTAATGTTGTTGGAACGATAGTGAGTAAAATTACCCAATCTTTCAGGCTTATTTTATGCATTATTCACAGTGTTTTAGTGTAATATTGTGTTATTGCGTAGGACGTATCATGGCATAATTAAATTGAAATAAATAGTTTATAAATGCTGGGTTATCACTAGAAAATATTGTTTGAACACACAGGAGAGGTGACATAGTTTTATGGTTTCGGTAAGAAAATCACATCAGATGTCAGAAACAAGCTTTGAGCATTGGTTAAACGCTTTAGAGTTAACGGATGTAAAGCGCCAAGCGATGGAAGCTTTATGGGCACAAACAAAAAATAGTTTTAATGGTAATGCTGAATGCGAAACTAAAGCCTTTGAAATGGTTGAAATTCTTGCTGGACTGAATTTAGATACCGACTCGCTTGTGGCAGCCTTCCTTTCTTCTTTATATGAATATCAATTAATTGACTTGTTGTACATCGAAGACAACTTTTCGAATAATGTTTTAGTCTTGGTTCAAAGCGTTAGCAAGATGGATGCTATTCGTACTTTACAACAGAACCAAACTAGCCAAGTAGCCAGTAACCAAATAGACAATATTCGTAAAATGTTATTGGCTATGGTGGAAGATGTTCGTGCGGTAGTTATTAAACTAGCTGAACGTTTATGTTATTTACGTATTGTTAAAAATTATGATGAAGAGACCCGAGTATTAGCGGCAAAAGAAACAGAAAATATTTATGCACCTCTTGCTAATCGTTTAGGTATCGGGCAATTAAAATGGGAACTTGAAGATATTGCCTTTCGTTATTTACACCCTGAGGTGTATAAAAAAATAGCTAAACAACTGGCTGAAAAGCGCTTAGATAGAGAGCAGTACATGGTCGACTTTGTTGACGGACTATCAAAAAAACTATCAGAGTTGGCCATTAAAGGGGAAGTGTATGGGCGCCCAAAACATATCTTCAGTATTTGGAAAAAAATGAAACAAAAGTCGCTCGACTTTGAGCAGCTTTTTGATGTGCGAGCGGTGCGAATTGTGGTTGAAGAGTTGCAAGACTGCTATGGCGCACTAGGAATAGTACATACCAACTGGAAACACTTTCCTGATGAATTTGACGACTATGTTGCCACACCGAAACCTAATGGTTATCAGTCTATTCATACGGTTGTTTTAGGGCCACAGGGGAAATCTGTAGAAGTGCAAATTCGCACTCAACAAATGCATGACGATGCCGAATTAGGCGTTGCAGCCCATTGGCGTTATAAAGAAGGCACGGCAAGCGGGAAAGCGACGGGGTTTGATGAAAAAGTCAGTTGGCTGAGAAAAATTTTACAATGGCAAGATGATGTAAGTGAAAGTGGTGAGTTACTTGACGAGCTACGCAGCCAAGTATTCGAAGATCGTATTTATGTGTTTACCCCCAATGGTGACGTTATAGATTTGCCTGCAGGTTCAACACCATTAGACTTTGCTTATTATATCCACTCAAACGTTGGCCACTGCTGTATAGGTGCTAAAGTGTCGGGTCGTATAGTGCCTTTTACGCATAGGCTAAAAACGGGCGACCAAGTTGAAGTGCTCACTAGTAAAAATCCGAACCCAAGTCGTGATTGGTTAAATCCTAATCTTAAATATATACACGCTTCACGCACACGAGCCAAAGTTCAGCACTTTTTTAAGCTGCAAGATCGCGATAAGCACATTGCGCAAGGTAAAGAGCAATTAGAGCAGGAGCTAGAAAAACATGGCCTTGCACACGTTAATATAAGTGCAGCAACTGAAAAATTTAATATGAATACGGTTAATGATTTGTATGCGGCAATTGGCTCTGGTAATGCGCGGCTACAGCAAGTGGTTAACTTTTTGCAGCAGCAAAATAATAAAACCAAACTGCAGCAAGAGCTTGACCCACAAAGTTTAGTTAGCCAAACACAGCCAACACAAAAAAATAAAGCAGACAGTAATGGCATTACCGTGTCAGGTGTGGGTAATTTATTAACGCATATGGCGCAATGTTGCCAGCCGGTATCGGGGGATGAAATTTCAGGCTTTATTACTCAAGGCCGTGGTATTTCGGTTCATCGAAAAGATTGTGATCAATTGGCAAATTTATTACTTCAACACCCTGAACGTGAAGTTGAGGTGCAATGGGGAGAACAAAGTAGCGGTGTATTTAAAGCAACTGTTTTAATTACCGCTTATGACCGTCAAGGGCTGATGCGCGATATTTCAACGATTATTGCCAACGAAAGGTTATTAATTGTGGGGCTAGAAAGCCATTCTGATCGTAATAAGCCGGTAACGACTATGATTATTCATATAGAAATTGCTGACAATGAAAGCTTAAGCCGCCTACTTAATAAGTTTTTACAGCTTGACGATGTTGTTGAAGCTGTGAGGAAATAAAGTTTATGCTAAACGTGAATATTGAGAGTACCGCTTCAATAGAAAAACTTCGTTGGATTATGGCGCAACTTCGTGATCCTGAAACAGGTTGCCCCTGGGATTTAAAACAAACTTTTGAAACGGTTGTTCCCCACACGATTGAAGAAGCATACGAAGTCGCTGAGGCTGTAGCTCAAGCGGTTGAACAGCAAGATTTCAGTGAATTAGAAAAAGAGCTTGGTGACTTATTGTTTCAGGTAATATTTTATAGTCAATTAGGGCAAGAGCAACAATGTTTTGATTTTGACAGCGTAGTAGCGGCAATTTGTGAAAAGTTAATTCGCCGTCACCCCCATGTTTTTGGCGATAAATCGCTGTTAACAGACGCTGCTATTAAAGCTAACTGGGAAAATGAAAAAGCTAAAGAAAGGCAGCATAAAAATAAAAGTGAAGACATTAGTATTTTGGCTGATATTCCTAAAAATTTACCCGCGCTTTCTCAAGCGGCTAAAATTCAAAAACGTTGCGCGCATGTGGGGTTTGATTGGGACAACATTGACGATGTATTCGCTAAAGTAGTTGAAGAGGTTGAAGAAGTTAAAGAAGAACTGCATCAAAGCCCTGAAAGGCTTGCAGAAGAACTTGGCGACTTAATGTTTGCTGTGGTAAATTTATCGCGTCATGCCAAACAAGACCCCGAGCAACTTCTACGTCAAGCCAATCAAAAGTTTACTCAGCGTTTTCATAATGTTGAGCAACAAGTAAGTGCAAGTAATCAAAGCTTTGAACAGCATGATCTTGAGCAGCTTGAAGCTTATTGGCAGCAGGCGAAACTAGCACCTAAAAAGTAGTTGGTTTGATTAACCTGAATAAATATTCAGGTTAACTCCTGTTTTACATTAGCGTGGTTAAGGTAATGTCATTAAATGTTAAAACCGAACCGCCAAATGCTTCAGCAAAGGCTTGAGCGTCTTTTTGGGCTGAAAAACTAGCTAATGTAGGCCCCATTGCCCCTGTCTTATTTGAACCAGCAACGAACCAAGCACTGCGTGCGTCAATAAAATATTCATCGTTCGGTGCATTCCACGGAGATTTACTCATGTCATGCACTAACATCGTTGTGACATTTCGTTTGTTTTCTGGGTCTAAGTAAAAGCTGAACATATCGCGGGTTGAGCAAAACTTATGTACTTTTTTGCCCTGCGCTTCAGTAATACCGTTTTTAAACAGTTCACCTTTTGGCCCTGAGAATTCAGAGATCATCATACCGCATAAATGGCATTCATCAGCGGTTTCAATAGCGGCTGCTTGATGAATACTTTGCTCGGTTACCCCTTGTTCTGAACAAGAAAACAATAGAGAACTAAACAGCAGCGTCATCATAACATGGCTGATTTTTTTAACTGAATTTAGAGGAAATACTTTCATTATAATGTCTTCTTTTTAAAAATAAGGCTGGCAATGGTGAGTGGAAATAGAACCCAAGTGAGCAATACTGAAAATAGTTGCCCTTGAGATAAACTCGATTTTATTGCAATGGCAAGTGCGCCATTAATATCGCTACTGTCGAGCCCTGATAAATTAATCAGTCTAAAAATATCAGCCGGATTAAGCATCATTAACTGTGTTAAACCTTGTTGAGAAATACCTTGCTCAACGCCAACAAGTAAAGCTAGAAGTGCTAAGTCAAAGGCGAGGGCAAATAAAAACCATGTAATTAGCGCAAATCCTGCGGCTTTAGACTTTTCACTGACTAATAAACTAATAATGTAAGCGATGGCTGTAAAACTTAAACCCAGTAGTACGGCACTAACAATAAACGTAGAAAATACACTAAAAACGGCGCTGTCACTAAGTTGAAAGTAGAGTAATAAGGCTGACGAACCAAACCCGAGTATTGTTGCTAAAGCAATAATACTGCCTTGTCCAATGAATTTCCCCAAGAGTAGTTGTGTGGTGCTTAGCGGGTAAGTAAGTAATAACAACAGTGTGCCACTTTCTTGCTCGCCAACAAAGCTGTCGTAGCTAAGCAATAGCGCAATAAGAGGGATTAAAAATACGGCTAAGCTTGCTAAACTGGCAACGGTGGTTGATAACGACGTCACGCCTGTAGCACCTGATGCTGCGGCTCCAAAATAGGTTAAGCCGATAGAAAGTATGGCAAAAATTACGGTAATAGAGACTAGCCAGCGGTTACGTAAACCGTCGTGAAATTCTTTATTGGCAACGGTTAATATTTCTCTCATGCGTTTGCTCCCGCTGATGTTGTCGTTGGTTTCTGACCTAAGAAGTACTGATATACTTGCTCTAAGTTTGCGGGCTCTACATTAATGTCGGTCAGTGTGGGCATAGCTAATAAGTAACGTAAAATATTCATTTTTTCTTGTTCAGGCACGGCTAATAAATGGTGATTGTTAGCCGTAATGTAAGGCGCTAGTTGTGGATCTTGGCTGAGTGCAGACTCAATACCTGAGACGGATATTTTTACGGGTAAATGAGCGAGCTGGCGTAACGTGCCTAAACTGCCTGAAGCAAGCATTTGGCCTGAAGATAATATCATTGCTCGGTCAATGTGCTGTTCAACTCCAGGTAGTACATGAGAGCATAAAATAACGCTGGTACCTTGGTTTTTAAGTTGATCAACCGTGTGATAAAAGTCTGCTGTTGCCATTGGATCTAACCCTACCGTAGGCTCGTCAAGTAACAGTAATTTTGGGTGGCCGATAAACGCTTGAGCAAGGCCTAAACGCTGTCGCATACCTTTTGAATAGGTTTTTACTTGACGTTTCATCGCGTGAGCAACACCTACTTGTTCAAGTAGTGCTATTGCATGTTTTTTGTCAAACCCTTTAAGTTTTGCAAAATAGGTGAGTACCTCTAACCCCGTAAGTTGCTCATAAAAACTGACATTTTCAGGTAAATAACCTATTTTATTGCGCATATGCCATGCCGCTTTAGAATCGGGCGTTACACCTAACACTTCTGCCGTACCGTAACTGGGCGATATGACACCAAGAATTAATTTCATCATGGTGGTTTTACCCGCACCATTATGGCCAAACAGGCCTAAGACTTCGCCTTGATTTAAGGTTAAGTTAATCGCTTTTAATGCACTAAGGTTTTTATATTCTTTACCGATGTTTGATAAGGTAATTAGCGGAGTTTGTGTCATTTTATGATCCTTTACTAGCCATGTTTTTTACTGTGGCTATATGGCTCGCATTCAGGGCACTTTTTACTGGTAATGCGGTTTTTTTATGGGGCGATTTCATTAATGGAAAGCTGTCTTTAACACCTGGTGGTTTAAGTATTGGAAATTGTCGCTGTATCCAACGTAAAATAAGTACCGCGGGGCTGTCCATTAGCATTTTCATTTCTGGATATTGCCATACTAATTTGTCAATGCCGTCGTTGGGTTCAAATATTACATCACCAATATTATCGTTATTCATATCCCAGCCAATATAATTACTCCAATAGTTACCTTGTCCCTCTTTGCTCCATTCTTGCTTTTTATTTGAGACGTATTTCACTTGAGTTGGGTTGTTAATAAAGCTATTGCCATAAACTTTGGTGTTTTCAGAGCCAGCAGTGAGATGAATACCAATTTCAGCAGTATCAATAATGTTGTTACTAATGGTGTTATAGGCTGAGTTATAAACAAATAGGCCTTTGCCATCTCGACCAAGGACTTTGTTTTCAGGCTTTGTCCATACGTGATTAACGGTGTTGTTTGTAATTGTTGAAGAGGTAATAAAATTCATTAAAAAGCCATAATCTTCACTATTATGACTAGTATTTCCCTTTACGACTAACCGCTTTGAACTCATTAGTGCATAACCTGCACGTGTATTATAAGCATTATTATTAATAATTTGGTTATCGTACGAATACATATAATGTATGCCGTAACGAAGGTCGTGCATTGTGTTGTTTTCTAATACGTTCTCTTGGCTTGATATAATATAAAGTCCATCACGGGTATTAAATATTTCATTATTTTTAACTTCTACATTTTTTACGATGGAAAGTTGAATACCGTTACCTCTGTCGGCAGAGCGTAAAACGGTGTTCCCAGAAATAACATTATTTACTACTTTAATATGTTGACCTTTTTGCAACCAAATACCAAAGCCATCGCCTGTAAGTTTATTGTTTTTTATGACGATATTATTGGCTTGCTGGTCGGAATATATACCTGAATCTTGATCAGTTAAATTATCGCCCCAGTTTGTAATGGTTAAGTTTTCGACAACGATATAAGAGTTTTTTAATAGCAAGGCATGGCCTTTGCCTTGTGCATTTAGCACACTGTGGTTGTTTCCGGTTAAAGTAATTTGCTTGGTAATGACAAAGTTACCTAAATACTCGCCTTTAGCTAAGGTGATAACGTCACCATTTTCAGCATTATCAAGTGTGTGCTGTAGGTCGTCAGCAGGAGAAATGTGCCAGTGTTTAGCTAAAGTATGTGTTGAACTAAAGTAAAGACAGGTAATAACAATAAGTAGCAATAGCTGAAAATTTTTTAATAACACAAAAGATATTCTTCACGAATGTTAAAGTAACTATAGCATAGCACTTTTTATTTATAGACTATTGATCTTGATTAAAAAAAATTGTTTTGAAGCAAAAATAAAAAGCACAACCGAAGTTGTGCTTTTTCACTTATATCAACTTATGGGAATAGTCGATATTATGCCTCTACCAACATACGACCACGCATTTCCATGTGTAGTGCGTGACAGAACCAGTTACAGTAGTACCACTGTACGCCTGGCTTGTCTGCTGTAAAGGTAATTGAAGCGGTTGCTTGTGGACCAATTTCCATTTGTACGCCATGGTTAGTCATACAGAAACCATGTGTTACGTCTTCTACTTGGTCAAGGTTGGTTACAATAACGGTTACTTCATTACCTAATTTTACGTTGAATTCGTTCATACCGTAAGTTGGTGCAATAGACGTCATATAAACACGTACTTTGTTACCATCGCGGATCACTTTATTTTCAGTGTATACGTCGACACCGTCGCGTTTTGCTTGAGCAATCGTTTCAGCAAAAAACGGGTCATTACGTGGCCATAATTTTAATGGTTTCATTTTGCTACGGTGAACCATCATACAATCATGTGGTTCAGCATATGTTGGACCATCGTGAACTAACTTCATTTCGTCGCCTGAAATATCGATAAGTTGATCGTTTTCTGGGCGTAATGGACCTACCGGTAAGAATCTGTCTTTAGAGAACTTACATAAAGAAATTAACCATTTACCATCAGCATCACGTGTTTCACCTTGTGACGTATGGTTATGACCTGGTTGGTAATGAACATCTAATTTTTGACGAATGTAATTCACTTTTTTGCCATTGTGCGCGTCAATAGCATCTTGCACATTCCATTTGGCAATTTGACTATCTAAAAACAGCGTAGTAAAAGCGTTACCTTTGTTGTCAAATGCTGTATGTAATGGACCTAAACCTAGCTCAGGTTCTGCTACAATAGTGTCACGAGGTTTAATTTTATCAGCAAAAAGATCATCTAATTTTTTGATTGAGATAATAGAAACTGTTGGTGATAATTTACCGTTAGCAACAAAATATTCGCCATTCGGTGATGTATTCATGCCGTGAGGAGATTTAGGTACAGGAATATAACGGGTTAATTCAGAACCTTTGCGGCCATCTAAAACAGGCACGTTATTGCCATTATAGGTTTTAAACTTACCTGCTTTTACTGCGGCTTCACAGCGAGCAAGGTTGAATACAACGACATGATCACGCTCTGACGAAATCATTTCGCCTAAGTTCATTCCCATTTCTGAGTTATAACAGGTTGAAGCAAAGTATTTACCGTCGTAATCAGCGTCCGTATTGTCTAAGTTACCATCAACCATTACTTGGAAAGCAACTTCTAATGTTTCCGCGTCAATCACATTGAACAATGAACGGTACGTGCTAACGTCATTCATTGATGACTTGCCGTCGTTATTCATTGGGATTTCAAATTCACCATTACAAATTACATATTTGGTGAACGGTACTTTTTGTACTCGTAGGCCGTGAATTGCTTGAACATTAGGCACTGTTAGAATTTTGTCACACTTCATAATGTCACAACGAATACGTGCTACACGGGTATTGGCTTTATCATTAATAAAGACATATTTACCATTATAACGGCCATCGGTCATACTCATGTGTGGGTGATGTGAGTCGCCAGCAAGTAAATGTGCACTATCGCCTTTAATGCGCTTACTCTCATCTGTTAAGCCCCAGCCTGTTGCGCTATCAATATTAAAAACAGGAATACGCATTAACTCACGCATTGAAGGGATACCTAAAATACGTACTTCACCTGAATGACCACCACTCCAAAAACCGTAATATTCATCTAATTCACCAGGGTGAATAGTTGCACTATTGGCGGCTTCTGCTGCATTTGCTTTTGCCATAGTGGCAAACATGGTTGCGGTCATAGGAGCAGCAACAGCGCCTGCACCTAATAACGCGGTTTTTCCAAAAAACTTACGTCTTTCTTCGTTCTCTAATGATACGTTATTAGAGCTTTCGCTTTCTTTACTCATCACTCTTCTCCATTTGCTTTTTATTTTGATAACTTGTTTTGTGTTTGTGTTTGTGTTTTATCGTTTTTATCCGTAGTGATTAACCAACATCCACTGCGGGTATTTGGTTTTCTTTGAACTTATTTTTCTTTCTTGCTAATTTTTTCAATGGTGGGCATTTTTCTTCATTAAAGTAAGTCACTTGACAGTCTAAACAGTAATGACATTCACGCATGTTGATTTCACCATCAGGATTAATCGCCTGAATTTCACATTCTTTCGCACAGGTTTTACAAGGTTGACCACACTCTGGTCGACGTCTTAACCAGCTGAATAAACGAACACTATTACTGGTGGAAAGCGCTGCGCCTAATGGACATAAATAGCGGCAGAAAAACTTTCGATTAAAAATATTAATGACCAATAACGCTACTGCGTAAATAATAAATGGCCATTCACGATCGAACTTTAATAAGAAGGTGGTTTTAAAAGGTTCTACTTCTGCAAACTGCTCTGCTAGGGCTAATGACTCCATAGATAAGCCAAATAAACCTAATAAAATTAAATATTTAATTGCCCATAAACGTTCATGTACAGCCCAAGGCAATTCAAATTGAGGAATTTTTATATAACGGGCGAAAATATTCATTAACTCTTGAAGTGCGCCAAATGGACACAACCAGCCACAGTATACAGCACGGCCCCATAGCAACATGGTAACAGCGGCAGCTCCCCATAGAATAAAAATTACAGGGTCGAGTAAGAATAAGTCCCATGAAAAGTCATCCATAAAGGCTTGTAAAAAGGTAAACACGTTAACAACAGAAAGCTGCCCGCCCCACGACCAACCAATAAATACTACGGTTACTACTAGAAAAGCATGACGGAAGTTGTGCATAAAAGTAGGGTGTCGTACTAATACGTCTTGGAAGAATAAGCTCATGACAACAATCGCGAGTAATATCACTAAAATAACAACTTCAGTATTTTTTTCTTTCCATACTTGTTGTGTTAGCGTGAGTTCAGGCTCAGGCGCAATATAAGGAGGACGATAAACGTATTGATCTAATGCATCGTAACTACCTTTAAAGCTGGTAAAAGTGCTATCGATTGCCCCTACTTGTCGGCGGACCAGTAGCTCTAATTGCCAAGTAACACCTGGATTAAACCCATGATGTGGTCGAATAATAAATAATGACATTTCTTTAAAGCGGGGGGCGCCGTCAATTAAAATGTCGGTAATGCGAGTGTGATCTAAATCTCTAAAAGCAATGGCTTCTTCATTTTGCAAAACTTGAATACGATCAAATATTCCGCCGCGTACATAGCCTGAACCTTTGAAAGAGTATCCATTACCAAGTAAAGCAACAGCATGCTCGCCTTCTTTTAGTGAATTTGATAACCATTGAAATTCAGCGTCCCCTAATAAGTTTCTACCCACATTAGGAATGTCTACTTGTGCGAAGTAAATATCAGCAAACATATCTTGTTTTTGCGCGTTATTGGCTTCGTCGATATGCTCTGCTTCAGTACCAACAAAAGCTTCGTCTACTGTTTTTCGATCAAGGTGCAGTCTGCGTATAGAGCCATCGCCGACTAGGTTTTGCCATGTTGATGGCGTGTATACGTTGGGTAAAATAGTTGCCATTGGCTGTTTAATGGTTTGGCTTTTGCTAATAATGCCAAGAGACTGAGCAACTTTAGTGGCGGCTTTGGTGATAGCGACATTCATTACCATTACTGTAACCGTTGCGCCAGAAAGGCCGTCTATATGCACCATGCTGTCTTGCTTATTGCCGCCAACTTTTAAGCGATCACTTACGTTTAAGCCTTCATATTGATTAGCAAAATTATGTAACTTAGTTTCAGGTATGCCTGCCAATATAATTGGTTCATGATGCTCTAAAACTTTAGCGCCTAAGTATACGCCTTTAGGGCTAATAGCAACCAGCATATTTACCGGTTCGCCAGAATATGCGGGAATTTTAGCAAGATCATTTGTTTCAAAAGCGTAGCCAATCACCTCATCGTTTTTGTAAATAGTCCATACCAGTGGGTCACCTTGCTTTTCGCTGACTTTCGTTGCTTCTGGAAATATTTCATGAATTAAAGGAAGAGGATCTTTAGGAGGGCTAACAAAAAGCGCTTGCGCAGGAAAAATAACAGAAAAAAGGATAACTGTAAAAATCGAGGTTATTTTTATTTTATTTTTCAGTAGGTTGAACATTTAACGCGACTACCTTACTCAAGTGGTATTCATTAAAATTAATGAAAACTGCGACAATATGTCGCATATACTACGCTTTCGTTAGGTTGTGCTTATGATCTTGATCAAAAAATGGGTAAATGAGAAGGAATAATGAAAATATGTAAGGTTGTTTAATAAAAAAGCACCGATAACATATCATCAGTGCTTTCATTGTAGTGGTTATGTAGGAGTATTATTCGCTAGGTAATTCAGCGTTATGATATACGTTCTGTACATCGTCACAATCTTCAAGCATAGCTAGAAATTTTTCGAAGTTGGCAATATCGTCTTCAGTGGATATTTCAGTGTATGTTTGTGGCACCCAAGTAATTTCTTCAACTTCAAGGTCATACTCAGGCATGCTGTTGGCAAACTCTGTTTTTATTTTAAAAAACTCCGTGTGCGGTGCTTGTACGGTAACAATACCGTCTTCAAGCTCAACATCAGTCACATCTATGTCTGCCATCATTAAATTTTCTAATACGGCTTCGTCGTCGTCACCTTTAAAAGCAAATACGGCTTGGTGGTCAAACATGTGCGAAACCGTTCCCGTAGAGCCTATTTTTGAATGTGTTTTTGTAAAACATTGACGAACATCTTTAATGGTACGGTTACCGTTGTCCGTTAAACAGTCAATAATTACCATACAATTTCCAGGGCCAAAACCTTCATAACGAGCTTCAGAATAATCTTCCCCCCCAGCACCTGACGCCTTTTTAATGGCATTGTCAATCACATGAGTAGGTACTTGGTCTTTCTTCGCGCGATCGATTAAACCACGTAATGTTAGATTTCCGTCGGGATCTGTACCACCATTTTTAGCACATACATAAATAGCTTTTCCGTACTTAGAATAAACTTTAGTTTTTTGACCAGCTGTTTTGGCCATCGATAATTTTCGGTTTTGGTAAGCTCTTCCCATCTTAAATATGTCTCGTCTGCAGTAATTTCTGGTGTGGATTTTAACAGCGTATTTGCTTGTTTTTCCAGTATTCAGTTAATTTATATTATGGTGATAAATTACATATAAGATTAAATAGATAAATTTCAAGTATGAAAATGTCAATTGATCATTTTTCGTGCATTTAGTTTTTTTTGGCGATATACTTTTTCGATAACTCTAATAAAGGAAAGTGAAAAAGTGAAAAAAACGCTGTTACTCTTTGTTAGTTATCTATTTTTGTCATCCATTTGTATGCCCTTGTCCGCACAACATTTTATTATTGGGGTGCAAGATGCAGGTTATTTTCCTCTATATGATTTTCCTAAAAATAGTCATACCAAAGAATTATTAGACGCTTTTGCTAAGTCTAAAGGGTATAAATTCACGTATTTGTCTTTACCGCTCAAACGTATTAATTATTGGTACCAAGAAGAAGCGATAGATTTTAGGTATCCAGACAATATTATGTGGAAAAAGGGCCGAGATTTTTATTCTAAATTAACATTTAGTGACCCTGTTGTTGAATTAGTTTCAGGCACTATGGTTCGTAAAGGAGACGAAGGAAAAAAACGAGAAGAAATAAAAACTATTGGTACATTACTTGGCTTTCATGCCACCATGTGGACAGATTTAATTGCTAGCGGTAATACTAAGCTGGTAGAAATAACATCCGTTTTAAGCATAGTTAAACAGGTATTACATGGTCATTTAGACGCCACGAATTTAGAGCAAAGTGTTGTTAAACATTATCTCAAAGTACTTGATAAAGAAGGGGAGTTGGTTGTAGATAAAACACTACCTCACGAAGTGTATACCTATCAATTATCAACGATTAAGTTTGAACATGTTATTTTAGAGTTCAATTTGTTTTTGAAAGAGAATAAATCATTTGTTGAACAGTTACGTCGAAAATATCATATTACGGATACTACAAACTACCTTTGACAGGGGCTGGTATCATCGCCATTGTCGATGTAAGACTAATCAAATTAAAGTTATCTATTAGCTAGCGCTATTCGAAGTGCTAGTGCATATAAATACTGGGAAGGATTCTTTCATAGCTACGTCAGAGTTACGGTAATTAATGTGTCTATGGCGCTTTCTTAGCAATATACAAAAAATCAGCGAATAAGGAAAAATGGTAGGGGTAATGGGACACTTACTCAATCGTGTTCGAGTTAGAATTTAAGTGCGTTAACCATGTTTTTCCCTCTCGAACTAAAGCGAAATTGCTTGACTCTATATTAATAGTAGTTAGAATGCCCATAGCTAGAAAGTAAGACCTATATTTATATACACCGTACCGCGTTATTTGTAGTAGCTCGTCCCGATTAATAAGTCATAGTAACACTTCCTGCACTATCGCTTTGTAATATTGCAAAGTAACAATTTTTAATTTTTAGGATAATATTATGTCTGATAAAACTACTGGTACAGTAAAATGGTTTAACGAATCTAAAGGTTTTGGCTTCATCGAGCAAGAATCTGGTCCTGACGTTTTCGCACACTTCAGTGCAATTTCTGGTGACGGTTTCAAAACGTTAGCAGAAGGTCAAAAAGTTGAGTTTACAGTAACTCAAGGTCAAAAAGGTCCTCAAGCAGAGAACATCGTTGCTTTATAATTTTAACTTGCTATAAATTAGTAAATTAAAATACGAAAGGGTAAGAGTCATTCTTACCCTTTTTTAATATCTAAAATTAATTTTTATAGATACCCACCTTATTAATTAGTTTCCTTTTATTTATTTTTGATGCATAACTTTGGTGCTCTTTAAGCATTAAATGCAAAGGCCCTCTATTAACGTTAAGAGGCCAATACTTCTTTTTATTCTCTTAAAGCTCTTCACTATAAAAACTTTTTTATATATTAATCTTCTAATGGCTAACTACCCAATTCATTAAATTATTACTCAATTGTACTGGTTAACATTTCCTAAGGTGATGTTGCTCTCCCTCTCCCTCCAATAACATACTATTAGTCAATTAAGCCCTTTAGCTTGATTTAATTTTTATGTATTAAGTAGATCACTCCATTAATGAAAATGGTACTAGGATATAGTTACCTTAAATTGTATACAAAATATAATAATCTGTATTTTAGCCCTTTAAAAATAAGATTTTAAATTGTATACAATATTTCTTTTGTTATATTTAATGTGAATAAATATTAAAAAAACTTGCATATATACTTGTTTTTGTTTGTTTGTACTATTGACTTAATATTATTTTTCTGAAATTAAGATATTTAAGTTGCTTTTTAGTTATTGGAGTGATTATTCTAATTCTATAATAATTTGTTCAATGAGATAAAAATGGATAACTTAATGCAACTTTTTACTGAAGCGGGCACATTAATGCTTGCTGGTATGGTCTTTGTTTTTACTTTTTTAGGACTGTTGGTTGTTTTTATTAACACTGTTTTAGTAAAACTAGCTAAAGCCTATCCTGATCCTATTGTTGAACGTAGCCCCCAACGTAAACTAGCGACTAAAAAAGAAGTTGAAGATGGTGTTTCACCGAGTCTTGTTGCAGCAATTAGTGCTGCAGTTAGTCAGTATCGTCAGCAACATACTAAAAAGAAATAGGAGTAGTCACAGATGTCAAAGCCATTAGGTATTACTGAAGTTGTTTTAAGAGATGGTCATCAATCATTATTAGCGACCCGACTTCGTTTAGAAGATATGCTGCCGATCGCTCCTAAGTTAGATGAAATCGGTTTTTGGTCAATAGAGTCATGGGGCGGTGCTACCTTTGATTCTTGTATTCGTTATTTAGGTGAAGATCCTTGGGAGCGTATTCGTGCATTAAAGAAGGCGATGCCTAATACTAAGCAACAAATGTTGTTTCGCGGCCAGAATATATTAGGTTATCGCCATTATGCTGATGATGTTGTTGAAAAGTTTGTTGAGCGCGCTCATGTTAATGGGGTTGATGTTTTTCGAATTTTCGATGCAATGAATGATGTGCGAAATCTTCAAACTTCAATTAAAGCCGCAGTTAAGGTAGGCGCACATGCACAAGGAACGCTAAGTTACACTGAAAGCCCTGTACATACCCTTGAAGGTTGGTTAACCATGGCTAAACAACTTGAAGATATGGGTGCTCATTCACTTTGTATTAAAGATATGTCAGGGTTATTAAAGCCTTATGACGCAGCAGAGTTAATAGGGCGATTAAAAGAAACCGTCGCTTTACCTATTGCGTTACATTGCCATGCAACAACAGGGCTAAGCGTTGCAACACACATGAAAGCTATCGACGCGGACATTGATGTTATCGATACTTCTATTTCGTCAATGAGCCAAACTTATGGACATTCTCCTACAGAAACTATTGTTTCGATTGTTGAAAATACTGCGCGTGATAGCGGCTTAGATATGGTTAAACTTGCAGAAGTTGCTGCATATTTTAGAGACGTACGTGAAAAATATGCACGTTTTGAAGGAAGTTTAAAAGGCATTGATGCCCGTATCCTACTAGCACAAGTACCTGGTGGCATGCTTACTAATATGGAAAATCAACTGAAAGAGCAAGGCGCAGCAGACAAACTAGACGACGTGCTTACTGAGATACCTAAAGTTAGAAAAGATCTGGGTTATATCCCATTAGTTACACCTACTTCTCAAATTGTAGGTACGCAAGCTGTTCTTAATGTACTAACGGGTGAACGCTATAAAACTATTACCAAGGAAACTGCAGGCGTTTTAAAAGGTGAGTATGGTGCTACCGCAGACAAAGTGGATGCAGAACTACAAGCACGTGTTTTAGACGGCAGTGAAGCCATTACTTGTCGTCCTGCTGACCTACTGAAACCAGAAGTTGAAGCATTATCGGCAGAGCTAACGGCTATTGCAGACGAAAAAAATATTCAGCTTGCTGATGACGTTATTGACGATGTACTCACTTATGCGTTGTTTCCGCAAATAGGGTTAAAATTTTTAGAAAATCGAAATAATCCTGATGCATTTGAGCCTGTTCCAACTAAAGAACCTGTGCAAACCGAAGCTTCAAATACGGTTAATGGCACAGCAACAGAAAACTATGCAGTAAGTGTTGATGGCAAAGTTTATGATGTTGTTGTGGCTCCTGGTGGCTCAATTGACAGTGTTAAACATGCCGCTGGCGGCGAGTTATTAAAGCAGTCGGCAACCGTTAGCGCAGGTGAAACTTTAAATGCGCCATTGGCAGGTAATATTTTTAAAGTATTAGTGAATGAAGGTGACCAAGTTGAAGCCGGTGAAGTGGTGTTAATTATGGAAGCAATGAAAATGGAAACGGAAGTGCGTGCCGTTAATGGTGGTGAAATTGTTGCCGTAAATGCCAAAGAAGGTGACGCTGTCGCTGTTGGTGACCCATTGATCACGTTAGCGTAGGTATAAAAAAATGGATTCATTAAACACATTATGGTTATCAACAGGGCTTGCTAATTTTGAAGCAGGGCAAGTGGTTATGATGATCGTTGGTTGCTTATTATTATTTCTTGCTATTGCTAAAAACTTTGAACCGTTATTACTTTTACCTATGGGCTTTGGCGCTATTCTAACCAATATCCCTGTAGCAGGCTTTTCTGAAGTTGGTGGTTTGTTGCACTATATTTACTACGCAGGTGTTGATACTGGGATCTTCCCGCTATTAATCTTTATGGGTGTAGGCGCAATGACTGATTTTGGGGCTTTAATTGCTAACCCTAAAGTATTATTTTTAGGGGCGGCGGCACAATTTGGTATTTTTGCCACACTATTTGGTGCAATTGCTTTAAATGCAATACCTGGTTTTGAATTCTCATTACAAGATGCATCGGCTATCGCCATTATTGGTGGTGCAGATGGCCCCACAGCAATATTTCTAGCATCTAAACTTGCGCCTGAATTACTTGGGGCAATAGCCGTAGCTGCTTATTCTTATATGGCGTTGGTGCCTATTATTCAGCCTCCAATAATGAAAGCATTAACAACAAGTGAAGAGCGTCAAATAGTAATGGCACAACTTAGACCTGTCACCAAAGTAGAAAAAATTATTTTTCCACTCGCTGTATTGTTAATGACTATATTTTTTCTACCTGCAGCGACGCCGTTAGTTGGTATGTTTTGTTTAGGTAATTTAATGCGTGAATGTGGTGTAGTTGACCGTTTAAGTTCAACTGCCCAGAATGAATTAATTAATATTGTTACTATTTTCTTAGGGCTAGGTGTTGGCTCAAAGTTAAGTGCAGAAGCCTTTTTAAATGTTGAAACATTAGGCATATTAGCATTAGGTGCTGTTGCTTTTTCTATTGGTACTGCATCTGGAGTACTAATGGCAAAAGTGATGAACAAATACAGCAAAGAGCCTATAAATCCGTTAATTGGTGCAGCAGGGGTTTCTGCAGTGCCTATGGCGGCTCGAGTTGCTAATAAGGTTGGCTTGGAAGCTAACCCGCATAACTTTTTATTAATGCATGCTATGGGGCCTAATGTCGCTGGAGTACTGGGTTCAGCAGTAGCTGCGGGGATATTATTGGCGTTAGTAGGTACTTAGCCTTTACTGAGGCAACTTTAGCTGGAGATCTAAATTACAAAGTACTTACTCCGTGAATTGAGCTTATACCAATCATACCTGATTCGCCACCTTATCATGATAAATATAACGGTGCATTGCTGGAATAGGGCAACGTTATTGCCCTTGTCGTATATCAATGAGTAGTCGAAGAAATGAAAGGTTTTAGGTATTTACTATTGGATCAATAATGATTTTTCGCTCTTTATAGATCATTTTACTTGGGCCATACTCACGCTTTGATCTGTCATGAAAATCCCCCACAGTCATTTTTACACCGTGAAAGAGCTTTTCTGTTGCCGCAACGTACACACTTTCCATGTATGTTTGGATTTCACTTTCTAATTGTTCTTTTTCGTTTAAAAGTTCGCCCATGCGTCTGGCATGAAACTGATACGTAGAAATCACCTTAGACAATATTTCGTGATTTTGTTTTTCTTTTGGTAGTTTTTTTAATTTACTTTGTGCGGCTTTGAGCTCTGCGGTCGCAGCTGATTCCTGCTGAAGTTGTTCATCGAGCCTTTTCATTTTCTCAGAATAAGTTAATAAGCGTTTTTCAAAGGTTATTGTGGTTGCCCCACCCGCAGTTGCGCCAACAATACCAGCGTTAACAGATGTTCCCGCCGAAATATGCCCTGCAATAAGTTTACCGTTAGCTTTTTCTGCTGAACCAAGCCATACATTACCTATAACATCGATAATACTGTGCATTAATTGATTTTCAATTCTTAAACTGCCACACGATATTTCTGCATATTGGCAATATTTGGCGTAGACTTTACCTTTAGCTTTAATGTTTACGCTCATGACAATATCTGTAATAGCGGCTTCTTCTACTTCTTGCTTGCGACCAATAATACCTGTGCCTATGGTAATATCGCCGCCAGCTTCAAGCTGTGCTGATTCAACAAAGCCACCGATAGTAATATCACCGCTAGCGATTACTTTCATCCCTTCGCAAACATCACCATCAATGATCACACTACCTTCAAATTTTATATGGCCAGAGCTAATATCAACTTGTTTAATTTTATAAACTTCATCAATTTCCATGCCGTTATCAATTACTCGTGGTAGTCCTACAAGTGTTGATACTAAAACGTTTGGATTTTTCGGGCTGATAACAGTGCCATTTCCAGCGCATAAATTAATGTCATTACCCGGTTCCGGGGGGAGGGGATCACCAGTCACTGAAAAACCATTAGTACCATCAGTTAAAGGTAATTTTTGGACAAGAGGGTCTCCTACTTTTACACAAATAATATCACCTAAATCCCGCATATCAACAGAACCGTCATCACGTTTTTTAGGTTTTAAAATACGATCTTGTGCACTTTGTACGAGTAATTTTATTTTGGCGTCTTTACCGTTAATGGCGTTTTTTCCGTGTGCTATTTCACCCTTCACTATACTGCCGGGAACTTCTTTCGCCGCAAGTTGTGCTAACTTTATTAATTCTTCTTTGCTAAAGCCTTTGACTACACCCGCTTGTTGGGCGGCTGTTAAAATAGCTTTAGCACTTAGGTGGTTTCCCCCTAATGCGGTTGCTATTTCAGCGCTTGCTGACATTTTATCTGAATCTATTTCAATTGTGATAGATGCGTCACGCCGCTCAAGTACTTGATATTTTATCTCTCGGCCTGTCATACCTGCTTGGAGTGGTTTTAAGACACTATTCAGCTCTGCAATCGCATTTTTTACGTTGCCAGTATTGATATATAGCGATGTGTATTCTGAAGCGGCAATAAGCTCATGAATTGTCGCTTCAGTTATTAATACATCGCTTTTTATTGGCTGAATAATAAGATCAATATTATTTTTCTTATTATTCACTAAACTGATTTGTGTCACTAGAATATAACTCCGTCTTTACTGCTGTAGTTAGCTTAGATGTAACTATCTTGATGGACTTTAATAAAGCTTGGTGTATTTACTTTTGAATAATCAATTTTATATTCTTTATTGTCGAGTGCCTGCACAAATAGCAGGGTTTTTTCTTCTCCAAAAACGTCTACGGCGGCAACATCAATAACATCTTGATAGGCTTTTTTAGCTTCAGACTTTTTCTTTGGCACTGGACCTTCATATATGCCAATTCCGCGGTTACTGATCATTACCACAGGGTGAGCACCATTAACGATAATTAAGTCAAACTTTCTTATTTTATGGATAATTGTATTTCGTCCGCTGGTAATATAATTTTTCTCTATCAAAATAAACTCCTAAGTATGTGCTAATTTTAATCGGTTTTTTTGCCATATGTCGTGGGCAAAATCCTTACTTGCGTAGGACTACAACATGCTTTTTAAAAGTGAGTTACTTTTAAATGACTTATTTTATTTTAGTATATTATCATCAAATATATAAACTTTTGATTTACTAAGCAATAAATAACAATTACTGAATTGTATATACTAACGTGTTTATTGGACATAGGTTGTAAAAATTTATCTTATATACCAGGGTTGATCTGTAATATCTAAAAGAAAGCGTCTTGTCAGATCTAATGCCCGGTACGTTACTGCGTGTTGAAAGTCTTGACGACTTCCTTTTATACAAAAATATTGAGAATTGATCTTTGTTGCACTACCCCAAGCTATCCATACTGAGCCAACGGGTTTTTCTTTGCTTCCACCTGAAGGCCCTGCAATGCCTGAAACGGCAATGGCAATATCAGCACCTGATTGTTTTAGTGCACCTAGCGCCATTTCTTCTACAACTGCCTGACTAACAGCACCATGCCTAGCTAGAGTGCTTTTCTTTACACCTAATAATGCTGTTTTCATGGGATTTGAGTAGGTAACAAAGCCCGCTTCAAAGCTTGCTGAGGCATTTGCGATAGAGGTTATTTGGCTGGCAATTAACCCTCCTGTGCATGACTCCGCTGTGGTTATTTGTAAATTTTTATTAAAAAGTAAAGATAAGATATGTGCAGGCATTGAGCGTTCGTTTTGGCTGATTTCATCTAATATATGGGCCCCTAAAAGCTGTTGTATCTTTTTACTCCAAAGCGGGAGTAATTCGGCTCCATTATTGTTTTTACTTGTTAATTTCACTTCAACGAAGGGGCGATTTGCTCTAAAGCCTAGTTCAATATCTTTAGGCCAGATAGGAAAATGTTGTTCAATTAATGTCTGTAAATTTGATTCGCCAATGCCGTATGTTTGAAAACGCTTAACAATATAACTTGGTGTTGCAGGAAGCTTTGTTTGCACAGCAGGAATAATGCTTTGAACTAACATTAAAGACAGCTCTCGGGGAACGCCAGGCGTGCAGTAAATGTCACAATGGTTAATTGTTACGGTAAAGCCAACAGCACTGCCTATAGTGTTAGCAATTATTTGAGCATTTTCGGGCAGCAAAGCTTGTTTTAAGTTGGCTTTACTAAGTGCAACACCTTTTTGATTACACCATTGTTGTAAATGGTGTTCTGCCTCTTTATTTAGCATTAAAGAAGTATTATTGGCTTGAGCTAAGGCTTGCGCAGTTAAGTCGTCAACGGTTGGTCCTAATCCGCCATTAATAATTAGTACATCAGCATGTTGGCTAATTGATAATATCTCACTAACTAATAGTGAAATGTTATCTGCAACGGCTGTTTTTTTGGTAACCTCTGCGCCTATTGCTTTCAATGCTTGTGCGATCATCACCGAATTAGTATCTGTAACGTCACCACTCATTATTTCATTACCAGTTAATAATAATTGAATATTTAGTTGAGTCATTATTTAAACCTTTTTATATAAGGGTACATCTAATCAGTAAAACAATTATTTATTATAGGTATACAGATGTTAAAACAAGTAAATAAACTGATTTGTACGGGCGTTATATTATCCTCTTTGTCGATGATTGCACAGGCTGATGTGGTTGATAATATTAGCCAATCTTTTGATGTATCAAACTCACCTCGTTTGCACTTACAAAATATCAATGGTGATGTGAGTATTACGGCGTGGGATAAAAGTGTTATCCAAGTCAACGCTACAATTACGGCAGACTCTCAAAAGGATCGTGACTTAGTCAGTGTTGTTATTGAACAAACGGGTCGGGGTATTGAAGTAGAAAGTAAATATAAAAAAAACACACACAATAAAGGAAGTAGTGCCGAAGTTGTTTATAAAGTGATGGTGCCAAGTGCTACAGATCTTTCTACTATTTCATTAGTGAATGGATCATTAGTGATAGGTGCTGTAAAAGGAGGAATAGAAGCTGAACTGGTTAATGGCACATTTAAAGCTAAAGACATTGCAGGAAATGCAAATATCTCATCGGTAAATGGTAGTGTTAAATTACATTATTCTGATGATATTGAACAACTAGAAGAGATTAAGCTAGAAGCGGTAAATGGTTCGATTAAACTTTATTTACCCGAAGGTATTGGTGCTGATGTGTCGGTAGATACTATGCACGGTAGTATTAAAAATGACTTTGGTCTGTCTGTAGATAAAAATATGTTCACAGGTAAAAACTTGAACGGCACTATTGGTAATGGCCACGTTGATATCGATATTGAAACGGTAAATGGTTCGGTAAAAATATTAAATAATTAATTTTTTTGAATATATCTTGTAAAAAGCGGCATATTGCCGCTTTTTCTATATTTACGCTAAGTTGTTTTGTACAATTGGCCGTATCACTTTGTAGTAACCTTTCTTGAATATGAACTTTGAACGCGGTGCTTTAGTTGGGCAATGGTTTTGTTCTTCCTCGAACAATAATGGCGAGCAATTAACAGAATTAGCTGATATACAAGCTGATGGTAGCTTTCAATTCATTTTTTCTCATTATGATACAAATAATGTGCTTGTAGAAGAAGTGATCGAATTAGGAGACTGGGGCATGGTAGGCGATATTCATTTTACCATTACAAAAAGTGAATACGTGAATGAACAGCATTATGCAGCAGATCTTGCCGATGAAGGCAATTATCATGCTTACCAAGTATTAGCATTGAATAGCCATATTTTTAAATATCAGCATGTGATCACACAAGAAGTGTTTATCCTTAAGCGTGTTATTGATAATATTGGGCACTGTTAGCATAATTTAGTAATAATAATTGAGAATACGGATGAATCGTTTAAGAGCAGCAAGTTTAATTACCGCAATAAAAACCCCTTACACTGTTGAAGGAAATATTGATTTAGCAACTTATGACGAACTTGTTGCACAGCAAATTGAAGCGGGCGTTGATGGTATTATTGTTGGTGGGACGACAGGAGAAGGACACTTATTAAGCTGGGAAGAGCATTTAATGCTTATTGCCCACAGTGTACACCAGTACGGCACACGTTTATTAATTATAGGTAATACGGGTAGTAATAATACTCGAGAAGCAATAAAAGCAACTGAAAACGGTTTTGCAATGGGAATGGACGCCGCATTACAAATTAATCCTTATTATGGTCGTACTTCTATGGCTGGCGTTAAAGAGCACTTTAACCGCGTTTTGGCTATTGGTCCGGCATTTATTTACAATGTCCCTGGTCGTACAGGGCAAGATTTAACACCTGACATTATTGAACCATTAGCAAAACATCCAAATTTTATTGGCGTTAAAGAATGTTCAGGTAATGAACGTATTGAACATTATGAAAAACAGGGTATTGCATGTTGGTCGGGTAATGACGATGAAAGCCACGAAGGACGACATAAATTCGGTTCTCATGGTGTTATATCTGTTACCTCAAACGTTATACCGGGATTAATGCGACAATTAATGGATACTGAAAATAACGAATTAGCTCAGCGTGTTAACCCGTTAATGCAGTGGCTTTTTTGTGAGCCTAACCCTATTGCAGTTGATACCGCATTAATGATGACCAATGCGGTAAAACCAGTATTCAGATTACCTTACCAAGCCTTAACTAAAGAGCAGCGCGAACAAGGCTTAGCGTTAATTAATGCGATTGGTGATGACTTTGTAGGAACCAAAGCATCATTATTAAGTGATGATGCCTTTATTTATAGCGCTTAATTTTAGTTAGCGAAAACCAAAAGGCAATGAAGGGATTAAGCGCTAAAACTTCAGTTTTTTTATTGACGGCAATAAATGAGCGGGTGTTTCAAAGTTGCTAAGTGTATTTGTTATTGGACACTGAAAACTGAGTTTTGCGGCACACAATTGTAAGTTGTCGCTGAACTCATCATTATTTTGTTTTGTATTGTAAAGCCTATCGCCAAATACTGGATGGTTAATAAAAGCTGAATGCTTTCTTATCTGATGCTTACGCCCTGACTCGATATGCACTTCTATTAATGAAAGATCTTTCTTTTTATCGTATGCCAAACTTTTAAAATGACTTGTTGCAGGTTTACCGTCAACAGGTTCTGTTATTGTCGTTGTTTGCGATGGTTCAAGTTCACCTAAACCAATAATTTGATAAGTTTTTTTTAATGAGCGTGTTTCAAAAAGTTTAGTCAGTGCTTTTACCGCTGATTTACTGTGGGCAATAACAATGAGTCCTGTGGCGGCTCGGTCTAACCGATGAACAATAAAAGCAGGACGTTGAGGTAATAAATGTATTTCAGCCCAACGAGCAATAGTGCAATGATCACTCCATTTTGATCCTTGAGACAACATGCCATACGGTTTATACCAAACACTATAATCGTGACAGTCTTTAATTAGTTCTGCTTGCAAAGGCGTTTGTGATAACACCGCTTCGTTATAATAAAAATGTAAGGTATCGCCATTAGTGAGTGGCTTCTTAACACGTCGTAATCTTTGAGTACCTTTACCACGAGTTAACCAAAGAGCTCCTTTATTTATTGCATTTTTAATTTGTTGATGACTTAACGCACACTCAGCCTCAATCGCTTGAATAACAGACGCTTGTGGGGCAGTGATCTCGATATGTTTTTCAAATTTATGCATAAATTAACGAATGAATGGATTAAAGTTGTAAGTGTACCAAGGAATTGGTCTATTATTGAATGTTATATTATATAATAACTGACAATATCTACTTGTGTGTTTAATTAAGTCAGCTATTATGAGCACAGTTATTTATCCGATAGAGGTAAAAATGGAACGAAATTTAGCGCTTTTTCCAGAGGATGAAAACGGAAATACATTATGGCAAATGCTACTTGAAGGCGATGACTTGTCTGACGTTCGAGAGGTAGAGTTTTCTGTATTGTTTCCTAGCCAGGAATTGGCATTACAGTTTGGCCATTTATTATTAGAAAATAATCAAAAACTTTCATTTTGTTCGTTTCCGGGAGATACCGATTATCCTTGGGAAATAACGGCTTACCCTGAAATGGAAGCCAGTTATGAAAATGTTGTGGCTTATCAGCATTTATTAGAAAGCAGCTCTGCTCCCTTAAAAGGAAAGTTTGATGGCTGGTATTGCGTAACTGCGAGTAAATTACCCTATTAAAAACTGAACAGATAAAAGAGAAATGAATGCTTGATATAAGTTGTTTAAGTGATATTTCAAATCAAAAATCAAAATCTTTTCATCAAGAAAAGCACTTTATTAAGCAAGCCTTAAATGGAAAAGTTGTAAATTGTAGAAGTTGTCAAAAAAAATTAGTATTAGCGCTAATTAATCAAGACACACAACTACACTTACAATGTAAAAAAGGCTGCACAGATATTTTACTTGATATTAATGGCTAGCCTTAATATTTTATATCATGTTACTTACAAAAAAGTACAAATTTCATTAATCGACTTTTTTACTTTCGCATGTGCGGGTACCGTCGCATCTTCGGCAGGATAGCCTGCAATTAGTAGCATATAGGCGCGATCATTTTCACCACGATTACATATTTTACTTAAAAATGACATGGGTTTTGGTGTATGAGTTAATGTCACAAGGCCAGAAGAATGCAAGGCATTTATTAAAAATCCCGTCGCAATGCCTACCGATTCATGAACATAATAATTGGTGTTCTTATCTTCCGCATTAATACCGCCTTTCTTTTCACTAAATATCGCAATTAACCAAGGAGCATGCTCTAAATAAGGTTTACTGTCATCTGTACCAAGTGGTTTTAGTGCGTCAAGCCATTCTTCTCCTGCGCGCCCTTGATAAAAGTTACGCTCATGTGTTTCAGCTTGTTTTCTAATTTGTTTTTTTACATTAGCACTACTAATTGCAACAAAGTGCCATGGCTGATGATTAGCTCCATTTGGTGCAGTGCCTGCTGCTTTAATGCAATTTTCGATAACTTCTTTCTCGACAGGGCGATCACTAAAGCTTCGAATAGAATGCCTACGTTTTATTTCATTATAGAAGCTTTCCGAGCGAGAAAGCATTTCTTGTGGTGGGTACTCAATATAGTCAGTTAATGGTGAAGCGTCATGGGGTTTCATTTATAGGCATCCTTTATTTTTTAGCAAGAATAGCGTAACCAGATTATGTTGCAAATGCAACATAATCTGACAAGGGAGTAATTGAAAGCTATTGGCTATTTTTATAACGAAAAAGGCATGGCGTTAAAAGTAATAACCAAATAAGGCTTCCGCCACCGTCACTTTTCTTGTCGGTGTCAGGAGTTTTAGTGATAAGAGTGTTTTTTACTGAATTTAAGCTGCTATCGGTGCTGGTTGAATCATCGATAACAGTAACACTGTATACGGTAACAAAGTTTTCGGCACCTGGTGTTGTGCAGTTATTAGTTGAATTATTATTCACAGGGACATTATCTATTGTTAAGTTGCCAGCACCAACACCATGGCATAGAGGTAGTGTAGCGATAGCCTCTAGAGTTTGCATGCCATCTTCAATAACTTCGCCAAATACAGTAAAGCCGCTGTTTTGTAAGTCTAAGCCATTTGCCCCTTTATTATTGTCTTTTAAGTTGATAAACCATTGACTGGTTGCACTGTTGGGCTTGTTACCTTGTTTCGCCATGGCAATAGTGCCGCGAACGTTAGAATAAATAGGCTCATTTTTAACTGGAACATCTAACTCAAGTCCATTGAGTGGCAGCTGTTCAGCGAAATTAAATCCTCCTCCTTGAACAATAAAGTTATTCATCGAGCGATGAATTATGCTGTTATTGTAACGCTCACTATTGGTATATTTTAAAAAATTAGCAACCGTTAATGGCGTGGTTTTATCATGTAAGTTGACTTTGAAATTTCCATGTGAGGTTTGAAATTCAACAATAGTGGCTTGTGCTGTACCGACTAGGGTTAAGAAGGTAATAATAACAATAGTTATTTTTTTATTAAATAATGTATTAACGAAATAAAGCATAGAGTTCTTTCTGTAGGTGTTGGTTATTAAAAGCGCTAGTATACGGTGTCTATAATAAAAACCAAGCAGATAACCGGCTGCGAAAACTAGTTTCATATTAAGCTTGTAAAAAACGGAATAAATAAAGAAAATACAGGCATAGTAAAGTATTAAATAAAGAGTATATGAATAGTCTCATTAAGAATGACAGTAGCAATGTTAAGATAGCGCTAACTAACCCCAAAAGCCCAACAAACGTAGGTGCTACTATGCGGGCTGCTGGTTGTTATCAAGCAAGTGAAATTTATTACACGGGTCAACGATATAAACGAGCGGCAAAGTATAATACTGATACTAATAATGCGATTGCACATATTCCCTTAACGTGGGTAGAAAGTGCATGTGATATTTCATTGGAAGGGGCAAAATTAGTTTGTGTAGAATTAGTCGAAGGAGCACAACCTCTACCTTCATTTGTCCACCCTGAAAAAGCGGTATATGTGTTTGGAGCCGAAGATGGCACAATTGAACAAAGTGTTATCGATAAAGCGCATCATGTCGTTTATATTCCAACCGTCGGTTGTATGAACTTAGCGGCAACAGTTAACGTGGTACTATACGACCGTTTAGCTAAGTCGACAGACTACCCGTGCGGAGATCAGTTAATTAAAGACAGTCGGGATACTAATAATAAAGTTAAAGTAAAGAGCTAAGTGTTGAGGGCTGGCGAAGTTATTTTCTTTTAAAGAGAATAGCTTTTTGAGCCGCTACCTTAAAAATACCAGATGACGGATACCACAAAGTATTGGCTTTAGTACGGAACGTTCTTGCCTATAACAATATAATGTAAAGCTTGGCGGGTATCAGTCAATAATCAGATCTACTTTTTTTACCACATCCTCTATAATCTGCGCCATCAAAATACAGTGTCAGAAACTCATATATTATGGTTGACTACTTTTTAATTGCGATTGCTATCGTCGCTTTACTATCGATTATCTTTGAAGAAATTACTCATATTAATAAAGCTAAAACGACTCTTTTTTTGGGGTGCATTGCATGGATGACTTTATTTATATCGCGAGGCGCAAGCCAACATGAGTTTATTAATCATCAGCTAGAAGAAAATTTATTAGAAATTGCTATTCTATGGCTATTTTTAATGTCTACCATGACCTTTGTTGCTTATTTAAATGCCAAAGGTATTATTCAGATGGTAGTTCAGCGGCTATTTCCACAGCGCGCTTCTGTTATTGTTATGATGTTTTTAATTGCAATATTTTCCCTTATTCTTTCTGCTATTTGCGATAACGTTACTGCTACATTGGTGTCGTTAACCTTATTACAAACGTTTAATGTACCAAATAAAACTAAATTACGAATGGCTATATTGATTGTTTTTGCCGTTAACTCTGGCGGTGTTGCGTTAATTACAGGCGATGTAACAACACTAATGATCTACCTTGACGGTCATGTACAAATATCACAGCTATTTTTATTGTTAATACCCGCAATTGTCAGTGTGTTATTTTTAGCGACGATACTTTCTTTTGGGCTGAAAGGCTCAGTCACTACGCAGCCTGCTTCACATGACTATGAAACGGTTGACATACTGATTGCGATCGTGTTTTTTGCAACTATTTTATTAACTATGCTGCTTAATGTGACCTTTGCCATTCCACCAGTATTAACTTTTTTAACGGGGTTATCTGTGATGTTTTTGGTCGGCACTATGTATCGTAGTGATAAACAAGAAAGTCAGATGTTAGAGTATATTCGTCAAATTGAATACGACACATTATTGTTTTTCTTAGGTATTTTACTGCTTGTGGGAATGCTTAAAGAAGTTGGCGTATTACATTTAGTAACCGAACTTTATAGTCAATTTGATCCGACTTACTCGAACTACTTTGCTGGAGTAGGATCTGCATTACTTGATAATGTACCATTAACCGCGGCGTTACTTAAAGCTGAGCCGGTGTTAACAGCAACTCAATGGCTTTGTCTTACTTATGCCGTTGGTGTTGGAGGTTCGTTGCTAGTTATTGGCTCCGCAGCTGGAATAATCGCAATGAGTAAAATGAAAGAAATTACATTTATGAGTTACTCTCGTTATATTCCAGCATTACTGGCAGCCTATACTGCGGGCTATGTGATAACCATCTATTTAGCTAATTATTTTTATTAATGCTTAAACTGGGATAGCTTCATAAAGGAATAGAACTTGCTAGGCTAAATGTACGTCAAGTTTATGTAGCACCCCAAATGATTAACAGCGTTAATACTTATAACCATTTATTTAATACGGGCTCAACATCGTCGTCAAGTGCTTCTGAAATTGATAGCATTATTACTGAGCATCAACAAAGTAATACGACGGTTGAGCAAGAAGAGGTTATTAGCCCAAACTTGTATTTAAGTACACGTTCACAAAAAATTAGTGCGTTAAGTGCTGAATTTTTTAGTGCAGGAGCACTTAATTTTACTGATGTAAATGCGTTAACAGAGCGAGTTTATCAATTGGGTTTAATTTCTAAACAAGATTACGCTAACCTAACAGACGCTGAGTTGGCGCCAGATGTACTAGAAAGAGAAAAAGAAATTTCTAGTCAAAATTTAGCCTTGTATATTGATGACTTTTTACAGCGGCTTGATGAAAGTGATGCTGGTGAAGAAGAACACTTTGACAATGATATAGCTGAAGAAGAAAGTGAAACCCTTATCGCTTTAATGAATGCATTATCAACAGCAAAAACAATATTAACTAATGTTGAAACCGCAAAAAAAGAAGATGATTTTAAAGAATCTTTAGCCAGTTCCTTGTCTATTTTAAAGCAAACGATTCATGCCGATTCATTTGAAAAAATGCCGCTTGACGATAAAGTTGGGCTAAGTAAAGTTTATCAAGCCCTAGAAATTGTTGATAAAATATCACCTCAGCGCTTAAGTAATGATAAGCTTAATCGTTATATGGAGTTTTCTTTAGAATAATACCATTCCGTATAAGTGATCACACTCTTATACGATTTGGTATAATTAATTATTAGGTGATATTTACACCTCAGTCACCTTTTATTGTTAACCTTTTAGTTTATGCCTATAGTAAATAGTGATACGTTACTTAAATCACAGATATTTACTGTATTCTTGAACCTGAATTTATGAAAATTTTGAGCCTGATCACATTATTGATAACGACCTTTAATTTCAGTGTATTCGCTGAAAATTTGGTAGTGGCTTTTGAACCATTTCCGCCTTTTATTTCTGCAGATGGCAAAGGTTTAACTGTTGATATGCTCAGAGAAATAGAAAAAATATCAGATTTTACTTTTGATATAAAAATAACAACTTATGCTAGAGCAAAGCATGAACTTAAAAATAATAGAATAGATATTGCGGGACACACACCAAAAAACTTAGAAACCGAGGAGTTTTATCAATATGGTGCTGAACTGGATTGGGAAGTTAGCACTTCGTCTGATCTTTTTAGCTTAGAAAAAAAACATTTAGATCTTACGGCTATTAAATTGAAAACTATAGGCACGACTACGGGCAATGCAAATTTTTTTGCAGAGCAACTCGGCATAAATAAATCAAACTTCATTGAAGTGAGTACCCTCAATCAATTGGTTAAAATGCTGATAAGAAAAAGAATTGACGTTATTTTATTTGAAAGATCGTCAGTGATGAATTTACTAGAAAAAAATAATATTTACGGTGTGTTTTATCAGTCTATTGGTGACATACCTGCGAGCTTTGCGGTACAAAATAATGAGAAAGGGTTATTGTTAAAAGCTAAATTAGACGAACTAATTAAAACTGTTAACGCTAATCAGATCTTTTTTGAGTATTTAAAATATAGCAAGTTATCCCCAGAAGGGAAAACAATGGCACTTCAAGCGATTCAATCAAGCGCTAAGTAATGCATAGCACTTGATTGAGATAGTGCTTTATTATTTTACTTCTTCACCAGCAGCTTGCTTATCTGCATGATAGCTTGATCTGACTAACGGACCACAAGCGGCATGTTCAAACCCCATTTTAATCGCTTCACGCTGAAACATATCAAAGTCGTCTGGATGAACGTAGCGTTCAACAGGTAAGTGATGCTTACTTGGTTGTAAGTATTGGCCAATGGTTAGCATAGTTACGCCATGGGCACGTAAGTCTCGCATTACTTCAAGTATTTCGTCATTGGTTTCACCTAAACCAACCATTAAACCCGATTTAGTCGGCACACTTGGGTTAGCCTCACCAAACTTTTTCAGTAAGTCTAATGACCATTGGTAGTTAGCCCCAGGACGTGCTTTTGTGTATAAGCGCGGCGCAGTTTCTAAATTATGGTTAAATACATGCGGTGGATGTTGATTTAAAATCTCTAATGCACGATCCATTCGACCACGGAAGTCAGGCACTAAAATTTCAACTTTTGTATTAGGCGCATGAATATCAATTTCTTTAATACATTCCGCGAATTGCTGAGCGCCGCCATCACGCAAGTCATCGCGATCTACAGAAGTAATAACCACATATTTTAATGCCATATCTTTAAGCGTAAGCGCGAGTTTTTTTGGTTCTTCGCTGTCTGCCGCTAAAGGGCGACCATGGCCAACATCACAAAATGGACAACGGCGCGTACATATATCGCCTAAAATCATAAATGTTGCGGTACCATGGTTAAAGCATTCTGATAAATTAGGACATGACGCTTCTTCACATACCGAGTGAAGATCATGCTTACGCAGTGATGCTTTTATCTGGTCAATACGTTCTGATGATCTCGGTAACTTAATTCTTAGCCACTCTGGTTTACGTAACATGGTTTCACGTTCAGAAGGGATCACTTGAATTGGAATATGCGCCATTTTTTCGGCGTCACGTAATTTAGTGCCGGGAGCAATGCGAGATGATTTAGTGGTCATAACTTTGATCTAACCCTGTTTGGTAATTAATATTTTCAGCATTAAGTAACTTGGTTAAATGCCGAACTAATGATTCACTGGCGCCTTCTATGGTTTCTGGGCCACCTAAATCTGCTGTTTGTACCATTTCAAGACCCGCATAACCGCATGGGTTAATACGTAAAAATGGCGCTAAATCCATATTTACATTTAGCGCTAGGCCATGAAATGAACAGCCTTTTCGAACTCTTAGCCCTAACGAGGCTATTTTTTTATTATTAACATAAACCCCTGGTGCATCAGCCTTTGCGTAGGCTGTTATATTAAAGTCAGCTAAGGCGGCAATAATGCCATTTTCAATTAATGTGACTAATTCGCGTACACCCATTTTTCGACGGCGCAGGTTGATCATAAAATAGATAACTTGTTGTCCAGGCCCGTGATACGTTACTTGGCCTCCACGATCCACTTTAACAACAGGAATATCGCCTGGCATTAGTAAATGCTCTTCTTTCCCAGCTTGACCTTGCGTGAATACCGCAGGGTGCTCAACTAACCATAATTCGTCAGTTTCATCTGTGCGAGTATCAGTAAATTGCTGCATAGCTCGCCAAACAGTAGTGTAATCTAACGTGTTTAACTGGCGAATAATTAACGAATTTTTCAACATTAATTCTCTAGTTGTTCTGTATAGCGTATTATATCCGAATAAAACTTAGCTTTGTAGCTATTTGCTAAGCATGAGCTACAGCACGTAACGCACTTCTTCAATGGCGGTTAACGTTTTATAAATAGTTTCTATATGATCTTTGCTCGTTACGGTTACGGCAATAGACACTGAATGATAATTTCCCTTTGAGCTTGGTTTTATTTTTGGTGAGTAATCACCTGGCGTATGTTTTTGCAGCTCAGCAATAATTAAATCAGGCAGTTCATCGCACGCAACACCCATTACTTTGAAATTTAATACGGTAGGGAAATCTAATAATTCATCAAACTTTGTTTTCATTTTTACACCAATTTATTGAGCGAGTAGCCTATTACGCTATTTTATCACTTTTATTAACAATGCAAAACGGTATTACTTTAATAGTTGTTGATATGATAAATGCAAAAAACTCAGCAAATGCTGAGTTTTGAATTTTAACGGCTATTTTATTACCCGCGCTTTGATAGAAATCAAAGAATAGAATTATACCGTAAGATGGTATTACTCATTAAATTGCAATTTAACATAGTCAACTAAACGGCTAAACATGCCACCTTCTTTAACTTCCTGTAAAGTCACTAGCGGGTAGTTTGCAATGTCTTCACCATTAAGTTGTAAAAATACAGTACCAACGACTTCGCCTTTATTGAGTGGTGCCGTTAGTTGGCGTGAAAGCTCAAAGTTAGCTTTAAGGTTTTTACGATTACCACGAGGAATTGTGATCGGGGTACTTTCTAAAATACCTAAATCTACTTGTTTGGTATCGCCCATCCATACACGGTCGCTAACAAATTTTTCACCTGCTTGGTAAGGCGTGTAGGTTTCAAAAAAGCGAAAACCGTAATTGAGTAGTTTTTTGCTCTCTACCGTTCTTGCGCGTTGGCTGTCTGTACCCATAACGACACTAATTAAGCGCATTTCACCTTTTGTTGCTGAAGTCACTAAGCTGTAACCTGCTTGCGATGTATGCCCTGTTTTAAGACCGTCAACGTTCATGCTTTTATCCCAAAGCAAGCGGTTGCGGTTATACTGCGGAATATTGTTATATTTGAACGACTTCTCTTTATAAAGCGCGTATTCTTCAGGTACGTCTCGAATTAAAGCGCTAGCTAATGTCGCCATGTCACGTGGTGTGGTTTTATGCTCTTGGCTGTCGAGTCCGTGACTATTTTCAAAATAGCTGCTACTCATGCCCAATTGCTCTGCGTGTGCATTCATTAAGTCAGTAAATGCACCTTCACTGCCAGCAATATGCTCTGCCATGGCAACACAAGCGTCATTACCAGACGAAATAATGATCCCTCTATTGAGTAACGACACTTCAACTTCTTTACCTACTTCAAGGAACATTAACGAAGAACCTTTAAAAATAGGGTTACCGGTAGCCCAAGCATTTTCACTAATTTTTACTTTGTCATTTTCGGTAATATTACCATTTTGTAATTCTTTACCAATAATGTAGCTCGTCATCATTTTAGTTAAGCTAGCAGGCGCTAATAATACGTCAGAATTTTCTTCCGCAATGACTTTACCTGTAGAGTAGTCAATTAAAATATGGCCTTTAGCGTCAATTTTAGGTGGCGGTGGAATAATGGTTGCCGCGAATGAAGCTGAACAAACAGTTAATGCA
This sequence comes from Thalassotalea sp., assembly GCA_049613795.1. GTDB lineage: Bacteria > Pseudomonadota > Gammaproteobacteria > Enterobacterales > Alteromonadaceae > Thalassotalea_B. The sequence goes on along the minus strand of JBMZCX010000004.1, from coordinate 33,731 downwards.
AGTGTGCCAATAAGTGAGATAAGTTTTTTTTGATGATTTGGCAGTTGTTTGGCCGATGTAGAGGGCATAATAATCCTGTGAAAGATGGTCAATTAAATGAGATAAATTATTTTTACAAAAGTATACCAGTTTTAATATTGAATACCACGGCGATAAGCTAGCAAATTGTTTCAGTATGTGGCGATAGAGACGCTGAATTTTTAAAGTGCGACTTTAAATGCCCCCGAATAACCATTTTTTCGTAAATTATTTAATAATATATTAAGCTGATTTTTATTATGTATGGGCCCTATTTGCACTTTATAAGTACCATTTTTTTCATAGGCAATGGCTGGGTATTGATATAATAAGGCTAGTGTAGAAGCTGTTTTCTTTGCAATGTGTTTGTCTTTAGTTGTGAACACTTGAATATGTTTCATTGCCGTTGTTTTAACTGGATTCTTAAGGCTCGCTGCTGGAGATACTTTAGGTAATACTTCAATTAAAACGTTGGCTGTACCTGTTTTTAACATATTAAGTTTGTAAGCTGCACTATACGATAAGTCGATAATACGGTTGTGATGGAAGGGGCCACGGTCGTTAACGCGCACAATAACCGTTTTATTATTTGCCAAATTAGTCACTTTTACATAGCTCGGTAGCGGCAGATTTTTATGAGCCGCACTCATGCCGTACATATTATAAATTTCACCATTTGAAGTTAAATGCCCATGAAATTTATTGCCATACCATGATGCAATTCCTTTTTCACTAAAGCCGACTGCACTTTTTAGTACGGAATAGTTTTTTCCTCGAACGGTATAATTTTTATTGCCACCTCTACTTTGCGCTTCAATTCTGGGAACAGCATCTTTGAGCTCATGATAAGTAGGGAGGCGAGTAGGAGTGCTGTCATGTTGCTGCTGATAACGGCCATATTGTTGGCTGCAGCTTGATAATAGTATTATGAAAAATAAGGCGAATAAGAATTTTATTGTTATTGTCATGATATCGATACTTTATTTTTGCATGAAAGATAAGGGTTAAGCGATAAACCTACGATGCGTACTAATTGCCATTAATATGCCAAAACCTGCCATTAAGGTGACCATTGATGTACCACCATAACTGACTAGCGGTAAAGGTACACCTACTACGGGTAATAATCCTGAAACCATACCTATGTTAACAAATACATAAACAAAGAATGTTAATGTTAAGCTACCCGCCAGCAGTTTAGTAAAGGCGTGTTGAGCGTGTACGGCAATCCATAAACCACGCATAACTAGGGCTAAGTAAACAAGTAATAAAACGGTAACACCAATTAAGCCAAACTCTTCACTGAAAACGGCAAAAATAAAATCAGTATGTCGTTCAGGCAAAAATTCAAGTTGTGATTGTGTACCTTGCAGCCAGCCTTTTCCATGGAGGCCACCAGAGCCGATGGCTATTTTAGATTGAATAATGTGATAACCCGAACCAAGTGGGTCTTGCTCTGGGTTTAAAAAAGTGAGTACTCGTTGTTTTTGATATGGCTTCATTAAGAATGACCATAAAATGGGGATAAATGCTGATATAAGAATGGCGCAAGAGCCTATCAGTTTCCAACTAGCGCCCGCTAGAAAAATAACAAATATACCTGAACTGGCGATAAGTAAAGATGTGCCTAAGTCGGGTTGCCTTGCAATGAGTAATGTGGGGATCAGTAATAATACAAAGGCTAAAATAACATGAAGAATGCGTACAGGCAGGTCTTGCTGGCTTACATACCATGCAATCATTATTGGTACTATTAGTTTCATTACTTCTGAGGGCTGAAACATAAAAACGCCTAAGTTAATCCAGCGCCTTGCTCCTTTGCCGACATGACCAAATAATAGTACCGCTATTAATAATAATATTCCTAATACAAATACAGGTACGGCCCACTTTCGATAAATTAATGGGGGGATTTGTGCAATAACAAACATAACGATAAGGGCTATTCCCATATTTCTCGCTTGTTTTATTGCCATATCAATACTTTGACCGCCCGCACTATAAACAATAAATAGTCCAAGTACCATTAAGGACAAAATACCGATAAGTAGTGGTATATCAATATGCAGTCGTTGCCAAATGCTACGTTGCTTTTGTTGATCTTGTCCCGTAGAGCGCATTATCGTTTTTTAGCCTTTTTTTTACCTACAGGGTGGTAGGTGTTGTCATGTAATAAATGTTTAGTTTTACTTACTATTTCACGATTACCAAAATATTGATCCATAATTTGTCGGGCAACAGGTGCTGCATTAGTTGCTCCACCACCTTTGGCAACGTTTTCAATAGCAACCGCAACCACTATTTCTGGATTTTCATAGGGAGCAAAGGCAACAAACATTGCATTGTCACGTTTACTTTCTTGGGTTGTTTCCGCATTGTATTTTTCATCTTGGCCGATACTTGCCACTTGAGCCGAGCCTGTTTTTCCTGCAGCATCGTAGCGTGTGCCTTTGAATGCGTTATAACCTGTAGCGCCTTTTTTTTGTACTGTGTTGTGCATCCCATCAAGCACGAGTTCCCAGTTTCTATTATTTTTTAAGATAATAGGGGGCTTGAGGTCGATTTCTTGCTCTGTGGTACTTACTTTTCGCTCTAAGCCATTACCTTCATTACTAAAACTAACGACACTAGAGGCTTTTAATAAATGAGGTACTTTAATTTGCCCTCTATTAGTTAAAATAGACATTGCTTGAGCGAGTTGTAGCGGGGTAACGGTCCAAAAACTTTGACCAATTCCTACTGACAAGGTTTCACCGGTATACCAAGCTTTACCATAACGGGCACGTTTCCATTCAACACTGGGCATAATGGCGCGATTTTCTTCATGAAGGTCAATACCTGTGTAATCACCAAAACCAAACTTCTCCATCATTCGGGCGATTTTAGTAATTCCCAGTTTGTATGAAAGGTCGTAATAATAAATATTACAAGATTGCTCTAAAGACTTAGTTAAATTGACTTTACCATGCCCCCATTTCTTCCAATCTCTACGTTTTGTTTCAATCCCTGGGAGTTGGTATACACCTCGGTCATTAATGGTCGTATGTTCAGTAATTACGCCATCTTCTAAACCCGTTAATGCAAGTAATGGTTTAATAGTAGATGCAGGAGGGTAGCCTTGAAGGCTTCGATTAATTAACGGTAAATCTTTAGAGCCAGTTAACTTATTGTAATTTTTATGGCTTATACCGTGAACAAATAAATTACCGTTGTAGCTAGGATTAGAATACATGGCAAGTACGCCGCCATCACGAGGGTCAATCGCTACAATAGCACCGCGTTTGCCTGATAAAGCGCGTTTAGCGATCATCTGTAGTTCAATATCTAAAGTGAGCGTAAGGTCTTTACCCGGTGTTGGCGGGGTAAAATTAAGGGTGCGAATAATTCGACCTTGGTTGTTTATTTCAACTTCTTGGTGGCCAATGGTGCCGTGCAAAATATCTTGGTAGTATTTTTCTAAGCCAAGTTTACCGATATTACGTGTAGCGGCATAATTTTCAGATTTTCCTTGCTCTTCTAGTTTAATTTCGTCTCTGCGGTTTATTCGTGCCACATAACCTAAGGAATGTGTGGTTAAGTCACTAAAGGGATAATAACGCTTTAAGCGTGCGTCGATAAAAACACCAGGAAACTTGTGTTGATTGACTGAAAAAAGAGCCACTTGATGTTCACTTAAACGTGATTTAATTTCGATAGGCTTAAAACGACGTTTACTTTTTAGCGATTTAAATACTTTTTGTTGTCGCTCTTTGCTGATGTCTAATAGCAGACTTAGATCTTCAATTGTTTTAGTCAGATCAGGCACTTGTTCTGCAATAATTTCTAAGCTATAAACGGGCTTGTTTTCAGCCAGTAATACACCATTTCGATCGTAAATAAGCCCTCTATTAGGCGCTACAGGTAAAAGCTTGATGCGGTTTGAATTTGAACGTGTTTTATACTTTTCGTAAGCGACAATTTCTAATTGAAAGGCATTGTAGAATAGCGTTAGCAACATGGCTAATACGCCTAGCAACGTAAAAAAAGCTCTGCGGGCAAATAAGTTAGCTTCAGCGGTATGATTTCGAATAGAAACGCGCTTAGTCGCCATTGTTACTCTCGGTGATAAGGGTGATTATTATTTATGCTCCAAGCTCTATATAAGCTTTCGGCAACAACAATTCTTACCATTGGGTGCGGTAGCGTTAGTGGCGATAATGACCACTTTTGTTCTGATGCTTGTATACAAGCTGGAGCTAGTCCTTCAGGGCCGCCTACCAGTAAAGCTACGTCACGTCCGTCGTGTTGCCAACGTTCAAGTTGCTGTGCTAATACTGGTGTTGTCCACGGCTTGCCTTCAACCTCAAGGGTAACAATACGGTTACCTTTAGGAATAGCGGCAAGGGTTAATTCACCTTCTTTTTCTAATATGCGTGCAATGTCAGCATTCTTACCGCGTTTGCCCGGAGATATTTCAACTAAATGAAATGACATGTCACGAGGGAACCGACGACAGTATTCGTTAAATCCTTCAGCCACCCATGCTGGCATTTTGTTGCCAACAGCATATAAGGTTAAACGCATGGTGAATTAATCTATTCCCAAAGTTGTTCTAGTTGATAGCGGTCACGCATTTCGTCAGTCATTATATGAACGACAACATCGCCTAAGTCGACGAGTGCCCATTCACCAATATCATTTCCTTCCACACCTAAAGGTTCACTACCTTTCGCACGACATTCAAGGGTAACTGATTGAGCAATTGATTTGACATGACGGTTTGAATTGCCTGAGGCAATAACCATAAAGTCAGCAAAGTTAGATTTTTTAGAAATGTTAATTGTTGTGATATCGCGACCTTTCATGTCTTCGATAGTTTCAACAACAAAAGCAGTTAAAGCTTCAGTTTGCAATGGATTTTCTCTTTTCAACTAATATTACTGACATAATATCATTAAAAAGGAGAGAGGTTAACAAGCTCTATCTAAGAAAAATGAAACAAACTTTAAATAAGCACACAATTTTCAGGTGACCTTGAGCTTTATTACTTTCGATAAAGCTGATGATCATTAATATATTGTGAAATATATTCGGGTAAATCATTTAGCCGTTCACTCTTTTGTTGTAGCTTTTGTCTGATGTTGGTTGATGAAACTGAAAAATCAGCTTGTTGATAAATATATATTTTGCCAGAAGGCGTTTGCTTTAGTCGATCAACGGTAGTGACTTGATGTTGGGCAAGCAGTTGCTTGGTTGCTTGATTAATTTGTTCATGAGTGTAGCTTGGTCGACTACTAACGACTACATGGCAAAGGGTTAAAATAGTTTGCCATTGATGCCAAGTGGTAAAATTTAACAGGGAGTCCATGCCAATAAATAAATAAAGTGTTTGCTTAGGATAGCTTTGGCTGATCTCTTTTAATGTATCAACGGTATAAGAGGGGAGGTCACGTTTTAATTCACGTGCATCACAGCTAAACAATGGTTGATGCTGGCATACCATTTCTGCCATTTTTAATCGGTGTTGGCTATTGGCAATCACATTGTTTTTATGCGGTGGAATATGAGCAGGTACAAGCAAAACCTTACTTATTGCTATGTGCTTAGCCGTAGTAAGTACTGACTGAATATGTCCGTTATGAATAGGATCAAACGTACCACCAAAAATGCCTAACTCATTATTACTCATGCTATTTACTAACTTCTATAGGCTTATGAATATTCATAATTAAGCGCGAGTTTGTGTAAATTTTCACCGTGATATAAGACACTCATAACATCAGCAAGTAGTAAGTAGCCGTTAAATTCGGTGCTGGTTTTGGTGATTAAATCAGTTTGTGCTAAACGCACTTGTGCATGAGCCAAGTTTTCAGCGCTAATAGTGGTTAATGCCTGTTGGTATAACGGTTTACGTTTATCCCAAATACGGTATTGGCTATATAATTCATTTAGCGTTTTTCCTTGACTCAATGCTTCTTTCATCGTTACAAGTTGGGCTATTTCTTTGTGAATGGGCCAAATTAATTGTGCAACAGCAACGCCTTCCTGTTGTAGTTGATCTAACATGGTGATGCATTTAGCAATATTTCCTTGTAGCATTGCATCGGTTAACTGAAAGGCATTAAATTTAGCTTGTTTGATGATAATTTTTTCAGCGTCTTCTATCGATACTTGCTGTTGACCAAAAAGTAGCGAAAGCTTAGTTAACTCTTGTGATAGCGCCAGTAAATTTCCTTCGAAAAGTGTTGCTAACATTAAGGTTAAATCAGGATGTAAGTTAATACTTAACTGCTGAGCTTGTTTGTAAATCCATTGGCTAAGCTGCTTACCTTCAATGTCGTATAATGGAATGAAAATTCCGTTTGTATCAAGTGTTTTAAACCACTTTCGTTTTTGACTAGGTGCATCAAGTTTAGCGCCATGTAAAATAAGCAATATATCTGGAGAAAGGTTTTCGCATAATTGAGACAACGCTTTACTGCCAGCATCACCAATTTTATTGGTACTTAATTCAAGCTCAATAATGCGTTGGTTAGCAAAAAGGCTCAGGGCATTGTATTCTTGAGTGAGCACATTCCAGTCAAACTTTTCATCGACATAAAAACGAATAAGCTCACTAAAACCTTGTTGCTGGGCATGCATTTTTATGTGTTTAAGCGCATCATCTTTTTGCCAAGGCTCGTCACCAAATATCAGCCAAATAGGGGCCAAATTTTTGTTAATGGTGTTAGCCAACTGGTTATGATAAATGCGCATAGTATGGCAGTAGTTTCCTAATAATATAGAGCGGTTATCGTTGAATGCTCGCTAATTTACGTATGATTCTATTTGCTGCTTCTTGTCGCATTTCACTAAGCATGAGTGCTAATTCACGGCTTTTTGCTAAGGCTAAATCAGGATCGTCTTGGTAATCTCGATTTAACTCTACTTTGAAGCTTTGAAAGTCTTCGCTAGCAAAACGTAGTTGATAATGAGCAGTATAAATTAGTTCGTATTCAGCGACTTGGCCGTTAGGAAATACCGACAGTGTTCGTCTATCTAAAGTGTCTTTTAATATTTTCAGCTCAGGTAGTGTGTTGTCATACGTTGGTGTAATATTTACTTTGTTAAGCAGCAAATGCTGCTTAACTAAGCGTGTTAGCTCACCGTATTTATCGACAGAGTTAACGTTTAAATGTTGTAACTGTGCGGCGATAAAGTAATCACCGCGCAGGTTGAAACCACAGCTGGCCAACAAACTGATGCATATACCAATACTAATAGTGCGTATCACATACTTATTGATTGCTTGCTGAAAATACTGCATTAGTTAGCCACAATATTAAGTAATTTACCTGGTACATAAATTACTTTACGGACTGTTTTGTCGTCAATAAATTTGGCAACATTCTCTTCATTTAATCCTAGAGACTCTACCTGCTCTTTACTGACATCAGCAGCTACTGTTATTTTCGCTCTTACTTTGCCATTAACTTGTACAATAATGAGCTTCTCGTCTTCAACTAAAGCGGCTTGGTCAACCGTTGGCCATAAAGTTTCTTCAACAAGATTACCATCGCCAATGTCTTGCCAAAGTTGATGACACATATGAGGTGCAATTGGCGTTAGCATTAAAGTAACTGCGCGCACCGCTTCTTGCATTATGGTTCTGTCTTCAACTGTTGCTAATGGCGCTTTAGCTAAATGGTTCATTAGTTCCATAATAGCGGCAATCGCGGTATTGAAAGTGTTTCTGCGGCCAATATCATCAGTTACTTTAGTAATTGTTTTATGGACTTCGCGGCGTAATGTTTTTTGCGCACTGTTTAGATTAATATCGGCTAGTGTTGAAACGTTACCACTTTCGCTAAAGTCATGTGCTAATTTCCACACACGCTTTAAGAAACGGTGTGCTCCTTCAACACCTGAGTCAGACCATTCTAAGGTTTGCTCTGGCGGTGAGGTAAACATAATAAATAAGCGAACGGTATCAGCACCATAAAGGTCGATAACTTGTTGAGGGTCAATGCCATTATTTTTAGATTTAGACATTTTGCTCATACCAGCAGAAATAACGGCTTCACCGTCATGCTTGCTTATTGCTGAGGTGACTTGGCCTTTTTCATTGCGCTCTACTGTAACATCTGCAGGGGCTATCCACTCTTGAGCGCCATTATCGGCTTCTCGATAATACGTGTCAGCTAATACCATTCCTTGACATAGCAGGCTTTTGAACGGTTCACTGCTTTCAACTAAACCAACGTCACGCAATAATTTATGGAAAAAACGTGCATATAATAAATGTAAAATAGCATGTTCTATTCCGCCAATGTATTGATCTACAGGTAACCAATAGTTGGCTTTCTCTGGATCTAACATTTGGGTGTCATCGTTAGGTGAGCAATAACGGGCGTAATACCACGACGACTCCATAAAGGTGTCGAAGGTGTCGGTTTCTCTTAAAGCGTCTTGACCTTGATAAGTAGTTTTAGCCCATTCTTCGTCACTTTTTATTGGTGATGTTACGCCGTCCATTACCACATCTTCAGGCAATTCAACCGGTAATTGGTCTTCAGGTACTGGAACCGATTCGCCGTTTGCTAATTTAAGCATTGGAATTGGTGTGCCCCAGTAACGCTGGCGAGAAACTCCCCAGTCGCGCAAGCGGTAGTTAACAGTTACTTTTCCTTTATTTTCAGCGACTAGTTTGTCTGAAATCGCTTTAAAGGCTTGTTCAAAGCTTAAACCGTCAAATTCACCTGAATTAACTAATACATTTTTATCGGTTATAGCAGCTACTGCGATATCGTCAGACTCGCCACCTTGAATCACTTGCTTTATTTCAAGTCCATATTTTTGAGCAAATTCAAAGTCACGTTGGTCGTGCCCTGGTACCGACATAACCGCGCCTGAACCGTAATCCATTAACACAAAATTTGCAGCCCAAACGGGCACTGTTTCACCGGTTAAAGGGTGAATAGCGGTTAAACCCGTATCAACACCTTTTTTCTCCATTGTCGCCATATCAGCTTCAGTGGATTTATTCGTTTTACATTCTTTGATGAAATCGGCTAATGCTGGATTATTTTCAGCCGCAGCTAATGTTAGCGGGTGCTGAGCAGCAAGCGCTACATAAGTTACACCCATTAAGGTATCTGGGCGGGTAGTGTAAATGTCAAATGATTGTTCTGAGTTGGCAACGTTAAAAGTCATTTCAACGCCTTCAGAGCGGCCAATCCAATTACGTTGCATTGTTTTAACTTGTTCAGGCCAATCAGTTAATTGGTCTAAGTCGTTAAGTAATTCTTCAGCGTAATCGGTTATTTTAATAAACCACTGCGGAATTTCTTTGCGCTCAACAATAGCGCCAGAGCGCCAGCCGCGTCCGTCAATTACTTGCTCGTTAGCAAGTACGGTTTGGTCAACAGGATCCCAGTTTACAGTGGCATTCTTTTTATACACTAAACCTTTTTCGAAAAGCTGGGTGAAAAACCATTGCTCCCAACGGTAGTAGTCTTTTTTACAGGTTGCCAGCTCTCTATGCCAGTCGTAGCCAAAACCTAATGATTTTAACTGATTACGCATATAATCAATATTTTCGTAAGTCCATTTTGCTGGCGCTGAATTATTTTTAATGGCCGCATTTTCAGCAGGTAAACCAAAAGCGTCCCAACCCATAGGTTGCATCACGTTTTTGCCCTGCATGCGTTGATAACGTGAAATCACATCACCTAAACTATAGTTTCGTACATGGCCCATATGAAGACGGCCGCTAGGGTATGGAAACATTGACAGGCAGTAATATTTTTCTTTACCTGGTATTTCTTGTGCACGAAAGGTTTGGTTATCGGTCCAAAATTTTTGAACGTCAGCCTCGATAGATTGGGGATTATAAATGGATTCCATTAAAGAGTTCTCAAAGACTAGAATAGGGGCTTTGATACTGTATTTATTGCCAATAACACGAATAAATCAGTAAAAAGCTAATTTAAAAAATATCACAATAGAATACCTTATCGCATGGCTTTTTAACAAGTTTATTAAGGTCTAAACAATGACTTTTTTGTTGCATCGGCTTTTTGTCATGGCATGTTTGACTATACTTTAGCTAGCGTCATATTAAGTCGCTATTTAGGAGGCGTTATGAACGATAAACCTTTTTTTACCGATTTTTACCATAAGTTGTCACTGTGGTTAACTGATGTAAAACAACATGAAGTTACTCAAGTGGTTGAATTAGTTGAGCAAGCCAAGATCATTTTGGCAGCAGCAGAAGCTATCCCTGAAGAAAAGCTAACTCAGTTTATTGATAATTTTATCTATGATCTTCATGAATTTTATCGACAAAACCAAGAACAAGCTAAGCATTCTATTTTCTTAGCGTTAATGAATGAATCTTTTTGGGCATTAATGAGTAAAGTTACCGACAAGTCGCAAGTAGAATGGGCGGAGCTGAGTGAAGACTTTAAACATAATGGCGCATATCAAGAAGGTGATATTGTTGGTTTTGGTAAATTAACTTGTGTAAAGTGCCAAAAATCGTTATTAATTTCTCATTTGACAACGGTTAACGCATGCTTATATTGTCATCATTCTCACTTTATTCGAGAGAGTTTATCGCCATAGTTCGGCTTAGCGGTGCTCTAAATATTTTTTACCTTGAAGCTTTGCCAAACATCACTCCAACAGAGTAATATAACCTCAACAGAGTACATCACCTCAGAAATAATGAAAGTGTTTGTTTTTTAAGCGCTAATAATGAGAGTCTAATGAAAGATACCCACCAAAAATTGCGCCTTAACCCCGAAGAACTTACTGCAAATTTAGCCATTAATCTATTTTCTCAAATAGAAGATTCTGAAAACGTTGAGCAAATTTTTATTGGCCACGAACGTGCAAAAGAAGCGCTTGATTTTGGTCTTTCTATGGAATCACCCGGCTTTAATGTGTATGCCATGGGCGAGCACGGTACGGGCAGACAAACATTAATCAAACAAATGCTATCTGCAACTGCAAGCGGGCAACCCACACCTTCTGAATGGTGTTATATTAATAATTTTGACGATGTTCATGCTCCTTTTAGGCTTTATGTTAGCCCTGGTGATGGTAAACAATTGCTGGCGCGCATTAACACCTTTATTGATGAATTATTAGATTTATTTCCTGAAATTTTTGACAATCCCGGTTATCAGCGACAAAAAGCAGCCATAGATCGTGACTTCAATCAAAAATATGATGAGGCAATGGCTATCGTTGAAGAAACCGCGTTAAAAAACGATGTTATTCTCTATGAAGAAAACGGTGAAGTAGGCTTCTCTCCCTTAGTAGACGGTAAACCGTTAAATGATAAAGAATTTGCTAATTTAGATGAAGTAAAACGTAATGACTTTTATCTGTTATTAGCTAAATTAGAAAACTTACTTTCAGAGCAGTTAATTGAGTTGCCACAATGGAAGCGTACTTCTTCAGATAAAATGCGTAAGCTTAAATATGAGACAGCTGAGCAAAGCATCCGTCCATTTTTAAAAGAACTTGAACACGAGTTTGCTAGTAACCCAGGCGTATTGAAATATTTGTCTAAAGTGAAAGCGCATATTGTTGATGCGGTGCTTGAAATTTTGGTTGATGAGGCCGCAGGAGAAACTATTAACGACAAAGAATCACGTAAGTTAATGGTTGAACGTTTTTTACCTAACCTGCTCGTTGCCAGAGAAGCTGAAGCAGGTGCCCCTGTGGTATACGAGCAAAATCCAACCTTTCAAAATTTATTTGGTCATGTTGATTTTTCTTCATTTCAAGGGGCAACGTATACCAGTTATCGCTTAATAAGGGCAGGTGCTTTGCACAAAGCTAATGGTGGCTATTTATTACTAGATGCTGATAAGTTATTGAATCAACCTTTAGTCTGGTCGCGCTTAAAGTTGGCGTTGAAAACGCAAGAAATTACCATTGAAAGCCCTTATTCAGAATATAGCCAGCCTGGCGGAGTAACACTACAGCCTGAAAAAATACCGTTAACGGTAAAGGTTATTCTATTAGGTGATCCTGAGCTTTATTATACCTTGCAAGATTATGATCAAGAATTTACTGAATTGTTTAGAATTTTGGCCGACTTTGATCGTCATCTAGATAAAACCGATAAAAACTTAACCGATTATGCACAGTTGATAAGACAACGTGCGTTTAAAAAAGCGTATCCGCTTGTAAGTAATGGTGCTGTTTTAGAGTTAGTTCGTTATGCTCTTCGCCGAGCTGAACACCAAGAAAAAATATCGGCCAACATTGTCCAAATTAATGATTTATTAGATGAAGCGGTATACTTGTGGAAAAAGAATGGCAGTAAAGGTTCGCTTGATTCAAATTGTGTTCTGCAAGCGTTGACTGCCAAGCAGCGCCGTACTGGTCGCATTAGTGAAACATGGCTGAGCGAAATAAAAGAGCAACAAGTGTTAATTAGCACAACAGGCGAGCAAGTTGGCAAAATTAATGGGTTAACGGTACTGGAAATTGGTGATAGTGTTTTTGGTACTCCCGCACGAATTACCGCAACCGTTTACGCGGGCAGTGACGGCATTACAGATATTGAACGAGAAGTGGATTTAGGAAAATCTATCCACTCAAAAGGGGTGCTGCTATTATCTGGGTATATTGGCCACAAATATGGACAAGGTTTTCCTGTTACTATTTCTGCTAATATTGCTATTGAACAGTCGTATGGCCATATCGATGGTGACAGCGCCTCTATGGCGGAATTGTGCGTACTTATTTCAGCTATTGCTAATTTACCCATTGATCAAGGTTTAGCAATAACGGGCTCTATTAACCAACATGGTGGCGTACAATCAATTGGCGGTGTTAACGAAAAAATAGAAGGTTTTTATCGTTTATGCAAAGACAAAGGGTTAACTGGATCACAAGGCGTTATTATTCCTAAAACGAATGTTAAAAACTTAATGTTATCGAATGAAGTGATTGACGCGGTTACCCAAGGAGCATTTTCTGTTTATGCCGTGGAAGACATCGACCAAGCACTTGAAATACTAATGTCAGTAGATGCAGGTAAAATAAGCCGAACTGGACGTTATCCTCGCAAGTCTATTCATGGCATGGTGCTGGCAAAACTTGCGGCATTTTCTGATTTATTAAATGGTGGTGATGAGTAATTAACGGCCTAGTGTTTATGACAGAAGAAGAAGTTCTTTCCTCTTTTAATATAATGATCACTTTTGCAAATATTTAATTTTATCTTGCTTATTTATTAAACGTCTGTATAATTCGCGCCTCGATATAAGGCCATCACGGATTTGGCCTTTAAAATGTGTGGGGTTATCCCAATAGACTTGCCTTATTAGCGTCCTAAGCTAATAACGAATGTGCCTAAAGTCTTCCCGGTGGTTTCCTCGTAATTGTACGCAGGTATTTGCGATAGATTGCTTAACTGCCTGCCTTAAGAAGACGAAAATATATATGACTGATACTAACAATGCCTTAGTTGGCTTTGACGCTCTTGGCTTGCCTGAAAACTTACTTTCTGCTTTAAAAACATTAGGTTTTGAATCAGCGACTCCTATTCAAGCCAAAACAATTCCACCACTATTAGCTGGCTCAGACGTTTTAGGTGAAGCACAAACAGGTACGGGTAAAACTGCTGCGTTTGGCTTACCTGCATTAGCTAAAATTGACGTGTCGCTTAAAAAACCTCAATTAATGGTATTAGCACCTACGCGTGAATTAGCAATTCAAGTTGCTGAAGCTATTGAAAGTTTTGCAAAAAATATGAAAGGCTTAAAAGTTGCTACTTTATATGGTGGTCAATCTTACGGTCCTCAATTTCAACAACTAGAACGTGGTGCTCAAGTTGTCGTAGGTACACCTGGTCGTTTAATGGACCACTTACGTCGTAAGAGCTTAAAACTAGATAACTTATCATTTTGTGTGCTTGATGAAGCCGACGAAATGTTAAACATGGGCTTTTTAGAAGATATTGAATGGATTTTAGAACATCTTCCTAAAACAACCCAAATGGCATTGTTCTCAGCAACGATGCCTGCGCAAATTCGTAAAGTGGCTAACCGCTTTTTAACGAGCCCTGAGCATATTAAAATAGCAGCGGTTAAAAAAGAAAAAGCAAACATTACACAATATGCTTGGAAAGTTAGCGGCATTAATAAAATTACCGCATTAGAGCGTATTGCTGAAACTGTTGATTACGATGCCATGATTATTTTTGTGCGTACACGTAATGACACGGTTGATGTAGCTGAAAAGCTAGAACGTGCTGGCTACGCTGCTGTTGCGTTAAATGGTGACATGAACCAAGCACAACGTGAGCGTACTGTTGATCAACTTAAATCAGGTAAATCATCTATATTAGTGGCGACAGATGTTGTTGCTCGTGGTTTAGATATTCCACGTATTTCTTTAGTTGTTAACTATGACTTACCGGGCGATAACGAAGCATATGTTCACCGTATTGGCCGTACAGGGCGTGCAGGCCGTGAAGGTACAGCGATTTCTTTTGTTCGTCCTCGCGAAATGTACTCTTTACGTCATTATGAGCGTTTAACGTCAGGCGTAGTTAAGCCTTACGATTTACCGAATATTCAAGAAATTGGTAAAGCACGTATTGAGCGTACACGTACTGAGCTAGCGACAGCCGTAGCTGAAAAAGACCTAAGTAATATGCGCGAAATTATTGAAGCAATGGCAGCAGAGTCAGAGCTTTCAATGACAGATTTAGCTGCTGCTTTATTATACCAAAAGCAGTTAAACCAGCCATTACAACCAAAAGAAGATCCTAAGCCTCGCCGTGAATCACGTGACCGTGATGACCGAGGTCGTGGTGATAGCCGCCGTGATGCGCGTGGCGATAGAAATAACCGCTCAGACCGTGGTGAACGTGCTCCACGTAAGCCAAAGGCAGTACGTAATGACGTTGATTGGCAAACATACCGCCTAGAAGTAGGTAAAGAACATGGTGCTAAGCCGGGTGATATTGTAGGTGCAATCGCGAATGAAATCTCTTTAGACAGCAGCTATATTGGTGCAATTAATTTGCACGATCGCCATAGTTTTGTTCAGTTACCAAAAGGTATGCCTGAAAAGTCATTCACACAATTGAAGCGTGTAAAAATACGCCGTCAATCGTTAGAAATTTCAGTATCAGATGCGCCAGCGCCAACAGAACGTACACCGCGTAAACGTGCAGACAGATCTGACCGACCAAGACGTGCAAACTAAGCATTAGTTACTTGAAAAAAGACGCTGTTAAGCGTCTTTTTTTTGCTTGAAATATAGGGGCGTCCAATTTTAACTCGCTGTATTTTAGTTTGAAAAAAGAGGTGTAACTATAACTATACAGCTTTAAGCTAGCCTATAACTGGGCTGAATTCACAACGATAATTTATTGCTCAATATTAACGTAAATTATTTGTTACGGAGCTAAATTAAATGTATTTTCAATACACTTTCTCTCATTGAATAACCTAGTAATAATAGCGGCAATACAGTTGTTAGAGAGACAATCATGACAGAAGTTACCAACCCACTAAAACTTTGTGGAATTGAATTTACCGAATACGCAACCCCTGATTCAGACTTTATGGAAAAAGCATTTTATGGTTTTGGTTTTTCAAAAACTAAAACATTTAAAGGGCGAGACATTGAGTATTTTAACCAAAATGACATTCACTTTTTACTCAACAATGAAAAAGCAGGTTTTTCAAAAGAATTTGCTAAAAGTCATGGTCCTGCTATTTGTTCAATGGGCTGGCGTGTAGAAGACGCAGACTTTGCCTATGAACAAGCAATTATCCGTGGTGCAAAATCAGCACAAGATGTTGATAATAAATTGCCTTACCCAGCCATTTACGGCATTGGTGACAGCTTAATATACTTCATCGAAAAATTTGGCGCTAAAGGCTCTATTTATGAAGATGATTTTGAAGCATTAGCTGAGCCAGTTATTGTAAAAGACAAAGGCTTTAAAGCGGTTGACCACTTAACTAACAATGTTTATCAAGGCACGATGGAGCATTGGGCAAATTTTTATAAAGACGTTTTCGGCTTTACTGAAGTACGATACTTTGACATTAAAGGCGAAAAAACGGCGTTAGTTTCTTACGCGTTACAATCACCTTGTGGCAAGTTCAGTATTCCAATTAATGAAGGCAAAGGCACTAACAATAATCAAATAGATGAATACCTCGATGAATATAACGGTCCAGGTGTTCAGCATTTAGCATTTATTACCGATGACCTAGTAGGCTCTTTAGATCAACTAGATAAAGACATTATTGATACCTTAGACATTGTACCTGAGTATTATGACGATGTGTTTAAGCGTATTCCTTGGGTTAAAGAAGATCATAAGCGTATTCAAGATCATCAAATTTTAGTCGATAGCCAAAACGAAAACTCGTATTTATTACAAATTTTCACTAAGAATATTTTTGGTCCTATCTTCATTGAAATGATCCAACGTGTTGACGATAAAGGCTTTGGAGAAGGTAACTTTACAGCCTTGTTTAAGTCGATTGAATTAAACCAAATGGAACGTGGCGTGTTGTAATATTTTCGAAGAAGCAGGACCTAGAGTTTAAGATTTAGGTCCTGTTTGAAATCTAAGATGTAAACTCTTTTAGTCCTACAGAAACCTTCATATCTTTTAATATCCCGTCATGTAAATTGTAAACAAAGCCGTGCACGGTCGTATTTTGTCCTGCTTTCCATGCATTTCTTAATATAGTGGTATTTGAAACATTAGCCACTTGTTCAATAACATTAAGCTCGCATAATTTATTCACTTTTTCTGATTCGTCAGTAATGCCTTCAAATTGAGTTTTATTAAAACGGTATACGTCTTCAATATGGCGCAGCCAATTATCAATTAATCCGTAGCTTTCATTATCTAAAGAAGCTTGCACACCGCCACAACCATAATGGCCGCAGACAATAATATGACGCACTTTTAATATTTCAACGGCGTATTGAATTACGGATAAACAATTTAAATCTGTGTGAATAACTTGATTAGCAATGTTTCTATGAACAAACACTTCACCGGGTAGCATGCCTAACAGTTCATTAGCGGGTACGCGAGAGTCGGAGCAGCCAATCCATAAATATTCAGGCGATTGTTGTTGCGATAGAGATTCAAAAAAAGCCGGATTATTTTCTGATATTTCTTTAGCCCACTTAATATTATTTTTAAATAAATGCTCAATTGATGACATTGCTACT
Source organism: Thalassotalea sp. (assembly GCA_049613795.1). Taxonomy (GTDB): domain Bacteria; phylum Pseudomonadota; class Gammaproteobacteria; order Enterobacterales; family Alteromonadaceae; genus Thalassotalea_B. The sequence continues at coordinate 16,514 of JBMZCX010000004.1, read as the reverse complement.
TTGCTCTATTTATTAGGTGTATAATTGCCAGTATTGTCATATTTTATGATGAGCTTATCAACATTTATTAAAGCGAGGTAATGAATATGACTGCGTGTGCGCGCCATATATTGGTAAAAACAGAGAAACAAGCGCAGGAGCTTAAAGGCAAGCTTGATAAAGGTGCTGATTTTGGACAATTAGCGAAGAAGTTTTCGAATTGCCCCTCTGCTAAAAAGGGCGGAGATTTAGGTGAGTTTAAAAAAGGGCAAATGGTCAAAGCGTTTGATGACGTGGTTTTTAAAAAAGAAGTATTAAAAGTTCACGGACCAGTAAAAACACGTTTTGGTTATCATCTTATTCAAACGATTTATCGTAATTAATCTTCTTTTTCTTGCTCATCTAATGCCTTATTTCGTGCCTTTATATCTTTTAATTGCTGCTCGGTTAGGTTAAATTTTTTGGCTGACTGCTTTATTAACATAATGCCGCCAATTATCAATGAAGCAGCAAGAATAATAAGAAAAATAAAATAGATCGACATTTTTACCTTAAAAAGTTATTGAAACCTATCGTATTATTGAAGATTATTGCTTAAAAATATAGCCAAAATATATTTTTACCTGTAATTTATTTATCGTCTATAACAATAGTTGTTAACTCAAAATAATAATGATGGATTCTCTATGCTAAATCGTTTAAATATTAAATTACTATTACCTAGCCTTTTTATTGGTGTACTTGCTACGTTTGGCGTACTTTTATTTACTGATGAGTTAAGTAAAACGGCAGTCGTTTTTTTACTTTTAGTTACTGTAGTTCTACAGTTTGTAGTGAGTTTTATTTTTTCTCAGCAGCAGTTATCTACTCGAATAGAAAAGCTTCAGCAGTATTTAAATTTAGTGGTAAGTGTTGACCGAGCACCTTCTGGTCCTTTAATTGACAATATTAACGATGACTTTGCCAAAGTTACTAATGATTTAAGTGCCTTTATTACTGATTTAGCTGATGTGGTAAGCGATATAAAGCAAGAATCAGAGACTTTACGGCAGGGGTCATCGTCATTAACTAGTCAAATTAGTGACTCGGTTATTGCTGTTGACAATTCATCGGCTCAAATAACATTAATGGCGAATTCTATTGACGAAGTTGCCTCTACATCGGCGACATTGTCGCAAAGTGCGGCACAAGTTAGCGATACCACTCACCAAGTATTAACTATTTTGGAAGAGGGGACTAATGCATCTAATACCAGTCAAAATACAATTGCAGCCTTTGCTGAAGAAGTAACGACTATGGTTAATGATTTAGCTTTGTTGCAAGAAGAGGCCTCTAAAATTGGTTCTGTATTAGATGTTATTCGAGGTATTGCCGACCAAACCAATTTATTAGCGCTTAATGCTGCTATTGAAGCTGCGCGAGCCGGAGAGCAGGGCAGAGGCTTTGCTGTTGTGGCTGATGAGGTAAGAGCATTAGCGCATAGAACACAAGAGTCTACTGTTGAAATTCAGTCAATGGTTGAAGGGTTACAAGCTAAATCAAACAACGCAGTAACCGCCATAGCTAAAGGGCAAGAATTAACAAAAGACAGCTTAAACCAGTCAGAAGGTGTAGTTTCTGCATTATCTCAAATTGGTGAGGTGTTTAATGAGGTTAATAATTTAACCTCACAAATTGCTAGTGGCACCGAACAGCAACAACAATCTACAGCGTCTATTAATGACAATATGGCGGAAATTGTTTCGCTAAGTAGCGATGCTACTGCTGGGCTGAATAATGTGGCTGAATATGCTGAACAGCAAAAAGAAACGACAGAAAAAGTCGATGTAACACTTAATCGAATTTGTGTGTAAGAGGTTAATAACCATTAAGACGTGCTGAGTTTTCTGTACGTTTTTTTCAGCGATTAATTTGGTGTTTAGCAGGGCCTAACTTATTTATAGGGTTGCTCCCTATAAATAAGAGAAAACGCCGTAGTAAATTCTTCCATTAACTTTCATCTTGCCGTTTTTTGGTTAATGCCTGTAATTGTTTTTGTTGTGTATGCAGGCTACAACGCACGAGCAATTCTCTGTCATCGTCACGGATATGGGTAAAAAGCACGCTGTACTGAAAAACGTTATCCGATTCTGTTTTTTGAATAATTTCGCCATGGCAATAAATATTACAATTATCAATATTTAAAAATAGCTTTATTTCGACTTTATCGGTAAGTGAAAACTCGTCAGCCGAGGTAAAACTGATGCCACTCCCACTAAAACTTTCCCCTTGATAACGATAAGCTTCCTCGTCTTGCTGGGTGATGATGTAATTCATCAATAAGTCTATTTTTTGTGATTGTAACGTTAAATACTGGGCTAACTGATTAGAAACACCTGTAACCGTCTGGAAAGGTTGTAGCGCGATATTATCAATGGCCACTACTTGGGTTGCGAGCATAAAAGGTGTAGGTATTCTTTCAAGAAATGTTGAAAATGAATAATCGGCTGAGCTTGCTAATGGTTTGATGTTGATATTGAAGTCGTGGCTAATTGAAAAATATTCATTATATTTTGCTAGTTTTATATCAGCATTGTTGTGCACAGAATTTGGCATGGAAAACCTAACAAGTTAATTGTATTTTTTATAGTATAAGCGTGATTATCAATGAAAAACTTTTAATGTACAACGCTTAACGTGAATGATTATTAAGAGGTTTTCTTATTTACAATAAAGAGTGCTATTGCACAATCACACATTTGTGTAATGTTACTGGTGTCGGTATAAATACCGTCTAACATTAGCTTAGCAATACCATGTAATGTACCCCATAATACTTGTGCAAGGCGCAGTGAGTTTTCTGTTTTGGCTAAAAGACCTTGCTCTTGCCAATGCTTAGTCATGGCGACTTGATACTCAAAGCTCGGATAAGCGACTTTTTTTAGTTCATCGGAACTGACATTGTTTTTCCAAAGCGTTCGGCCGAACATCAGGTCGTAGGTATGGGGATTGTTAACTGCAAATTGTATATAGCCATGACAAAATTGACTGAGTTGTTGACGGTGACTCAGTGCTTTATTACTAAAAATTAATTCAACCTGTGTTTTCCACAGTAAAAAACCTTGGCTAGCAATGGCACTTAATAATTCATTTTTATCTTTATAATGATGATAAGCCGCAGTGCGAGAAACCCCTACATTTTCAGCTATTTTTCGTAATGAAAGCGCTTCAATGCCCTGACTTTCAAGCATGGTACTTGCTGTTTTAATAATGGCAGCTTTTAAGTCACCATGGTGGTATGGCGTTTTTTCTTTTGTTTCATTTATTACATTAGTCATTATTACAGCGCTTTTCGTGGTGGTAATATAACATTTGCAAATATTAACCCCGCAACTAACGACATAAAAATAAGAAAGGTTTGTGAGCCCACATCGGTAGCATTTAGCATTGCTTGCCCCGAAATAGCACTATTTAAACCAATATAGACTTTACTACCAGGTACTAGCACGACTAAGCCTAATAATTTTACTAAGCTGGAAGGAAGCTTCATTAATCGAGAAAAAATATTACTGTAAATACCTAAAGCAAAAGCACCAACAAAAGCACCTAAAGCAACACCTAAATGAATAGCGCCCCAAACACTTGCACCATAAGCAATAAAGCCAGAAATAATACCCCAAGGTGCATCTTTAATACGGGCTTTAAAGAGAATAACTAAGCTGATAGAAAGTGTGGCAACAGCGACCCAAGACACCCACTCGGGTGTGTGCGCTGGCTCAATGAAGTCGGCAACGCCCCAAAATTTATCGCCTAATGCCATGCCTAAAACCGCACCAAAATAGAGCTTAAAGAGTACCATTATGGCATCCATTATCCGTGCGGTGCCTGCAATTAAATTACGCGCGGCAAGTTCAGACAACCCAAGGGTAAGTGCCAAACCAGGAATAAATGCAATTATGCTTGAAAGAATAACTAAGGGTAAATTAATGCTCGGATCAATTAAGGTAATTGCACTAGCTAATAACGCGGATGTTAATGCTGAAATAGGTTCCAACATTTCGGTAACTCGCTTTGAACGTTCAGCCCAAAAAACAAAAAGGCAAACAAATAGCCCGAGTAAAGTTGACCAAAGCACATCATTCCAGCTGGTGCGCATTAGCATTGCAAAAGCACCACTTGAAGCACCAAAGGCTACAAAAGTCAGCACTCTGCCGTAGGGGTTAGGCTTATTCATAATGTCGTCAAGACGCTCAATAGCGTCTGTAAGCGAGCGTTGGCCTGAGCCTAATTCGTCAACTAATTCGTCTGTTCGTGCTAAAGAACCCAGATCTAATTCGCCGGGCTTTACTCTTACAATATGGTTGTACTCTTGGTGCTCATTGTTATCGTTTGCATTGGCGAGTACAAAGGTGAGAGACGTTGGTGTGATCACAAAATTAGCTTCTATCCCTAAATTTTGGGCAACACTTTGCAAATGTGCTTCCATACGGTAAGCGGGCGTACCAAATTTATGTAACGCTTTGCCAAGACGTATTATAAATTGTCGCTTTTCAGAAAAGTTTTCGTTTTGTGTCATTGATCATCGTTCCGAATAAGATCTTATTTTTCTATGTGATATATTAAGTTAACTTTAGATTTTAGCAAAGCAAGTATTTGCTGGTTTTCGTAATTAGGTTCTTATATGGCATTGTTAGTTATTTTAGCGGTTGTTTTTTCAGGTGTTGCATTAATGGTTGTTTTTGGTGAAAAGTTTGGCAAGCCAATGTCGGTTGAACAACAAAGTAAATATTCAAAAGTTACCCGCTATTTAGTGTTTGGATTAATTATTGCCGCGATTATTAAAGGGTTAATGGGGTAGTTGCGCAATTAGCCATAAGACTAAAGAGTATGCGCTAAGCTGCTAATATTTAATGTTCTATACTTTTTTAGTCTCTTTTATTAGCTCAAATTCTGAATTCCTGACTTCCTTGCTTTCACTCAAACATCGCTTTAGGTAAACTTCATGCCATAAGTTCGGTGCGGATAACTATTAAAGGAAAGTAAATGTTCGAATTGCTGAAAATAAATTTACAAGGTCAAGTCTCTGAAGAAGAGTGGCAAACCCGAGTTGACTTAGCCGCTTGTTATCGTTTGGTCGTAATGCATGGCTGGGATGACTTAATTTATACGCATATTTCAGCGCGAATTCCCAATACCGACCATTATTTAATTAATGCCTTTGGCATGGCGTTCGATGAAATAACGGCTTCAAATCTCGTTAAAATTGATATTGACGGTAACATTATTGATAAAAACTGCCCATTTGAAATAAATCCAGCGGGTTTTACTATTCATAGTGCTGTTCACGCGGCACGTCACGATGCGCAATGTGTGTTGCATTTACATACTAATGAAACAACCGCCGTTGCTAGTATAGAAGAAGGTTTATTACCATTAAGCCAATATGCAATGTTTGCATTAGCTTCTATGAGCTACCATGACTACGAAGGTTTAGCTGTTGATAAGCAAGAGAAAAAACGTTTACAAGATGACCTAGGTAGCGCTAATTTTATGTTACTACGTAATCATGGCGCATTAACACTAGGACAAACGATAGGTGACGCCTTTATGCACATGTATGACTTAACGCGTGCCTGCCAAATTCAAATTCAAACCTTATCGATGGGTAAGACAGCTGTAATGGTTGATCAATCAATTATTGATGGCATTAAAGCGCAAGCCAGTGTTGTTCATACGGGTATAACGGGTGGGCAAAAGTCTTGGCCAGCGATGTTAAGACGTGTTTACCGTCAAGACCCTACGTTTGCTAGCTAGAATAAATTATTTTAAAAGAGAAAAGAAATGAAAATTACCCAAGTAGAAATTTTTGATATTGAATGTCCAGAACGCCCGCCTTGGAACCCTGTATTTATACGTGTTTATACCGACGAAGGCATCGTTGGTGTTGGTGAAGCAGGCTTAGCTTATGACTGGGGGCACAGTGCCGCCGCCGCTATGATCAAAGAAATTGCAGAAGCAGTATTAATTGGCTTTAACCCAATGCAAACTGAATTGTTGTGGTCAAAAATGTTACGTGAAAGTTTTTGGGGCTTAGGTGGCGGACCTGTATTATATGCAGCAATGAGCGCTATTGATACCGCACTATGGGACATTAAAGGGAAAGCATTAGGCGTTCCTGTTTATCAATTATTAGGTGGTAAAGTTAATAGTAAACTACGTACTTATGCCAGCCAATTGCAGTTTGATTGGGATGCTGAATGCAAAAAGCTTATTCAGCCAGAAGAGTATGCTGAAGCTGCACTAAAAGCGGTTGCACAAGGTTACGATGCGGTAAAAGTAGACCCAATAGTTTATAACGGTGACGGCAGCTCGTCTTTTGATCGTACTAAGCTGTTTACGCGTCCACAAATGCGCTTATTTGGCGACAGGTTACGCGCTATAAGAAATGCGGTTGGTGAAAACGTTGACATCATTTTTGAATCTCACTCATTAATGGGCGCTGCATCAGCCATTCAAATGGGTGAAATTGTTGAAGAAGTTGATTGTATGATGTACGAGGAGCCTGTTAATTATTTGAACCCCAAAGTGCATAAAAAAGTGTCTGATCGCGTAAATGTACCTATTGCTGGGGGTGAACGTTTATATCATCGCTGGGATGTTCGCCAATACTTTGAAGATCAAAGCATAGATGTTCTACAACCTGATGTTGGCCTTTGCGGCGGTTTTACTGAAAGTAAAAAAGTCTGTGATTATGCTGATGTTTACGATGTACGTATTCAAGCACATGTTTGTGGCGGCCCAGTGGCAACTGCTGCCTCATTGCACTTAGAAACGGCTATTCCTAACTTCTTAATACACGAGCATCACACTTACGCTATTAAAGCATGGAACCGTGAGTTATGTATTCAAGATCCACAACCTGTAAATGGCATATTTGAAGTGTCTGAAACACCAGGCATTGGCATCGACTTAAACGATGAAGTGGTTAAGCGTTCGCCGCATGTTATGGTTAAGTCTTTAAAATAACCGCTGAGTTAGTGAGAGAATAAAATGTCTTCAGATAAATTTGGTACAAGTGCTAATTATAAGAGCCAAGAAAAAGGCTATAGAGATAAAGCGCTTAAACTTTTCCCTTGGCTTTGTGGGCGCTGTGCACGTGAGTTTGTTTATTCAAATTTAAAAGAGTTGACGGTGCATCATGTTGATCATGACCATACCAACAATCCTAACGATGGCAGCAACTGGGAATTATTATGTATTTATTGTCACGACAATGAGCATGCAAAATATACGGAGCATGCGCAATATCAAACAGAAGTAAAAGCAGGCGACACTAACCAAGATTCAGCAACGTATAACCCTTTTGCAGACTTAAAGTCGCTAATGAAAAAATAATTTACTTGTTATTACAGGTAGTCAACAGGCAGTGCGGTGGTGTATTTCATTTCCTCCATCGCAAAGCTTGAACTAATATCGGCAAAGCTTGCTTTGTCGATCAATTTTTTATAAAAATGATCGTATGCCTTCATATCTGGTACCACGACCTTTAGTAGGTAATCCACTTCGCCACTCATTCGATAAAACTCGATGATCTCTTGAAATTCTGTTGCTACTTTTCCAAAGTCGTCAAGCCAATCAGGGTTATGTTGGTTGGTTTTTATCATCACAAATACAGTTAGTCCTACATTTAGCATTTCGGCATTGGTAAGGGCAACGCGCCCTCTAATAAGGCCAGACTTTTCCATGGCTTGAATTCGTCGCCAACAGGGGGTGGTAGAAAGGCCAACTTGTGCGGCCACATCGCTGACAGCGGCGGTGCAGTCTTTTTGTAGGATCTGTAAAATGTGCTTATCGAATTTATCCATAATGGCTTTTTAAAAGGTAGTTTGAGCGTAGTACAACTATATCGATTTTATCGTTATTATGGCAGTATCCGATGAAATAAAATTTCAAATTAAAGCTTACTTATGGGAATTTATACCAAAATTTACTATTGTTGTGTAATAAGTTGTGCTGGCACTCATTAAGTGAGGAAGTTACTACTGATAGCATAGCTTGCCAATAGGTTTGATAGCTGCAACTTAGCCGGGTTAAAGGAAAGTTACTGCTTAGCATAACGCGTTGCGTGCCAAAAAGTGTTAGGCAGTGGTTAATAATGGTTTTGCACCAATCAAATGAATAGTGGCGATTTACCATTTCCCAACCCGAACATTTTATTGCTACGTTATTGTTTTCAGCAATGATCGCCAACCCTTGATACCATAGTGAAGCCTCTGAAACTTCACCGCTATTACTTAAAGGACTACCCGCATGATTTATAATAAAGCTGATGTTAGGATTGTTTTTAACGATAGTATTTAATGCATTAACTGCCTTTTTATTACTAAATGGCATTTGAACTTCAAAATTTAGCTTTGCTTTATTTAAGGCTGAAAAATTGTTTTTTACTTGTTCAGAAGTTAATAACTCAACGGCTTGGCTATCTAGTATATGACGACAACCAACAACTGATGCGTAGGCTGAAATTTGTTTGATTTGTTGCTGAAATTTTTCTGGATTAAGTGTTAAATTAATATTGGCAACCGCGCGAAATGGTGACTTACAACTTGCTTCAAGCCATGCAATTTCTTGCCAAGGGGCTTGGTTGTTAAAGCCTGCTTCAATATGCACAAAACCAGCTAAGTTCATTGAATCACTCACAACTAAATCACGCTCACTAACGTTATTTGCTATTCGTTTTTTATCTGACCAAAAAGGAGGATTTTCTGGCTTTAGCCAGTGGTACTCTCCTTTAGATAAATCAAAAAAATGAACATGGCTGTCAATTATTTTCATGATGATATACCCGTCGTTATTGAGCGGTGTAACCACCGTCGATAACTTGTAAGCTGCCAGTAATAAATTTAGCCTTGTCTGATGCCAAGAATAAAACCAATTCTGCTACTTCTTCGGGCTGTCCTAATCGGTTTAAGGGTTGTAAAGCGGCTTCTTCTTGATGAACTTCAATTTTATTGGCACCTGATCGCTCACAATAATTATTAATTGCTTGATGATACAAAGGGGTTTCTATCGTACCTGGGCAAACGGCATTGGCACGAATGTTAAATGCGGCATAATCGAGTGCGGTTGTTTTTGCCATTGACGCTAATGCATTTTTACTTAAGTTATAGGCAAAGGAATTTTGCTTAGCGATTAAAGCTTGATCTGAAGACATTAAAATAATGGCACCGTTTTGTTGTGCTTTCATTGAAGGTAAAACGGCTTTTATTGCTGAATATGCTCCTTTCACATTAATATTAAATACTTTGTCCAAATCAGCTTCACTGGTGTTTTCAATATTAGCAGAATAGTGAATCCCAGCATTAGACACTAACACATTAATATTATGCTTTTTCGCGATATTGGTAATAATGTCGGTTACTTGCTGGTGATTAGTTATGTCGCAAGCGCAAAATGTTCCATGATCGCTTGGCTTCATATCTAAATTAAATACTTGGTAATTATTGTTAATAAAAAGTTGAACAATACTCAACCCTATACCTGAGCTACCACCCGTAACAATACATGTTTTTTTCATAAAATATTAACCTAGTAAAGTAGTACCAATGCTTGAGTAAGAAAACTGTTAGGTTTTCTTACTCCGTATTGTTAATGCGTTATTGTGCTAATTCTACCATTACTGCGGTATACATTTTAAGGTTTAAAACGAACTGTTTCATGGTGATGAACTCATGCTCTGAATGCCCTGAATAGACTACGCCAGGCATTGATGGACCAAAGGCTATGGCGTTAGGAAATAAGCGCGAGTTAGTGCCGCCGCCAATTGAAATAGGCTTTGCGTCTTTAATACCAGTGTACTTTGAAAATACGTTGAGCAAGGTTTGTGTATGCGGCGCTTTGTTCTGTACAAATGGGTCGCCAATATAGTGATCTAACTCGGTAATATCTGCTAAGTTATTAAGCTTCCACTTGGCAATGGCTGTAGTAATTTCACTACGTAGCTGTTGTGCTGTTTTACCCTTCGGTCGACGAATATTAATATTTAATTCAATGGTATTGTCATGCTGCTTAATTACCGTAGGTGAAACCGTCATCGCCCCCATAAAGTCGTCACGGTAAGCAATATTACCAAATTTTTTACCTTCTAATCCTAAGCCGATATTGTCGTTAATAAAATTAACTAAGGTACCAGCGCCATTGTTATCCCATCGCGTATCAGATAATAAGTCAGCTAAATAAGGTATTGCATTTACACCACCTTCAGGCTCTGATGAGTGGGCTGATTTACCTAATGCGGTAACAGTGAGCTGTTTCTCTTTTAATTCAAAATTAAAATTAATGCCGTCGTGATAGGTTTTGGCTTTGCTCATTAACGTACTTAATACATGAAGATCGGCGTTTTCTATAATGGCTTTAGCATCTTCTGGTATTTGGCTACCAAAATAACCACCTTCAAAATGACTAAGATAAGTGTCTAATGTGGGTGGCTTTTGTTTGTTAAACGCAATTTTAAGGGTGCCATAGCCCTTTTCTGCGGTCACAACAGGGTATGAAGCATCAATAGTAATATTTATTTGTGGTAGCTCGTTATTTTTCACATATTCTTGTAGTGGCCCCCAATCTGATTCTTCCGCCATGTAGACATAAAGTTCAAGTCGCTTTTGCAATGCTATTTTTTGATCTTTAATTGCTTTCATAGCGAACATTGCGGTTGATATTGGCCCTTTATCGTCTTCAGTACCGCGCGCAATAAGCTTACCAGGCTCACTGGTTGTGTCTAATTCAAATGGCGATTTAGCCCATTTACTTGAATTTACTGGCTGAATGTCGCCATGGGTAATAATACCGACACGTTCTTTGCTGTTACCTAATCCTATAATCACGACATAACCATGATCGGTAAAGTCTAGCCCTAATGCATCAGCCTGCTTTTTTAAGTTTGCTTTAAAGGCAATATGTTCTGGGTTATCGTTGGCAGATATGCCTTCAACAGCAACGGTATTGTGCTTCACTAGCTCAGCTAAGTTTGCAACCATAGCATTTGAGTATGTGGCTACAGCATATTCAGCTGTTTTATCAGCAACTGAGCTTACGGTACTAGCAGTAGCTGATAAGGTAAAAAGTGGGAAAGTGACTATCGATAACAATAAGAGCTTTTTAAACACAATTATGTCCTTAAGTTTAGGAATAGAGTATAGAGGCTTGAATTATACATTAGTTCCATTTATGTAACATATACAGAATATTGAAAAAACTAGTTGTACAGTTACCGTACTTTATTTTGCTTAAAAATAACGTTAACCTGAAAGAAATTAATAAGAAAATAAAAGGATAATTAGTGACTCAATTAACCATAAGAACAGCGGTGGAAGCAGACTGCGATACCATTTTATATTTTATTCGTGAACTCGCTATTTATGAAAAAGCTGAAAACGAGGTACTCGCAACAAAAGAAACAATTCAAGAAAGTATTTTTTCAGCGCACAGTGGTGTGCATGGCTTGATTTGTGAACTTGACGGCAAAGCTATTGGTTTTTCTATTTATTTTTATAATTATTCAACATGGTTAGCTAAACCTGGACTTTATTTGGAAGATTTATATGTATCGCCTGAATATCGAGGACAAGGAGCGGGTATTGCATTATTGAAAAAATTAGCATCAATAGCTGTTGAAAAAGGCTGCGGACGTTTTGAGTGGAGTTGCCTTGACTGGAACACGCCTTCAAGAGAGTTTTATGAGTCTTTAGGTGCGCAGCCTCAAAATGAGTGGATTGGTTATCGGATGTCTGGCGATACGTTATTAAATTTTGCCAAAGAAAAAGACAATAAATAACGCTGTAGTTGGTAAGGTTCTGCCGTATAATAGCCTTTAATCTATCGAGATTATTTTTCGGTGAATAAATATTATTTAACGCAGTGGTATTCATTATTGCGTGTGTATCAGTTAAGAAGGTAACTATGAGAGTTTGTGGTGTAGAGTTAAAAGGTAATGACGCGATAATTTGTGTGATGACAAGAGAAAATGGTTTATATGACATCCCCCATATTCGTGTGCCTAAAATTGCGATAGACGATGCGGGCGATGCAGAGCAAATGAAAAAATTTCAGTTTACTTTTTCAAAGTTTTTAACTGATTACAAAATTGATCATGTGGTAATTAAAGGGCGCGCGTTAAAAGGCAAATTTTCAGGTGGCCCTGTTGGTTTTAAATTAGAAGCGGCAATTCAATTACTTGAAGATATTAATGTGAATATTGTTGCTGCTACCTATATCAAGTCTGCGTGGGCTAAAACACAGGTTAATATTGATTTTCGTGATACAGGTTTAAAGAAATTTCAAGAAGAAGCGTTTTCGACCGCGTTTGCTTTTTTAGAAAGCAATTAGTAAGAAATAAATAGGGAAGCGGTTGTTAGAATGGGATGTATTTACTGGTAAGTAAGCTACATCCCATTTACGTTAACCTTTACAATCCAAGTATTTTTTTACCTTGTTCAAATGTTATATCAACAGGTATTTTAGCTTTTGATAGTTTATCTAGGTCTTGTGTTAACGTTTCACCAATAAAACCACTTTTAGTGACTAAGTCATCAACACCTTGGTAGTTACCATTTCCTTGCAACTCTAAAATGAGTGCAGAAAGTGAATCAATCGCTTGGCTCATTTTTTCCATATTAACGCTATATAAGCCTTGTTCGTTACGATCAAATGCACCCTGCTCAGCAAAGTAGTTAAAACGCACCATATTCGCTTTACCGTGGGCTGAGCTGGCACCAAATCGTACTGAGCGAAATATGCCTGCCATAAAGGTGGTGTAATAGTCTGCAAGTACGCCTTCTTCTATCGCACCTTTTTCAAGTAATTGGCGGATCATGTATAAGCCAAGAATGTCTGCTTTACCTTCTTCTAATGCTGAGGCATGTTCTTTTAGTGCTTGGCGTACAGTACCAGTATTGTTAATGGTATTTTTAATGCCTAAACCATGAGCCACTTCGTGAAACATAGTATTGGCAAAGAAAGCGTTAAACGTTACATTACTACGTTGTTCAGGTACGATTAGCTCTTGCGCAATAGGCACTAAAATTGCGTCATATTTAGCGCGCATAGCATTTTTAAGTTGTAAACGACGTGTGCCTTTTTCGAGCTGCACTTTTTCATCGTTAGGTAAGTTAATGGCAATTGTTTTACCACCAGCGTTGGCGTGACCAGCGTAATAGATAACGTCGTATGCATTTAAGTCAGCATCTGAACCCGGTACTTCTTTTTTATATTTTTTAGCAACAGGTAAGCCTTTTTGTAACTCAGGTAAAAAGGCGGCATATTTTGCCAGCTTTTCGCTCCATGCCATATCTTTAACAAGTACATAAGATTCGAATGCTGCGCGATAGCCAAATAGCTGATCTTCATAGGTCTCAATAGGGCCAATAACCACATCAATTGGGTTATTCTTCATATCCATCCATGCAAAGTCAGACGCTTGATAATTGTCACTGCGTAATGCTTGTGCACGCAAGGTTAAGTAATTAGCAAACTCTTTATCTTTGGCTAATGTTGAAGCTTTTTCTAATATAACTGCCGCACGGTTCAATTCTTCACTATAGGCTTCTGAAAACGAAATTGCCGTTAATGCACCGTGGTTGTCACGTTTTACTAATGAATATAACCCTTTATTGTCACCAAATTTATTCGCTTCAAACTCTGCCTTTGTCATATCGCTTGGATAAAATTCGGCGCCATGTAACTTAGCTTGGTACCCACTTAAAAAAGGTTTGTCACCATCTAATCTGTCCCAAGGGCCATAGTTGATTTGGGCAAACTCTCGTACTTTTTTATCTTGAATGCTCGAGAGAAACGTTTCTTTATTTTCACCAAATGCTTGCTGCCAAAACAGGTCATCCATAATCTCTGAAGCTTCAATTAATAAGCCTAGCATTTGTTTTTGTTCAGCTGATAAATGACTTAAGTCGGTGGTTAATTTTATCGTCTGGTAAATGTCTAAACGATTATTGTAGTCTGGCAATAAAGTAGGAGCTGTGCTTGTTGTTTTTATTGGTGCGTCATTGCAGCCGCTTAATGCGCTCGTTGCAATTAATAGTGCCATGGCAATTGTTGTTTTTTTCATTGTTCTCGCCTTAATGTGATTAACGGGTAGAGACTAGAAAAATTTGAACAGTAAGACAAGAGGAAAGCTTAAATAAAGCGGATAAATGACGATTTAATGAATTTTAGAGATAAAAAAACCGGCTAAAGCCGGTTTTTTAAATTATTTAAACAACAATTAAAGTGCTTTAATTGCCGAGTTTAAACGACTCTTACTACGAGCAGCTTTATTCTTATGAATAAGGCCTTTGCTTGCGTAACGGTCTAAAATTGGTGTAGCAGCAGCAAATTCTTTTGTTGCAACTTCTTTGTCACCGGCTTCAATGGCAGCGAGTACTTTCTTTAATAAAGTGCGCATCATTGAACGACGACTTGCATTATGTTGACGGCGCTTTTCTGATTGAACCGCACGTTTCTTAGCCTGCTTTGAGTTAGCCAAGGTGAACTCCTAATAATGATTAAATATAGCTTAAATTTAAGGCGACGAAATATGCCTTTTTTTACCGACTTTGTCAAACCTTTTAGCAGTTTTATTTAAATAAAGTCGCGAATAGAGTTGTCAGTTGCCATATGGTACAGACTATTTTCGATTATTTAAACTATTGCTAAGAAATAATCGCTAGATAACTTGTTTAATTTGTAGAGTTCGCCGCATAATACTGTTGTTTCTTTATCAACTTATGATCATACAACTTCCCCTTTATTAGTGAGGCCTCCTATTGAGTAAAAAATTAGTTAAGTCAGGCATTATTGTCAGTGTTATGACGTTAATTTCTAGGGTATTAGGCTTAGTGAGAGATGTGGCCATAGCTAACTTTATTGGCGCGAGTGCTGCCGCGGATGTTTTCTTTTTTGCCAATAAAATTCCTAATTTTTTAAGACGACTTTTTGCCGAAGGTGCTTTTGCTCAAGCTTTCGTGCCGGTATTAGCGGAATATAGTGAGAAAGACCTCGAGGAAGGGCAAGGTAGCGACGTTCATACTAAACAGCTTATCGCGCAGGTTTCAGGCACGCTTGGCGTTATTGTTACTCTAGTTACCTTAGTTGGTGTAATTGGTTCGCCTTTGTTGGTGGCCTTATTCGGTTTTGGTTGGTTTTTAGAGTGGTTTAATGGTGGGGAAGCCGGCGATAAATTTACCTTAGCAGCATCACTTTTAAAAATAACGTTTCCTTATTTGTGGTTTATCTCTTTTACCGCATTAGCAGGGGCTGTATTAAATACGATGGGGAAGTTTGCGGTTTCTGCGTTTACCCCTGTGCTATTAAATGTGTGTATTATTGCCATGGTGATTTGGGGGCAGTCGTGGTTTGCTGAACCACAATATGCATTAGCATGGGGAGTGTTTTTAGGCGGACTGGTGCAGTTTGCTTTTCAAATACCATTTTTATTTAGGGCGGGCGTATTAGTTAAACCGCGGTGGGCGTGGCAAGCGCCAGGCGTGGTAAAAATTAGAAAACTTATTATTCCAGCACTTTTTGGTGTATCAGTAACGCAAATTAATTTATTGCTTGATACCCTAATTGCCAGCTTTTTAATAACAGGTTCAATAAGTTGGCTTTATTATGCTGACCGCTTATTAGAGTTTCCATTAGGGCTTTTTGGTATTGGTATTGCTACGGTAATACTACCAAGCTTAGCGCGATTACATGCAAGTAAAAATCCGAAAGAATTTACCCAAACATTAGATTGGGGGATCAGGGTCATTACTGTATTTGGGTGGCCTGCACTGGCAGGGTTAGTGATATTGGCACAGCCCATTATTATGGTGTTGTTTATGCGGGGCGAGTTTACTCAATTTGAAGTAACCCAAGTCTCTTTTGCTTTATTTGCTTACTTGTCTGGCTTGTTAAGTTTTATGTTTATTAAAATTTTAGCGCCTGGCTATTACGCAAGGCAAGACACCAAAACGCCAGTGAAAATTGCAATAAAGGCGATGGTTGCCAATATGGTATTTAATTTATTGTTAGCGCCTTTTCTTGGTTATGTGGGTTTAGCGTTGGCAACCGCAATGTCGGCAACGTTAAATGCTTATTTGTTATATCATGGATTGAAAGCTAATAATGTGTATCAATTATCTAAACAAACAAAACGCTTTATTAGTAAAATTATATTGTCTGCAATGTTTATGGCAATGGTGGTCTATTGGTTGTCGCCACCATTTGATTTTTGGCTGCAAATGACTGTTTTAGAACAACTTACTAAGCTAGTTTTTTGTATTTTTACAGGGGTAATCAGTTACTTTATTGCGATTGTATCACTAGGCGTTCGCTTTAAAGATTTTAAAGTAATTAATTAGCACTGAAAATTAGCGCTAATTAATTTTGAACAAATTGCGTTCAAGGGCTGATTCTTACTGATGACTAAGCTATAATTCGTCGATTTTTTATAAATACTACCCTTAAGTTTAATAAGTAGTGATAACGCTTGAAAGGTTTTTAAACTAAATGCAGTTAGTTCG